>JAPLKG010000008.1:0-300000 GCA_026388185.1 Candidatus Eisenbacteria bacterium | reverse complement strand
CCTTCGCCGAGGCTGCCACGGCAAACCCCACGGGAAGCGAGAAACGATGGCGCCCCGCAAGCACGGCCAATCCGACTTTCTTCCACGAGCGGGCCTTCCTGCGAAACTCTTCGAACTCGTCCTCGGTCTCAACCACGGTCCATTCGTACCGCAACTCCGACGGCTCGAAGATAGTAGACACGAGTTTCTTGAACTCAAGATCTTCGAGAAGCGACTTGAGCCTCTCGTTCCTCGGTTCGCCGGGTCGCAGGTCACCGAGCTCAATTGAAACGGGAGCCTCAAGGCAAATGCTGGCGAGCTCGCGTGAGAGCCTTGCCTGTTCGGAGAATTGTGACAGTTTCTCGGAGAGCCGTTCCTCTCCATCGATGGGAAGCTTCCCCAGGATCTCTTCGAGACCGCCGTACTTGGACACCAACTTGGAGGCGGTCTTCGGCCCTATGCCCGGAACGCCGGGAATGTTGTCGGACGAATCGCCCGCAAGCGCAAGCACGTCGACTACCTTCTCCGGCCCGACTCCGAAACGCTCTTCGACCTGCCTTCTGTCAACCCAAACCGGATTCTCTCCGGCCCTGCCCGGGTTGAGCACCCTCACGTCGTCTCCGACCAGTTGACAAAAGTCCTTGTCTCCCGAGACCAGAACCACTTCCACTCCCTCTTTCGTCAGGCGCTTCGCCAACGTGCCCATCACGTCGTCTGCTTCGAAACCCGGGGCCTCGATTGTCTTCAGTCCCATTGCGCTGATGAGTTCGAGGATGCGAGGGAATTGGCTCCGCATCTCCTCCGGCATCTTTTCGCGATTGGCCTTGTATTCCGGAAATCGCTTGTGTCTGAAGGTTGGAACCCGAGAGTCGAGGACCACGCCGATGTAGTCCGGCCTTTCTTCCCTCAGAAGCTTGAGCAACATGTTCGCTACGCCGTAGACGGCGCTAGTGTTTTCGCCCTTCGAATTCGTGAGAGGCCTTCCCACGAAGGCGAAATAGGACCTGTAGGCCAAAGCGGAACCGTCAACAAGGTAGACGCGCGATTTCATGGACGCAACTCCGCGCCAAGCTCGTCAAGCTTTGCTGGCGCCCGTGTACAGTCTGTGATCGAAGACGTAAGCGGCGACGGAGGGAGGAACAAGATACCTGATCGAACGCCCGGTGGCGACCCGCTCACGTATGTCCGTGGATGAAATGCCTACAAGCATCCCATCCAGTATCAGGGCGCGGTCACGCAGCCATGGTTCAAGTTTCCTCAGGTCAAAGCCAGGACGGTTCAGAACGACAGGCCGGCACGCTGAAACAAGCCTTTGAGGCTCTTTCCACATGGAAATCTCGAGGATGCTGTCTGCTCCAACGACGAGAAAGATCTCCGCTTCGTTTCCCAGGGCGTTCTTGAAACAAGAAACAGTTTCTATCGTAAAAGATGTGCTTTGGCGTTTCACCTCAAAGTCGGAGAACTCGAAATGCTCGTTTCCATCGATTCCGAGCCTGGTCATCTCAAGACGTGACTCCGGGCTCGATATCTTGAGACGATTCTTGTGGGGAGAGATTCCGGAGGGAACGAAAATGACTCTATCAAGCCCCAGCCTCTCACGCGCCTCTTCAGCGATCATGAGATGCCCCACGTGGATTGGATCGAACGTGCCTCCGAAGAGACCGATCTTCACCGTGTCATTCTCCATCGCGACAATTCAGGCAGGAAAGAATGAGCGCGAACGTAATCAACGCTCTCAGCCGGCCCGCTTTGCTTTGCCTCTGATTTTCTTCAACCTATCCTTGGCGACATTGGAGGTTTCCGGATTCTTGTCTCCGTTCACTACGTTCTCGTACCCCTCCACCGCCTTTTCCCAGTTTCGCTCGCGTTCATACGATTGGGCGATTCCGAGAGACGCCCACTGCGTCCACGAAGAATCGGCGTACTTGGCCAGCACTTCGTCAAAGCAGCTTCGCGCCGCAACAGAGTCCCCCAGTTTCAGATAGAGTCGGCCGTTCAGGTAGAGCTTCTGCGCCAAGATTGACTGGCATTCGCGGATCTCCTGCTGTGCCTGAGTCACAAAGGCTCCCTCCGGGTAGAAAGCGATGTAGGCCTCAAGAAGTGCTATGGCCTTGTCAGTTGAGGTTTGGTCGTAAGGGGCAGGCCGACGCTCCTTGTAAGCGCACACGCCCAACATGAAAGTGGCCTCCTCGGCATAGCTTCCCCTGGGATAGTCTCTCGTGACTCGCTCGAACTCCACCTGGGCGAGCGGATACTCTTTGCTTCCGAAATAGGACTTCCCCAGAAAGAACGTGGCAGGTTCGACGTACTTGCTACCAGGAAATTGAGCCAGCAGGATCTTGAATTGCTCAGCCGCCTCCGCGTACCTGTGCGCCTCGTACCTTGCCTTGGCCTTCTCGAATTGTGTGACCGCGACCGTGGGCCGCGCGCCGTCGGTCGTCGCGCAAGAAAGAACAAAGCTTGCAGCAAAACCAAACGAAAATAGGCAGGCAAACAATCTCTTGTGCATCATTTCCTTCTTGTTTCCTTCTTCACCCGCGCCCGTCTCACGCGTACCTTTCGCGGGTCCAGCGTAAAGTCCTCTCTACGGCACGCCGCTTTCGACGACAAAATTATTCCTTGTTGGAGTAGAACAGATAGACCAAACCGACTACGATGGCAGCAACGACGAAGGGCTCAACAATGCCGCCTAGCTTTCCGGCCGGCAGGGTGCCCTTCTGCCAATCCGGGCCCTTGCCTTCCAGCAATGCCAGCCTGGATGCCGGGACGACGTCACGTTGGGTGGCGCGGCCTTCACCGGCCCAAACCAGCGTGCCGGAGTCTTGGTCGATCAGTCTGCCATACAGAGAAACAACCGCAACACGCTCCACTATCTTCTGACCGAAGTAGTGAGGTCTCCAGGCCCTCGGGTATTCCATGCCCAGTTCGGTAACCCTGTACTCCAAGGTCAACATCCCCTGTTCACTCTTTGGCGCTGCGCCGACCCTCGAGCTATCGCTAACGACGGTGGTGTCAGCCTCTGACGTGTCGGGAACGGCCGGGGCAGGAGGAACCGCCGAGACTACTACCTTGACGCCCTTTTCTCTCAGTCTTCCCCCGAGGAAGTTCTCTACCATCCAACCTGCATCATGAGGGAGTGCCGGCCCGAGAAGTACGGGCCCGCGCAGAGGAAAAGGCAACAGTTGAACGAGCGAGTCCACCGCAGCCGAAGTGGTTTTCTCCATGAGGGCCACGTTCGTCATCAGACCCTTTCCGAGCACGTCCCGGCCTGAGGCAGCAACAGGACAAAGGGCCAGAACCGACAGAGTCACAACGATGAACCATAGCAATAGACGCCTTCTTTTCACTCGACTCTCCTTCTCTTGGTAATAGTCGTCTTTCCCACCGCTTGATTCGTCAACACATCTTCAGAAAAGCGCCTCCCGAAAAGATCATATTCGTTGAACCCCACTATCAGAACCTTCAAGAACTGACCGCTCTGGAGATTCGCTCCGCTCGTGCGAACTACGCCGTCCACTTCGAAGGCCTGCCCTTCCGTTCTGGCAACGCCTCTGGTCCGTGTCGGACCCACGCTGTCCACAAGAACGGTGACTTCCCTGCCGACCATCGCCTCGTTTCTAGACCTGGAGATCTCTTGCTGCGCCTCCATGACTCTGTGAAGGCGTTCTTCTTTCACGTCCTCCGGCACTTGATTCGGCAGGCGCGCCGCCCCAGTAGTCTGCTCTCTGGAATATGCGAAAGCTCCCAGATGGTCGAATCGAAAATCTCTGAGAAAACCCAGGAGCTCCGCAAACTCCTTCTCTCCCTCTCCCGGAAAACCGACCATCACGGTGGTCCTAAGGGAGATGCCGGGCACTGCCATTCTCATTTTCTCGAGAACTCTGACGAGTGCCCTCTGCGACGTGCGCCTTCGCATGAGCCTCAGCACTTTCTCCGAGAAATGCTGGACGGGTATGTCAACATACCTGCAGAGTTTCGGATTCTCAGCGAATGCTTCCACGATCTCGTCGGACCAGTGCGCCGGGTGAGTGTAGAGAAGCCTCAACCAGTCGACACCTTCGACGCGGGACAGGCCTTTCAGGAGCGACGCCAGTCTCGGTCGCCCGTAGAGATCCACTCCATAATTGGTCGTGTCTTGCGCTATGAGCGACAGCTCGCGTACCCCGGATTGCGCAAGACGCGATGCTTCGTCGACCAGACTCTGCATGCTGCGACTCACCATGTTTCCTCTTATGCGGGGGATGAGGCAGTAGGAACACTTGTTATTGCAGCCTTCGGCGATCTTGAGATACGCAGTGTGTCTCCCCGTGGAAATCGCCCTGGGATGGAGACGGCGAACAAGAGAGTCGGAGTCGTCGAGGAAGCTTGCCTTGCGGCCGTTCGCTTCGAGCGCCACATCGCACGCCTCCGCTATCTTGAGTCTGTCACGCGGTCCCAAAATCGCGTCGATCTCGTCAAAGCCCTCAAAGAGACGGTCTCTCTCCAACGCCGGCAGACAGCCGGCAACAACAACACCCTTGAGGCTGCCCTGCCTCTTGAGGCGCACCGCGTCCCTTATCCACTGCTCTGCTTCGTCTCTGGCAGAGTTCAGAAAAGAACAAGTGTTGATCACAACCACGTCAGCTTCACCCATGTCGCTCTTTGTGCTGAAGCCGCATTCGGCCAGCCGGGCAAGCATCACCTCAGAATCCACGAGGTTCTTCGGACAGCCGAGTGAAATGAGAGCCACCGATCGCCCTCCGTCAAGACGGCCGCGGGCTCTGAGACTCTTTCTCAAAGAGTCCTCCTTGATCCAGGAAGGAGTCATTGACGAGAACGTCGCGCGGCTTACTACCGTCTGCGGGCCCGACAACTCCGATTTCTTCAAGCCTGTCCATGAGCCTTGCCGCTCTCGAGTAGCCTACCTTGAGCCGTCTCTGGAGTAAGGACACGGATCCATGGCGATGAGTTATGACCACTCTGGCTGCGTCTTCCAGCAGTTCGTCCTCGGCACCGGCCTCACCTCCGTCGGCCGCAATAGACTCTGTCAGGTCAACGAATGGCCTTGCCATCCAAGAGTAGTTCTTCAGATGGGAAACCACCCTCTCTATGTCCTTCTCGGACACGTACGACCCGTGAAGTCTCTCAGGCTCGGCCCGACCTGCAGGCAAGAAGAGCATGTCTCCGCTGCCGAGCAATGCCTCTGCTCCGTTCATGTCCAGTATCGTTCTCGAATCCACCTTGGAGGCAACCTGAAATGCCAGTCGGGTCGGGAAGTTTGCCTTGATCACCCCGGTTATAACGTCCACGCTCGGCCTCTGCGTGGCAAGTATCAGATGAATCCCGACCGCGCGAGCCATCTGGGCAAGCCTGGAGATGGGCTCCTCGATCTCGGTGGGCAGCATGCACATGAGGTCGGCAAGCTCGTCTATTATGACCACAAGATACGGCAGTTCCTCTGCGCCCTCCTCGCGAACACGCTCGTTGAAGCTGTCAATGTTTCTGACGGCCTTTGCCGCGAGAACGTGGTATCTACGCTCCATCTCCTTCACCACCCATCTCAGGCTCCTGCTGGCTTCTCTGGCGTCGCTGATCACCGGCATCACAAGGTGCGGAGTGCCGTTGTAGGCCGTCAGCTCGAGCTTCTTGGGATCAATCATCAGAAGATTCAGTTCCTTGGGCGAGAGTCTGTAAAGAAGACTCAAGATGATGCTGCTGATGCAGACGCTCTTCCCGGAACCGGTGGCACCCGCAATCAGGAGATGGGGCATCCTGGACAGCTCGGTGTAGAAACATCCGCCCAGAGCATCCTTGCCGAGTGCCAGGACAAGCCGGCCTTCCTGTTTGCGGAAGGCGTCCGAGGACAGAAGCTCCTTTATGTACACAATGGAGGGTACCCTGTTGGGGACCTCGATTCCGACTGCCGCCTTGCCGGGAACCGGAGTAAGCAACCTTATTCGCGACACCTTGAGCCCGAGAGCGAGGTCTTCCGCGCGGCTTGCGATTTGATTAACGGTAATGCTCGGCCCCGGCTCAAAATCGAACCTTGTGATGACCGGTCCCGGGTGCACTTCCGTCACTCTTCCCGTCACATCAAAATTCGCGAGCTTCTCCTCTATCATCTTTGAGGACTCGAGAAGCTCTTCTTTTGACATGTAGGTTTCGGGTCCCGAAGGATCGTCGAGGAGAGAAAGAGAGGGCAGAGAAAACTCCGCCTCCCGTGTTGGAGGCTCTCCCGCCCTGGATTCCCTTGTCGCAGGGAAAAGCGACGTTGATCTCTGGTTTGACTCTGCCGCGGCTGGAATTCGCATCTGAGCGGCAAGCCGCGGTTCCGAAGAGGGAGGCGTGATCCTGGGTTCGGCAGGAATCTTTGCTCTCGATGGCTCACTTGCCCTCACCGGCCCGCGCGCCTTCCTCTCGACCGGTCGCTCTTCAGACCGGCTGATTTTCGTGCGGCGCGCCCTCTCGTCAACGAACGCGGCCACTTTCGTGATCAGCGCGTTCGCGATGCTGCCGGCCAGGAGTCCCAGTCTTCGCAAGAAACTCAACGCTTTCAGGCCGGGCAAGAGGCCGGTCTCGAGTCCGACGAGGAACAGGATGACGAGGACACACCAGGAGACCACGGGAGCTCCGAAGGAACCCAGCAGCGAGTGGCCTCGATCAGCTATTTCCAGACCGAACTGTCCGGCCAGACGCCGATCACCGACCCTGGACAGACCCGGGAGGAGCGCAAGACTGACTGTTAGGATCCAGATTAGGCCGAGAGAGAAGAGAGTTTGAAGCCACAGTTTGCCGGCGGGATTTCTCGCGAAGCGGTTCCAAGACCACGCGAGGAGGAAAATGCCTATGAACCAAGGAAAGATGAGGCCAAAGGCCGAGAGGAAACCCTGAGCAATCCTGACGCCGAGCAGCCCGAAGGCGTTCGCAACGTTGCCCTCGTGCTCAGCAAGGAGACCGATGTCCTCCTCGTGGTAGCTGACAAGACTCGACAGGAGCATCACACCTGCCACAAGCAGCAAGGCCCCCGTCACGAAAGAATAAGTTCCAGAGCTTCTTTTGCCCACGGGACACGGCTCTCCTTCCTGTACGGTCTGCCGTCCCAGACCGTTCCCTTAGGTGCCAAGCTCCCACGAAGAAAGATACTTTGTCTGCTCTTCCGTCAGGCTATCGATGCGGATTCCCATCGCGTCAAGCTTGAGTCTGGCGACCAGCTGGTCGATCTCCGACGGAACCGGGTAGACCCTATTTTCGAGCTTCACGCCTTTTCTTGCAAGATACTCGACGCAAAGCGACTGGTTGGCAAAGCTCATGTCCATTACCGTTGCGGGGTGCCCCTCACCTGCGGCGAGATTGATCAGACGACCTTCACCCAGTACGTATATCCTTCGGCCGTCGGTCAGGGTGTATTCCTCGACGAAGTCGCGCATTCCCCGCTTTCCCTTGCTGATCTTGCCGAGGCAGTCGAGGTCGAGCTCCACGTTGAAGTGACCCGAGTTGGCTACGATGGCGCCGTCTTTCATGACCTCGAAGTGCTCGCTGCGTATCACGGCCATGTTGCCCGTGAGCGTGACGAAGACGTCTCCGATCACCGCCGCGTCTGCGATCGGCATGACTCTGTAGCCGTCCATCACTGCCTCGAGGGCCTTCAAGGTATCCACTTCCGTCACGATTACGTTGGCTCCCATGCCCTTCGCCCTCATGGCGACCCCTCTCCCGCACCACCCGTAACCGCACACGACAAAGTTGAGACCTGCAAGGAGCACGTTCGTGCATCTCAAGATGCCGTCTATGGTGCTCTGGCCCGTGCCGTAGCGATTGTCGAAGAAGTGCTTGGTGTTGGCGTCGTTCACGGCGATTATGGGGTAGGCAAGCGCCTTGTTCTGCTCGAGGCTCCGAAGCCGCGTCACACCCGTTGTGGTCTCCTCGGTTCCGCCGATCACTCCGGGAATCAGGTCCTTCCTCCGCGTATGAAGCTCCGACACGAGATCGGCACCGTCGTCCATCGTCACCGTCGGCTTTATGTCGAGGGCGGAACTTATGTGCTCATAGTAAACGTTCTTGTCCTCACCCTTTATGGAGAAGACCGCCGCTCCGAAGTCCGACACGAGAGAAGCAGCCACGTCGTCCTGAGTGCTGAGGGGATTTGAGGCACAAAGTCTCACTTCTGCCCCCCCGTCCATCAGCGTTCTCACTAGATTCGCAGTCTCGCTCGTCACATGAAGGCACGCAGATATTCTCAATCCGTTCAAGGGCTTCTCCAAAGCAAACCTTTTCCTTATTGCTCTCAGGACCGGCATGCTCCTGTCTGCCCATTCAATTCTCGCTCTTCCTGCCGCACTCAGCCCCAGATTCTTCACGTCGTGCATCTTTGGTGCGCTCATCAACGCCTAGACTCCCTTCTTAAGAACGTCAACCATGTCACGAAATTCCCAGGTGAGATTCGGCTCTTCACGGCCAAAATGACCGTAGACGGCCACAGATCTGTATATGGGACGTCTGAGCTTGAGCCTTTCGATTATTCCCAGAGGAGTGAGATCGAAGTGCTTCGTTACGAGCCTCGATATCTCATCATCAGGAAGCTGGCCCGTCCCGAAGGTGTCTATGGTAACCGAGACGGGCTTCGCGATTCCGATTGCGTAGGCCACCTGTATTTCGCACTTCGTCGCAAGACCGGCGGCCACGATGTTCTTGGCCACGTGTCTGCACGCGTAGGACGCGGATCTGTCAACCTTCGATGGATCCTTCCCCGAGAAGCATCCGCCCCCATGGCTACCGACGCCACCGTACGTGTCGACGATTATCTTTCTTCCCGTTAGACCCGTGTCTGCAAGGGGGCCGCCTTTCACGAACCTCCCGGTCGGATTTACGAAATAATTCACGTTTCTGCCCTGGAGCATCTCCTTGGGAATCACAGCTTTGATCACGGACTCGATGACGTCGTTCTCAATCTTGGCGTGCGCAACGTCGGGATGATGCTGGGTGGAGACTATGACGGTTTCCACTCCGACGGGCCTGTCTCCTTCGTACCGAACTGTGACCTGCGTTTTTCCGTCGGGCCTCAAGTAAGGGAGTATGCCCGCCTTTCTGACGTGGGCCAGTCTCCTGGCGAGACGATGCGCGAGCAGTATCGGCAGCGGCATGAGCTCCGGGGTTTCGGTCGTGGCGTACCCGAACATGAGACCCTGGTCACCCGCGCCGTGCTTGTCGACACCCAGGGCTATGTCCTCGGATTGATCGTCAATCGAAGTTATGACCGCACAGGTTTCGTAATCAAAGCCGTAGCTGGCATCCGTATACCCTATGTCTCTCACGATCGAGCGAACTATCTCAGGTATCTCGACGTAGCAGGACGTACTGATCTCGCCTGCCACAAACACCAGACCCGTGGTGACAAGGGTTTCACAGGCCACCCTGCACAGCGGGTCGAGTTCGATCAACGCATCGAGAATCCCGTCCGAGATCTGGTCCGCAACTTTGTCAGGATGGCCCTCACTCACCGATTCGGACGTAAAGAGACGATTCTTCTCCATTCAACGATCCTCCGCTTGCTAGGTCAGTTGCACCTCTGAAGAGTCTCCGACGTTCACCTTCTTGAAGGCGCCTCGTACCACCGCGTTCTCACCCACCACAGAAGCGTCCAGGAGTATGTCCTCCACGCAAGCGTGGGCATTGATGATGCAATTGCGCACAATCGAGTTCCTGACGATCGCACCTGTGTCTACGGACACGTGCGGTCCCAGCACACAGTTGTCGATTTTCGCCGACTCGTCTATTGCCACGGGAGGTACGATGATGCTGCCAGATATTGTCGGCTGATGTCGGACAAGCTCCAAGAGATCGCGATTGGCAATGAGCAGTGTCTCGGTCTTGCCGCAATCGTACCAGCCGTGGATGGAAAAGGTCTGCATCTCGGAGCCGCGGTCAAGCATGAGCTGGAGTGCATCCGTGAGCTGATATTCGCCCTTGGTCCTTATCTTCCTTCGCATGATTTCGCGAATGCACTCGAACATCAGCTCGGTCTGTGCAACGTAGTACACACCGACTATGGCCAGATTGCTGGGCGGGACTTCCGGTTTCTCGACGAGCCTCTTGATGTGGCCGTTTGTCACCTCGACGACTCCGAAATTTCGCGGATCCGCGACCTCCTTGACGCCTATGTAATTGGTCGTCCCACCAACGACCTTGGAGAAGTCTGCTTTGAAAATCGTGTCTCCCAAGACGATGAGAACCGGGGAGTCCTTCACGTGAGTCTCCGTGAGATGAACGGCGTGACCGAGACCCTTTCTCTCCTCCTGTTCCACGTACGTCACATTTAGAGAGTAGTTCCCCTCTACGTACTGCCTTATCCTGTCTCCCATGTATCCAACAACCATGACCACTTCCTGGATTCCGAGCTCCGGAAGCTGATCAAGAATGTGAGCCAGAATAGGCTTGCCGGCAACATTCATCAGCGCCTTCGGAACCGTGTGCGTATGGGGCCTCAATCGAGCTCCCACGCCGGCCACTGGGATTATTGCCTTCGTCCTCATGTGTTCGTTTCCTCCGACAATCTCTTCTTGAGTTCGTCTATTCTTCGTACCGGAGTCGGATCTTCACCACGGAGCATGGCAAGGTAGATGCTAACGAAATCGCCGAGGTAAATCAATGAAAAGATTCTCGCCAGAAGGCTTCGCCCTTCGCTCCAGACCTCTTTCGTTTGTACTCCGTCGGCCTTCATCAGCTCGAGTGTAATGTCTATTCGCCTGCCGACCCTGTCGTGTTCAGAGGAATCTCTCAGAACGATCGCTTCTGTGGGGATACCGAGCGTCTTCAACCCACGCCAACCCACAATCTCATTGTGATCGAGTTCCGGAAAGCTGCCGACGTAGGCCGGCGTCTTGCTGTTCTCGTTCAGTTGACATTTCCACCTTAGTGCTACGCAGGACGTGAGCTTGCTTCCGTAGACGACCACGAACCTGTTGAAAAGCTCCGCGGCCAGCTTCTTGGCAGGATTGTGAGAGGTTGGAGTCTCCTCGTGATAAGTTTGTGTCTTGCTTCTGAGTAGCGAGACGACCTCGCTCGCTTCTCCAGGCTCTTCGGGAAGAATGGACATTCGACGCAGCACGTCGTACATCATGAAGAAGGAGTATCCGATTGCCGCTCTCGGAGGCAATCCCTCTTCCATCTTGAGGAAAGGCACGCCGTCCACCATGGCGCGCCTCTGGAGCTCACCGCCGGACCCGAGACAAATGACGCGCGCACCTCTCTTCCTGGCGTCTTCGTACAGCGAGAGCGACTCCTCCGTGTTGCCCGAGTAACTCGAACAGAAGAGCAACGTCCGCTGCCCCACGAAAAGAGGGGAGTCATACTCCCTCACCACAACGCACGGAATACCGGCCCTCTCCTCCATGAGCATTTTCACCAGGTCACCCGCAATGGCCGAGCCCCCCATGCCGGCCACCGCCACGTGCCTGAACCCTGAGTCGGACACACCCACCGGGGCGGAGGAACTGATGACCATCGCCTTCTCGATGTGCTGAGGCATATCGCTGACCAGCCTCAGCATTCCGGAAGGATCCATTTTTCTCAACTCGATCGGGGCGTCAAGTATCATGATTCCCTCTCAGAAAGTCGGACAGTTACCAGCAGGACGGCGAATCAAGGGGACAGGATTTGAGGAAACTTCGCTACAATCACTTCCTCGACGAAGCTTCTGACGTCTGCAGCCGTCGATAGACACAAGGCCTTGTCTGCAAGCTCCTTGGTCTCCGCGTAGCTCACAGAACGCACGATCGTTTTTATTTCGGGAAGAAGGTACGGGCTTGTACTGAATTCGTCCAGGCCGAGCCCCAGCAAGATCACTGCCCCGACAGGATCACCGCACATCTCACCACACACTCCGACCCAGATGTTGTGCCTGTGTCCCGCGTCCACCAGTGTCTTTATGGACTTCAGGATGGCCGGATGCAAGGGATCATACAGATAGGCAATCTTCTCATTGCCTCTGTCTACTGCGAGCGTATATTGTATGAGGTCGTTCGTACCGATGCTGAAAAAATCGGCCTCTCCGGCCAGGGAATCAGCTATCATGACTGATGCGGGCGTTTCCGCCATGATCCCTATTTCACAATTGTCTCCGAAAGGCACGCCTCTCTGCCTCAGATCTTCTTGAACCTGCGCACAGATTGTGTTGGCCTGTCTCAGTTCGTCGAGGCTGGAAATCATCGGGAACATCAGTTTCACGTTGCCGGCCGCGGCCGCACGGAAAATCGCCCTCAATTGGATCTTGAATATCTCCTGTCTCTCCAGGGAGAACCTTATCCCTCTCCACCCAAGGAATGGATTGTTCTCCTTCGCGGCTCCGAGATAGGAGGCAAACTTGTCGCCTCCGACGTCCACCGTGCGAATTATCACGGGATACGGATGACATCTCTCGGCGACTTTCTTGTATGCCTCGTACTGTTCTTCCTCTCCCGGGAGTTTGGCACTCTTCATGTAGAAGAATTCCGTTCTGTACAGTCCGACGCCTCCCGCTCCCTTTGCCAGGGCGGACTCCACCTCCTCCGGCATCTCTATGTTTGCCGAAAGCTCTATTCTGTGTCCGTCAGTCGTGACCGCGGGCAGCTCTCTTATGTCGAGTAGCATTCCTTCCAGATCGAGTAGCCGCTGTTGTCTCTTCCTGTATTCCTGAAGGGCCTGATCGGTGGGATTCACATCGACCAAGCCCCTATTCCCGTCCACTACCACCGTGTCTCCGGCCTTGACGTGGGCCGTCACGTATTTGAGCCCGACAACGGCGGGGATGCCTCTCGACCGAGCCATTATGGCTGCGTGCGACGTCCTGCCACCAGAGTCCGTGGCAAAGCCGAGCACGGTGTCCTTGCTCAGCAACACCGCTTCGCTCGGCGTGAGGTCGTGCGCCAGCAGCACTACCTGTCCCTTTATCGTTCCGAGGCCTCGTCGAGGTTCGTCGAGCAGGTGTCTTATGACCCTTCTCTTGACATCACGTACGTCGGCTGCGCTGTCCCTGAAATGCTCTTCCTTGGCGAGGTCAAGCCCTTCCGCGATCTCGGAAAGGGTTCCTCTGTACGCAAACTCGGCGTTCCTTCTTCCTTCGCGAATCGCCTTCATCGTCTTGTCTACAGCCACGACGTCATCGAGTATCATCAAGTGTGCGTCGAATATCTTCGCCTGCTCCGGTCCGAGTTCTTCCTCTATTGTTTCTATCAGCGCTTCCATCTCCTTGCGCGCCGTGAAAAGAGCGGCCTTGAATCGCCGGACTTCTTCCTCAACGTCCTGGGGCTCGACCTGTCTCTCCCTCACGTGGAGCTCTTCGAGTTCAAGAATGTGAGCTTTGCCGATGGCAATTCCAGGAGACGCCGGGATGCCTCTGATGATTCTGGAGTTGGATACTGCCATGCGGAAAACCTGCTATTGGTCCTCGTAGAACTTGTTCTGAACGAGATCAGTGAGGATCGCGAGCGCCTCGGTTTCATCCTCTCCTTGGACCCTTATACGGATGGACGAACCTCGCTCGGCAACAAGAGAGACAAGCCCGAGAATACTCTTGCCGTTGACTTCGATGTCGTCTTTCATCACCCAAATGTCCGACCTAAACCGGCTGGCTTCCTTCACGAATATCGCCGCAGCCCGCAGGTGAACACCCGGGTCGTTAGTGATTGTAAGCGTTGTCACAAGCATTGTTCTTCCAAAACAAGTTCCACGTGATACTAACCGAAAATCCCGCTGGCTGTCAAAACAAGCCCCGCGGCTCCAACGGCGATGGCGACCTCGGTGATTCTCTTCTGAAACGACTCTCGCAGAAGCCCGCTCGCTATCGCCACGACAGGAAGCAGCAACAGGGCCTCCCGTTTCCACCCACCGCTCCAGGCATGAACGACCCCCACGAGCAGAATGCCCGCTGTCGCGGCCCCAACCCATCCGACGGTCCGGCTCAGTGTCATGAGCCTAAGCTTCGGAATCTCTCCGACGACACCGGCGCCCAACGTGTATCCTCTGAGCACACCCTTCACCCTGTAGTAGATGTGGAAGACGTTGTACAGCACGAGCAACGCAACCGCGCCCAGGACCCCGAACCCACCCGCAATCAGCACACCCAGCATTCCGGAAAGTGGTCTCATGCTTGCCCAGAAGAAACGATCACCGACGGCGGCAAGAGGAACGGCGAGCGAGCTCTTTAGCGCTTCCACGTCGGCGGCGCTCACCTTCCCCCTTTCACGCTCTTCTTCCAGCTTTGCAGTAGCCCCGATGATGTACGAAGCAAGAACAGGATTCGTATTGAAAAGCCTGAGATGTCGCACTGCGAATTCCCGTGTCGCGGTCGTTCCACAACCGAGCTTGCGGGCCACGGGAAACATCACATACGCAAACCCCAACGTCTGCAGGCCTTCGTAGTTCCACGCCGCCTGCAGATAGAAGGAACGGAGCACCAACCGAACAAGATCCAACTTGCCCAGGTTCCTCTCGCCCACTTGACACCTCATCGGCGAAAAACGCTCATGATGAGAAAAGCCCAGGCCGCACCACCCCCGAAGGTGAGGAGGCGAGCTCTTGACCTGCCGACAAAAACGGAGAAGAGGACGCCCACCCCCAGGGCCTCAAGAACTAGAAGCGTGAGACTGTAGTCACGCGCTGACAGGCCGGGATTCTCCGCAAGCAAGAGCGCCAGTGGAGTCAGAGCACCCATGGCCAGAAGACATAGGAGAAAGCCCCGCGCAAAGCCGATCGCCACGGCAAGCGAGACCGCCTTCTCCGGGCGGGCGTCCCGACCGTCGTTCACATTTTTCACGAATCTCTTGAAGAGCCTTCGACCGATCTCGCGCTCGAGCAGTATTGTCCGTCTCCCCAACAGCGCCACGGCCAAGGCGGCAATCAGGCCGAGAAGATAGCAAAAGGAAGACGAAGCGAGGCAATTGGTTTCAAGAAGAGTCACGGCGAACCAGACCCCGCTCACGGATCCGACAGGCGCGTCGGGCATGGGGCGGGCTCCCATGGGAATGGCGGCGGACCAGAGGAGTTGAAGCACGAGTCCTATGAAGATCCCCGCGTGGGGGGCGCCGACCAACAAGCCCGCAGCCGTCCCACTCACGAGGGGCTGGCTCAGCATGAGCTGCCAGGCGGTGGCCGTGTCGAGCGCGCACACTCCGCCGGCCAGACAGAGAAGAAGAATCTCCCTCAACATTCCTTATCTCCCGGCCGCGCGCGTACTGCTTGTCAGAGCGTGCTTAGCGTCCGAGGTTTTGAACTCCATACGAATATCGAAGCTCGCTTGCCTGATCCCCGCGGGCAGCGGCCAGGCCAGCATGACACACGTGCCCTGATAGATTTTCTCGAGGCCGCCCTCGGACAGGGAAACTGTTTCGACGGGGAATTGCCAGAGTTTGCAAGCCGTTCCCATCGAGATCGTCACCGAGAGTCCCACGCGTTCGTCAGTCAATGTCAACCCTCTGACGCCAAGAAATTCGCCGGGACTCGAGAGTTCTACAACCCGCGCGCCCAACGCGTCTGTGTCAACCTTGCCCTGGGCTCCGCGGCCGGAGGGAATCAATAGATTCAGTTCGGGAACAAACAGCAACTCCGCGCCCCTCTGGCTTCCGAAACTGAGATCGTAGGACACCTGGAGTGAAGCCACACCGGCTGGAACAGACAGAGTCTTGTCGATGGTCAAGCGTGCCGTTTCGGTCGCCGAACGGACCATCCCCGAGGCGCTCAACACGACTCGCCCATCCCTGAAGGGTGATTTCTCGGTGTAGGGAGCACCCGCGAAATTCCCCAGGTCCTCGAATTTGCTTTCAAAGAGTTCGCTGAGCGAAGTCCGGGGCGACAGAAAATGGTCGAGCAGGCAAACCCTGGGGAACCTGTCGTAGAAGAGGAACTCGTCCAGTTTTTCCTCCTTCGCCACGACCGCGTCATGAATACTGGCGACCTTCTCACCGGATTTATCGCCGGCGCCGGTCTTGATCTGACTGTGATACGCCTCCCTGCGACGGGCCAGAGTGTTGACGAGGTTTATCTCGTGAGCCACGTCATCAATCTCTACGACGGTCCCTCCCCTGGCCGGAGCGATGAAACACACAAGCTTGCCGTTCGAGATCGCGATCTCCTCCGCACCGTCTCCGTCAACATCGACTCGCTCAACAGTCGGCGCGGGCGCGACATTCCCCGGCACCTCACTCGCCAGTTTGTCCGCTCGGATGATGTGCCTGTAGATGGCCTCTCTCAGATGAGGCAAATAGAGACCGCCGAAGACCCCGTGCCAGTACGCGCAATTGCACTGCGCCTTCCATATTTCGTTGAGGGCGACCTCGCGAGCCCCGGCCGACCCGAGTGGCCTCCTCGATTCCGAAGACGCCTTCCGAAGCTCCGAAGGGACGTCTCTCAACACCTTACGCCTTGCGTACAGCATGCGCTTGTGCATCCAATTGCTCTCAGGATACCTACTAAGAAAATTGCGCCAGAATCCTCCCTTCACGAAGCTCTCGTATCTCTCGAATTCACCGCTCGCACTCAGCTTTCCTAGGAATTCGTGATACCTGAGCTGAGCCTCGACGGGAAGACTCCACTCCATCATTTCCGCGTACGACGCCGCGGGAAGAAAAACCCAACCGAGGGGTTTGTGCTGCGAGATATATTCCGAGAATGTGACAACGCTCACCCATTCCTTGTTTGCTTCCAATGCTGTAAAGAATCTCTCTAGCCACTTGTCTTCATAGCAGAGTTTGTGAGTCCCGGGCCATATCCCGAATTTCTCTCCGTCGTCCGCAAAAACGAGAAGAGTGTCTTCGGTTTCGGAGGCTTTCTCGCGCAGGTAGTCCAGCGTTTCGTGGGGATCGGCATACGGAATCAGGTATCTGAGACGTTTGCTACCCGAGAACACCTTGATGACCGTACCTTGATCCTCTGTCAGGTAGTATCCGAGGAGCTCGTTTTCCGGTAGACCTGCGCTCTTGAAATGGGAATCATCCACGACCGTATATTCAACGCCGGCCCTCCCGATTGCGCTTGCCAGCGACGGCTCCCAGACTCTCTCCGCAAGCCACAAGCCCCTGGCCTGAAAACCGAATTTCTCTTTCACGAACGAAGTCAGTTTTCTTGTCTGTCCTATCTTGTCCTCGTCGGGTACCGAGGGAAGCACCGGCTCGTAGAAGCCGCCGGTCATGATTTCGAGCTGGCCTCGCGTCACAAGTGAACGCACCAGGTCAAAGTACTGGGGATGATGCCTCTCAATCCACTCGAGGAGCGCCCCGCTCACGTGAAACGCGGTCTTGATGGACGGATGTCGGGCCAAGACGTTCAGAAAGGCCAGGTAGGCCCTCTCGAAAGCATCCTCCAGCACGAAGTCCAGATTCCCGACAGGTTGGTGATTGTGTACACAGAATACGAAGCTAGTCTTCTTCAAGTTTGCCCTTCCTGAGTAGTTTGACAACGTCGTAGGACGGATTCCCAGGCACATCCTGGGCCACGAGCCTCACGTCTCCGGCGGCAAGCTCCTGCAGAATTTCAGAATCCCGCCCGTCCACAAAGACGTACGGAAGGAGTTTCGTTTTTCCTTCACCGAAGTGCATTCCGCCGACGTTGATCCATTCCACGGAGAGCCCGGCCTCAAGAATTTGAAGTGCGCCAAGAGGATCCCGCACAAGCAAGATGCATTTCTTCGTGTCGAGGGCTCTTTCCTTCAATATGCCTGCCGCTTCGCCCACCTTCGCTACCACAAGCTCAACATTGTCAGGCAGGCCCATGCCCAGAAGCTTTGCCTGGCCCGGCGTCGAAGCCGCGTCATCGTCGGCCACGATGACGACGTCCGGCGAGAGCGCGCCGACCCAGCCCACCGCCACCTGGGCGTGAAGCAGCCTGTCGTCTATCCTCATCAAAACAAGCTTCACAAAACGCCTATAAGGCCTGGATGCCGCCCCTGCCCTTTGCGAGAATCCTCTCCACAAGCTCGTCAAACGGGAGTTTGCTCCTGTAATGAAAGAATTCCAGCACCATCGGCAGGTTTACACCCGAAACTACCTTGATTCTCTTGCACTCGCTCTGCGCCGACTTGCAGGCCGTGAGGCAACTGCCTCCAGCCACGTCCACGAAAATCACCGTATCGTCCTGGCCGTACGTGCGCACCTCACCCTGCACGGCCTCGCACAGGCTCTCGGAGGAGAGTTCTTCATTCGAAAGGACTTTCACGCCGGTCTGCGGGCCCACTATGAGCTGCGCGGTGTTGACCAGTTCACTTCCGAGGTTTCCGTGAGTGACCAATAATGCCCTTGTCATTTCCTAGGCTGCGTCTCCCTCACCCCGTTGTCGCGAAAAACATGGGGCAGCCGAGTGATCGGTTTCCAGGCCAGGTGCAACCCCAGGCCGTCCGTTCAGATCATCTGTTCACGTCCCTGTGCTGCACCCGCACGTCGACTCCCTGTCTCTCGAGCACATCCGCGATCTTGTTCGCGACGTAGACGGAGCGATGCCTTCCTCCGGTGCACCCAACGGCGATCGTGAGATAGGATTTGCCCTCTTTCTCGAACCGCGGCAGGAGAAATCCGAGAAAGCTCTCGAGGCGCTCCAGGAACTCGAGGGTCACGTCACACGCTTCGAGAAAAGCGACGACCTTCTTGTCATTGCCCGTGTAAGCCCGCAGCTCATGTACGTAGTGGGGATTGGGCAGGAAGCGAGCGTCAAGAACCACGTCCGAATCAAGAGGCAAGCCGAACTTGTACCCGAAGGAGACTATCGTCGTGAGTAGCTCCGGCTTCGTGTCCGACGTGGCGAAGGCGGCGAACAGGACGTCCCTCAACTCTCCCGGGGTCATTGCAGAAGTATCGATCACCCTTCTTGCAGAGTCCCTCAGGAAGGCCACCCTTCTTCTCTCCTCGTGGAGGCCCTCGAGCACACCCACTCCTTCGCCGAGCGGATGCTTCCTCCGAGTCTCCCTGAACCTCCTCAGAAGTGCCTCGTCCGTCGCGTCAAGAAAAAGGAGATCGTACTCGACTCCTTTGCCGCGCAGTTCGGAAAGGCTGCCGGCAATGTTGTCAAGAAAATCCCTCTCTCGTATGTCAACGACCAGGGCGATGTTAGAAATCTTGTCACCGTACTGAAGGCAGAGATCGGCAAGAACGGGAATCAGCGTGGCGGGCATGTTGTCCACGCAGAAGAATCCGATGTCCTCGAGGCATTTGATCGCGTAGCTCTTTCCGGCCCCCGACACGCCCGTGATCACCACAAATCGCGGCGCCTTCGTCTCGCATGCGCCTTCGTCCTGGGTCTTGATAGAACTTGCCTCCGTCATTCCCAATCACCGCTGACGAGCCTGTCTTGCAAGCTCTTGCGATGCATGGCCTGCATGAGCTTCTCATCAAAGTCTTTGGCAGGATGATATCCGTAGATCTTCACAATGTGATTGAGGGCTATCACCTCTGCGATGACAGTGATGTTCTTGCCGGGCACGACCGGTACCGTGACAATCGGAATCTCGACGTCGAGTACGTTTGTCATCCTATCTTCGAGCCCTATTCTCTCGTAGTCATCTGCGTCACTCCAATCCTGGAGCCTGACTTCCACTTCGATTCTCTTCTGGAGTCTGACGGATCGGATCCCGAATATGCTTCTCACGTCGATTATTCCGAGTCCTCGGATCTCGATGCGATGCCGCAAGATTTCCGAGGAAATACCTATGAGGAAATTGCCGTGCCGCTTCATGACGTTCACGACGTCGTCGGCCACGAGCCTGTGACCTCTCTCCACAAGGTCAAGCGCGCACTCGCTCTTACCGATGGAGCTCCGTCCGGTGAACAAAAGCCCTATGCCATAGACGTCCACAAGAGAGCCGTGCACCACCGTGCGCGGAGCAAACACGTCGTCAAGATAGGCCGTCAGCTCACGTATGAAAGGAGTGGTAGTGAGGGAGGTCCTGAGAATGGGCACGGAATGAGCATTTCCGAGTTCGATGAATTCGGGCGGCACGTCCAGCCCCTTCGCCACGATGATGCAAGGGAGAGCGAAATTGAACAGCCTCCCGATTGCCTCCCTCCTCTTGTCGGCCGGAAGCGTGCCCAGATAGAGTGATTCCGTCTGCCCGAGGACTTGAACCCTTTCGTGGAGGAAATTCCCGACGAACCCTGCAAAAGCGAGGCCCGGTCTATTCACGTCACTCGCCGTGATCTCTGTCTTGGACTCGAGGGATTTGGTGAGGAGTTCCAGATGAAGATCCTCACGTTTATCATCATAGAATCTGCTAATTGTGATTCCGTGCATCTTAGCTCACCGGCTCCATCAGAGCGAAGTTTCCGTCGCCTCTCTTTTGAAGCACCGTGGTTCTCTCCGTCGCAGCATTCACGAATATCAGAATGTCCTCGCGACTTCTTTCCAGAGCGTCCATGGCCTCTTCCACGGTCATTTGTCGAGGCACGACCTTTTTCGGCCTGAGGGTCGCGAGTTTCCCTAACGTCTCGAGCTTGGCCCCAGACTCCTTCAAAGAGCCCCTCTGGCGCCTGCTCGTGACCTTGTCTTTCCTCTTATTCAACATCCTTTCGAGCTTATCAACAACCGTATCAATGGAAGAATACATGTCGTTGCTTTCGGCGCGACTCGTGATATCACCACCGTTAAGCCTAAGCACGACTTCAGCAATGTGCCTGTATCTTTCGAGAGAGAACATCACGTGGGCCTCAACGAGTTTTTTCGAGTACTTCTCCAGCTTGGAGAGTTTCTCCTCGGTATAACTCCTGATTGCGGGGCTTGCAGTGAAATTCTTACTTCGAGTCGTGATCTCCATTGACATTCCTCCAAATCTCAAAAGCCTTGTATGAACTTCTGACCAGGGGGCCAGCATACACGGCGTCGAATCCCAACCGCTTTCCCGTCTCCTCATAGTGGCGGAAACGTTCAGGGGAAACGTACTCTCTGACGGGCAGGCTGCGCAACGTGGGCCTGAGGTATTGCCCTATTGTGACAGACCGGCAGCCCGCATTCCTAAGATCTCTCAGAACATCCATCACCTCCTCCTCTTTCTCACCAAGACCGACCATGAACCCCGATTTGACGACGACGCTGCCTGAGGCACGAAGCGCGGCAGTTTCGATAAGCTTGAGCGAAACAGAATAATCGGCGCCGGGCCTCACCGTCGGGTAAAGCCTGGGTATGGTTTCCACGTTGTGAGAGAATACATCAGGACGTGCCTCCAGCACAAGCAAACAGAATCGGCTTTCCCCTCCGAAATCAGGGACCAGAACTTCGACTCCCGGCCCGGTCTCTATCCCTCGCAGTTCCTCCACGCACCTGGCAAAATGAGACGCCCCGCCGTCCGACAGGTCGTCCCTCGTTACGGAAGTGAGCACCACGAAATCGAGCCGGAGCTTCCTCGCGGCCTGCGCGAGGCGGAACGGCTCTCGGGCATCGACGCTTCCAGGCTCTCCTTTCGAGACGCCGCAGAACCCACATTTTCTCGTACAGACTGTGCCAAGGATTATGAAAGTGAGGGAAGGCAAAGAATAGCATTCCCACCTGTTGGGACATCGCGCGCTCCTGCAGACTGTGTTCAGCCCGAGCGTCTCCAACAGACGGTCGACTTCACGCGTCGCATTGTTTTCGGCGAACGGCTTTCTGGCCCAGAGGGGAAGCCTGGCAACTGCCATCAACGTTTACCCCTGCGGGAACGTGGACACAAGAACGGCTAGTGTCGTTTTCTGTAGCGAGCCGGTAGTAATCTCAGCTGCTCTCTGTACTTTGCCACGGTGCGCCTTGCGATCCTGAGACCTCTATCTCTCAAGATGTCGGCAATCTTCTGGTCGCTCAGAGGATCCGACCTGTCTTCTTCCTCCACCAGCACGGAGATTATGTCCTTCGCGCTCTTCGCGCTCATATCTTCGCCGGCATCGGTCTGCAACTTGCTCGAGAAGAAAAACTTGAGCTCGAACACCCCTCTCGGGGTTTGCACATACTTGTTGTTTGTGACTCTGCTGACGGTTGATTCGTGCATTCCAATCTGATTGGCCACCTGTTGCAGAGTCAGAGGCCTCAAGAAGGCGATCCCTTTGTCGAGAAATTCCTCCTGACTGTCCACGATACATTTCATCACCTTGACCATGGTCTTTCGTCTCTGTTCTATCGTCTGAATAAGCCATTTCGCTGAGTTGAGCTTGCCTATGATGTACTCTCTTGTCTTGTCCTTCCGAGCCTTTTCTCCCCGCAACATGTCTCGATACGAAGGGTTGATGCGAAGCCTCGGAACGTGGCGGTCGTTGAGAAACACGACGTACTTGTCCTCGACCTTATCCACAACCAGGTCCGGAACCACGTACCTCGGTTCCTCCTGCGATATCAAGAAACCCGGCTTCGGATTGAGTCTCGAGATTATGTCGCCCGCTGCCTGGATCTGTACGATCGGAACACGCATCTTCTTTGCGATCTCGGCGAATTTTCTATCCTTGAGGGAATCGAAATGATCTCTGACTATTCTGGCGGCCAGACTCTCGGCCGCGTCCTCACGACTCAACTGGATGAGGAGGCATTCCCTCAGATCCCGTGCGCCGATGCCCGGAGGTTCTAACGACTGGACCAACTTGATGGCCTCCTCAACCCTCTCCACGGGTTTTCCAATCAACGTCGCCACTTCTTCGGCGGTAATCGTGAGGAATCCCCTGTCGTCGATGGAACCTATGAGAAACTCCCCAATCTCAGTAAGCTCGGGATCGTCGGTGGAGATTCTCAACTGACTCTGCAGGTGCTCGCGCAGTGTGGGAACTGTGATCGGGACCCGTTCGGGCAGATCGGCGGAGTTGTCGGGTCTGCCCGGAGATGCATCGTAGCCTTCCTGATAGTACTCGGCCCACTCAAGCGGATCCTCTTTCTCCACGGGTTCGGGCTCGTCCGCCGTGCTCGTCTCCTCTTCGGAGCTGGACGTTTCTTGAACTTCTTCCTCTTCGTCCACTTCTTCCAGGAGAGGGTTCTGAAGAAGCTCTTGCTTCAAGATCTGTTGAAGCTCGAGCGTGGGCACTTGCAGTAGCTTCAGTGCCTGTTGAAGCCTCTGTGTCATTATCAACGTGGGCTTCTGTGTCAGTTGAAGACTGTGCTTTAGTTCCATGTCACGTTCCAATCCCTGCGCTAGAGCCTGAATTTATCGCCCAGATATATCTTCCTGGCAAGAGGGTCGCCGGCCAACTGTTCTCCGGTGCCGGAGAGCAGTATTCTCCCCTCGAACATGACGTACGCCCTGTCCGTGGCCGAAAGAGTTTCCCTGACACTGTGATCCGTGATGAGGACCCCTATTCCTTTCTGCTTCAGTCTGAGAACGATGTCTTGAATCTCGCCGACGGCGATGGGGTCTATGCCGACAAAGGGTTCGTCCAGCAGCATGAAACTTGGATTACTCACGAGCGCCCTCGTGATCTCCACTCGCCTTCTCTCCCCTCCGGAGAGCTTGTAGGCACTCCGATCACCAAGGTGAGAGATTCCGAGTTCTTCCAGGAGACTCGCGACCCTGGTCTCTCGCTCCTTGTGGGTGAGGTCCAGGGTCTCCAAGATGGAGAGGATGTTCTCCCTCACGGTCAGCTTTCTAAAAATGGAGGGTTCCTGGGAAAGATAGCCAAGTCCCATGCGGGCTCTGCGAAAAACGGGGACGCGAGTCACATTTGCAGAAGCGAGCATGACTCTGCCCGCGTCGGGTCTGAGGAGACCCACGATCATGTGGAACGTGGTCGTTTTGCCCGCTCCGTTTGGCCCGAGAAGCCCCACGACTTCGCCCTGCCCGACCTCAAGGCTCACGTCGTTCACCACGGTCCACCTCCCGAAATTCTTTACAAGCCCCTCGGCTTTGAGAACTTTCATCGCTTCCCCCACTGCCGCCTCCTGGCTATCCCTTCGGGACGAGCTTACCCTCTTTGTCGATCACGAAGGCCTGAACGTTCTTCTTTATCTCGAACTCGTTGAGGCTGGGATCACTAACTAGACCGAAGCCGGTAAGTACGTCTCTCCCTTGAGTTATCTTCACGAAATCGTCGGACAGTATTTTCTGAGCAAGATTGAGCCAACTCAAGGATTGGGTCTCGAGAGTGATACCGTCCTCAGTTTTTACGAACACGTTCCCCCGAGCTTCCATGTCGTTGGTTTTCTGGTCAATTATCCCGGAGTCGGCCTTCAGCTCGGAAAACTTGGTGCCGTCCTCCTCAAAGAAGTCTATTCGGACGTTTCTCGCATGAACTTTCGCCTTTTCGTTGTAAATGGCTGCCCACTCTGCCCAAAGAGTCCACTTCTTGGTGCCTTCCAGGCTCTCGGTCAGGGAAAAATTCCCCACTTCCTGATCCGGTGTCTCTGCGGGAGTCTTTTCGGGACTCGAACTCGAGTGCTTTTCGCAGCCTGCCACGCTCACGCATATCGCGCAACAGAAAACGGCAATCAGGAGAAAATACTTCAGGTTTGAACGGCGCATCCTTTTCCTCGCGAAGCCTCGCTTTCGGCCTTCACGTTCGCCGGGGCGGACGCGGTCTTCCATCTTTCGTGCATCCAGACCCACTGGGCCGGCCGGCGTCTGATGTAGTCCTCTATGGCCTGCGTGCACGCCTGCATGACCGAATGCACGCACGTCTCCGTGTCCAGGTCGCGAGGAACGTCGATAGGCTCTCTTATTCGTATCGTGTGAGTGCCATCTTCTTCCATTTGAATGGCCATCGGCACGATCGCTGCGCCCGTACGCAGAGCCAGATAGGCGGGCCCGACAGGCGTGAACGCCGGACGACCAAAAAAATCACAGAATGTACCCTTGACCGACGTGTCTTGGTCGATGAGCACCCCCAGTACTCCACCGCGTTTAAGCCAACTGTACGCGGCCTTGACGTTGCTCACTCTCGAGATGGGTTTCATTCCCTTTGACCTCCGCAAGTCGTCGATCAACTTCTCGAGCTTCCGATCCCTGAGCGGTCGAACAATAACGGCCAGCGGATATCCGATCATTGAAAAGTACGCCGCCAAGAGCTCCCAGCAACCGATGTGACCCGTTACGGCTATTACGCCTTTCCCGCGCGACACGGCTTCATCGAAGTGAGTCACACCCTGCACACTAACGAAGTCATCCAGTTCGTGCCACTTCAACGCAGACAGCCCGAAGACGTCCACACAATTTCTTCCAAGCTCCACGTAAACACGGCGAGCGAGCTTGCGAATCTCCTTCCTTGAATACTCGGAGAACGCGAGAGACAGATTGACCTCAGCTCTCGTCCTGTCTCTACGCAGCAGAAGGAAACCCGCCGCGCCGAGCCCACCAAATAATCTCAACGCCACCGAGCGCGGAAGAACGCGGCCCAGCAGCATCAAACCTCTGGCAAGAACATACACCGTTGCCCACCTGAGCTGTTTACCCAAAGTCGTCTTCCCCCTGAGGCAAGTTAGCAAAAAAGGCGGGAGGCGTCAAGCATAGACCATGCCAAGGCGGTCGAGGCTAATCGGCGAGACATCAACAAGATATCTGTCGGCGGAATCACGTCAGCGAGTGACTCTTGCCCTGAGGCAGTCGTGAAGATGGACGACTCCTTCCGGCTCGCCGGAAGACGAGACGACTATCAGGCAGGTAATTGGAGAAGGCCGGTTTTCTTCCATCCTCTTGACCGCGGTGGCAACGAGCTCGTCCCTGGCAATCGTGCGCGGCTTGCTCGACATCACGTTTCCCACCTTCAGCGTGAAAATGTCGCGTGATTTCAGGAGAATCCTCTTGATGTCGCCGTCCGTCACGATACCGGACAGCTTTCCGCCCGCATCAACGATCGTGGTAACACCCAACCCCTTGTTCATTATTTCCAGGATTGCGTCCTTCATGGAAACGCCTTCTCCCACCCTGGGAAGCTCGTCCCCGGCGTGCATGACGTCCTCAACCTTGAGGTTGAGCATCTGCCCAAGGAGTCCGCCCGGATGAAAGAAGGCGAAGTTTTCCCTGGTAAAACCCTTGAGCCTCAACAGAGCTACGGCAAGAGCATCTCCCACCGCAAGCGCGCAGGTCGTGCTCGTCGTGGGAACCACGTCAAACGGACAGGCCTCGGAGACGGCGCCAGTTTCCAGCACGCAGTGGCTCGCCCGGGCGATCGGAGAATCCTTCGCGGCCGTTATGGAGATGAGGGTCACGCCGAGTCTCTTGAGCACCGGGAGGAGTTGCGTCAGCTCCGCAGTCTCACCGCTCTTGGACACAAAGATCACAACATCGCCTTTCTCCACGACACCGATGTCTCCGTGGGCGGCGTCTCCGGGATGTATGAAGAAGGCCGGCGTGCCGGTGCTGGTCAGGGTGGCGGCTATCTTGCTGGCAATTATGCCCGACTTACCCACACCGGTCACGATCACCCTGCCCTTGCCGGCAATTACCGTCTCAACGGCACGTTCGAACTCGGATCCGATCGTCTCCGCAAGAGAAAGAACGGCCTCGCCTTCTTTTCTCAAGACCTGCCTTGCCACGTCGAGCGCTGACATCGACGTCTTGTCTAGCCGACGAACTTTCTGACGGCCTCGTCCCACTTTCCTTGGCTCCTGAGTATTCGTTCGATCACTTCTCTCGCCGCTCCTTCCCCACCGTTCTTTGAAATCGTGAGATGAGCGACTGCCTTGATCTCGTCCGCGGCGTTGGCCACTGCAAAAGCCACTCCGACTTCCTTCATGACCTTGAGATCGTTAAGATCGTCTCCGGCGAAACCGACTTCGTCGAGCCCAAGACCGGTTCTCTCGCAGATGGTCCTCACGCACGCGAGCTTGTCCTCCACGTTCTGAAAGGCCTTGATTCCAAGCTCGCCGGCTCTGCGCGTGACGCTCGCCGAACTGCGGCCCGTCACGAGGGAGACTTCCAAGCCTGCCGTGCCTGCCACGAGGATTCCGAAACCGTCCTTTGTGGAATAGGCCTTAGCGTCCTCCCGGCGTCCGAGGTAAATTTTTCCGTCGGTGAGGACTCCGTCCACGTCGAAGAAGACGGCCTTGATGCGTCTCATCCGCCCGTCCAGACCTGCTTCCAGTCTCTTCTCACTGTTTCCCTCACTCACGTTCCCTCGCTCCTGCTCGCACTCCGCCTGTCCGATCGCTTCTGCTCTCTCTCGTCGCACGCGGCACCGCCGCGCGAGTGCAAGAAACACCCGAATTGTGCCTCGCTCCCCGCTCCAGCCACTCAAGACTTGGGCGTCTTCCCTTCAACTCAGTGAGCACTTCAGAAAGGCTTCCCGAATTCTAATCATGTCCTCCAGAAATCTCTTGAGAGACGAGACGGGCAGCATGGTTTCCGAATCAGAAGGAGCGCCATCAGGCTTCTCGTGCGTCTCCACAAAGAGGGCGTCACTGCCAGCCGCAACGGCCGCTCTGGCCAGGGTTGCCGCAAAGGCCGTGTCGCCGGACGTGCGTTCCCCGCCGGGCCGCTGTAGACTGTGCGTGACGTCAAAGACGACGGGCACTCCCATCGACCGCATGGTCGTTATGCCTCTCATGTCAACAACAAGATTATGATAACCAAAACACGTCCCTCGTTCCGTGAGTATGACGTTCCTGCATCCCGAAGAGGCAAGCTTTTCGAGAACGTACTTTGTGTCCTCCGGCGCGACAAACTGTCCCTTCTTCACGTTCACGGGTTTGCCAGTGGCACCACACGCCAGGAGAAGATCGGTCTGGCGGCAGAGAAAGGCCGGAACCTGAATCACGTCCAACACCCGCGCGGCTCGTTCCACCTCACTCCGGCAGTGAACATCCGAAAGCACGGGAACTCCGATTCTCTCTCTTACGGCGGACAAGATCTCGAGGCCCTCCTCAAGACCGGGCCCTCTGAAAGAACGGACGGAGGATCTGTTGGCCTTCGAATACGATGCCTTGAAAACGAATGGCACTCCGAGTCCGTCTGCAATCAGTTTGATTCGCCCGGCAATCTCGAGACAGTGCTCTCTGGACTCGATAACGCACGGTCCGGCTATCAATGCGAGTTGACTCTCGCCGAAGATTACGTCACCCACTCGCACTTTCTTCTCAAGCGTGAGGTTCAGACATCCCTCCGTGGTGAAATGTGTCAGGCGTCGCTCTTCTCTTGAAGTGATACCGTTTTCGAAAACTCAAGCGCGGCCTTCACAAATTCGCGGAAGAGCGGGTGAGGCGCGTCAGGTCGTGATTTGAGTTCGGGATGAAACTGGACACCCACGTACCAGGGATGCCCTTTGAGTTCCATTATTTCAACGAGGTTGCGTTCCGTCTGCACGCCGGAAAAGAACGCACCGTGCTTCTCGAGAACGGCGCGATAGCCATTGTTGAACTCGTACCTGTGTCTGTGGCGTTCGCTGACGTGGTCCGAACCGTATGCCTTCCTGGCAACGGATCCTTCTCTTAGATCGCATCCGTACGCGCCGAGCCTCATGGTTCCTCCCATCGCCTGCACCTTGGACTGCTCCGGCATGAGAGCTATGACGGGATGGGGCGTGGAGGGGTTGAACTCGGAGCTGTCTGCATTTTCGAGACCGCAAACCGATCTGGCAAATTCTATGACGGCACATTGCAGTCCCAGGCAGAGCCCAAAGAACGGCACGCCTCGCTCTCTGGCGTAGCCTATGGCTCGGACCATCCCCTCGATCCCCCTCTGTCCGAAACCGCCGGGAACCAGAAGGCCGGACACGTTGCGAAGGAGATTCTCGGCGCCCTCCTTCTCGACTTGCTCGGAGTCAATCCATTCTATCTGCACTCTCGCCTTGTTGGCCATCCCCGCGTGAACGATGGCCTCCGAAATGCTCTTGTATGCGTCCCTCAAATGGACGTACTTCCCGCAAACGGCGATGGAGACCTCCCTGTCGGCGTGCTTTACCGCGCTGACCATCTCGCTCCATCTTTCCAGGTGCGACGGGCCGCACTTGAGAGAGAGAAGCCTGACGATCAACTCATCCAATCCACCATCGCTGAACATGAGAGGGACTTCGTAGACGGAGTCAACGTCAAGCGCCTCGATGACCGACTCGTGCGACACGTTGCAGAACAGAGCGATCTTCTCCCTGGCCTCGGAAGAAAGTTTGGCCTGGCTTCGGCAAAGTAGAACGTCGGGTTGAATACCGATCTCCCTGAGCTCTCTGACGCTGTGCTGTGTCGGCTTGGTCTTGGTTTCTCTCGCGGCCTTCATGAACGGAACGAGCGTGACGTGGATGAAGGCGGTGTTCTCCCTCTTCAAGTCGAGTCTCAGTTGGCGGATGGCCTCCAGGAAGGGCAGACTCTCGATGTCGCCGACCGTGCCGCCTATTTCGATAATCGCAACGTCCGCGCCGTCCGAGGAACCGACCTCGAGAATGCGTCTCTTGATCTCGTCGGTCACGTGGGGAATTACCTGAACCGTACCTCCGAGATAGTCGCCTCTGCGTTCTTTCGTGATCACGGCGTCGTAGATCTGCCCCGCGGTCACGTTGTTCTTCTTACTCATGTTTATGCCGGTGAATCTCTCGTAATGTCCCAGGTCGAGGTCGGTCTCGGCACCGTCCTCGGTCACGAACACCTCTCCGTGCTGAAAAGGACTCATCGTACCCGGGTCCACGTTGAGGTAGGGATCGCATTTCTGAAGAGTGACGTTGAGATTCCTGTTCTTCAGAAGAAAACCCAGCGAAGCGGCTGCGATGCCCTTTCCGAGCGAGGAGACGACTCCGCCTGTCACGAAAACATATTTTGCACTCATAGATCCGCCACTAGTGTACACGTCCTTTATGCACCGGCCCGGCGAGCGACGCCAAGAAGGCCGTCGCCTTCTTGATGTCCGAGGGCACGTCCACTCCGACGCACGAGTGATTCGTCAGAACGACGGCAATTCTATGCCCACGTTCAAGGATTCTGAGTTGCTCGAGACACTCGGCAAGTTCGAGAGGTGTTTGCCCGAGCCTGACAAAATCAAGAAGAAACGTCCGCTTGAAACCGTATATTCCCACGTGTCTCAGGAACTCGACGCCCTGCTCGACACCCGTCTCCGCGCGCACTGTCCCCAAGGACGCAAGTGGCGCGTAAGGTATGGGGGAGCGCGAGAAGAACAACGCGTCTCCGTTCAGGCCGCGCACCACCTTGACCACGTTAGGATCATTGAGGTCGCACTTGTTCCTTATCTCCACTGCCAAAGTGGAAACGTTGAGCGAAGAGTCTCCGAGAAGGGGAGAAACACACTCGTCAATCATCTCGCCGGCGGAGATCATCTCGTCACCCTGGATGTTCACCACAAAGTCGGCATCAAGCTTTCTCGCTACCTCGGCAGCGCGTTCGGTTCCGCATTTGTGTTCGGGAGAGGTGAGGACGGCTTTTCCGCCGAAGCCTTCGACTTCGCGGGCAATGCGTGAATCGTCGGTCGCCACCATGAGTTCGTTGAGGCAGCGCGAGGACAGGGCTCTTTCATAAACGTGGCGTATCAGAGTCTTGCCTTCTATGAGAGCCAGGGCTTTGCCGTTGAATCGCGAGGAAGCGTACCTGGCCGGGATGATTCCTGCCACTCTCACTGGATTCAAAATCCTTCTCAGGTAAGTTCAGCAACCTGAGAAACCGCCACAGAAACAGCCACGCAGTTTCAGAGAGAAGAACGGGTAAACGGCGAGCCCTCTTTAGGGGAAGGGCCGGCTGTACTTCTTCACTCCCTCGACAAACAGGTCGCCTCCGTGACAATCCTGAGCAACAATTACGGGAAAATCGACGACCTCGAGCATTCTTACAGCTTCGGGCCCCAGTTCCTCGTAAGCCACAATCTTGTTCGCCTTGACGGCTCGCGCAATGAGAGCTCCCGCACCTCCGACGGCCGCGAAGTACACGGCCTTGAATTTCTTCATCGCCTCCACTACAGGCTCCGTGCGCTGGCCCTTCCCTATCATGCCCTTGAGCCCGTGCTGTATGAGGATGGGTGCGTAGGGGTCCATTCTGTAGCTCGTCGTCGGGCCGGCCGAGCCGATGACCTCCCCGGGTCTGGTGGGAGTGGGACCTGCGTAATAGACTACTTGTCCTTTGATATCAAAAGGCAGGGGTTCGCCCTTCGAGAGAAGGTCGACCATTCTCTTGTGAGCAGCGTCTCTGGCGGCGTAAATGACTCCGCTGATGAAAACTTCGTCCCCGGCTCTCAGGTCTTGTACCACGTTATCGGTGAGCGGTGCTGAAACCCTTTTCACGATCGCATCCTTTCCCGGAGAGTTGAACGCTAGATCCGCACGAGCAAGTTCCTAACAGCGTCTTCTCAAGTGATCGCCCGGCCCCGTTCGTCCTAGATGATCGCTTCTTTGTGACGACTGGCGTGGCAATTTATGTTAACGGCAGCAGGCAGGCTGGCGATGTGACAAGGAAAGGTTTCCACATGCACTGCCAGGGCCGTGACTCTTCCGCCCAAACCCTGGGGTCCGATCCCGCTCGAGTTTATCTCCTTGAGAAGTTCTGTTTCGAAAGCAGCATATCTCTTGTCGGGGTGGTGCGAACCCAGCGGCCGCAACAACGCCTTCTTGGCGAGAAGGGCACATTTTTCGAAGGTGCCACCAATCCCGACGCCGACGATTATCGGCGGGCAGGGATTACCGCCGGCCTTCTTGACTCTCTCGACCACGAATCTTCTCACGCCCTCGATGCCGTCGGCCGGCTTCAACATCGCCACGCCGCTCATGTTCTCACTACCGCCACCCTTGGCGGCAAGCGTGATTTTCACTCGGTCACCCTTGACAATCTCGGTGTGAATGACCGCGGGCGTGTTGTCGCGGGTGTTCTTTCTGTCAATTGCGGGATCGTCCACGATGGACTTTCTCAAGTAGGCCTCGCCGTAACCCTGTCTCACGCCCTCGTAGACGGCCTCCGTAAGGTCGCCGCCTTCGAGACACACGTCCTGACCGATTTCCAGGAAAATGATGGCGAATCCCGTGTCCTGGCAGCTGGGAAGTTTGGTCTCGCGGGAAATGCGGGCGTTCTCCAGAATCTGCTCCAGTATCTGCTTTCCCGTGGGAGATTCCTCAACGCGCAAACCTTCCTTGATCGCGCCGATGAGATCGTCGTCCAGGTCCCAGCTGGCGGACATGCAAAGCTCTTTCAATTTCTCGGTGACTTCACTCGTTTGGACTGTTCTTTTTGCCATAAGCTCTCTCGGATTGAGGTTAGACAAGAACTCCGTAGCAGAATGCCGAGACTGCGTTTGAACAGGAATTAGGACAACGAACAAAACGGCGCGGCACGCGGCACAGGCAACGCACGCGACCGTCAGACGGCGGCGCACGGCCTCAAGATCGCACCCCTAGACGGTCTGTACGCTGACCTTCTTTCTGGAACGTCCCAGCCTCGAAAAGACAACCTTACCCGAAATCAGGGCAAAGAGAGTGTCGTCTTTACCCATGCCGACGTTTATGCCGGGGTGAATTTTCGTGCCTCTTTGCCGCACAATGATGCTGCCGGCGCTCACAGACTGGCCGCCGTACATCTTTACCCCAAGCCTCTGGCCGTGGCTGTCTCTGCCGTTGCGGGAACTACCAACGCCTTTCTTGTGTGCCAACTCAACTCACCTCGCTACCCTGTGGCTCAAGGTCGGCCTTTCGCCGACGGGCCGCTTGTTGTCGGCCCCTCCCCCACCGGCCTCGCGCACCACTTGGCCCGTAAGGATCCCTCAACGGATCCCTCACGCTACTTGGCCTCTATGGAAGAAACCTTTATCTCCGTAAAATCCTGTCTGTGACCCGTTTTTTTCTTGTACCCTTTGCGTCGCTTGAACTTGAACACGATGAGCTTCTCGCCGCGGCCCTGCGACACCACCACTCCCGTCACTTTGGCGCCTTCGAGAAACGGCTTACCGACCTTGACGCGCTGCCCGTCAGAAAAGAGCATCACGTTGGAGATTGTCACTTCGTCTCCGATTTTCTTCTCGAGTTTGGGGACCTTTATCGTGGTGTCAGGCTCGACCCTGTACTGGAAACCGGAAATTTCTACTATTGCGTACATCTTGCTCCACCAATCCTATGGATAACCGCCTCCGAAGAAATAACCCTTAATAGATACCACTACTGCGGCCGGGTGTCAAGCGCAAGATTCTCTGAAAATGCTTGGGGGCGCTCCAGCCACTCAAGGCAAGCCCGAACACTGCCTGTGGCCAGGGCAATGCACCTATCCGCTACGCCGTAGTACAGGCGGATGGTGTCGCCGTCGGGGGCAATAGTGTTGCCACAAGGAAAGACGACGTTGTTCACGTCCCCTTGCCGCTCGTAGGGTTCTTCTGGGCCGAAGACCCACTCGTCGCCGCGCTTCAGGCAACGTTCAGGTGTTTCCAAATCAAACAGAGCGAGCCCGAGTCGGTAAAAACCACCGGCACTTGTCTGCCGCACACCATGGTAAATCACCAGCCAACCTTCCCGGGTCTCGATGGGCGGGGGGGAGAGGCCGATCTTGTTCGCATCCCACCATCCGCCACGCCGGGCTTCCAGCATCAGCTTGTGGCTGCCCCAGTGCCGCAGGTCGGGCGAATAGGACATCCACATGTGTGCCCTTGGAGAACTGACCGGGCGATGGATCAGGGCCCAGTTGCCGCCAATACGACGAGGCAACAAAGCCGCATCCTTATCTTCCGGTGGCATGACCACTCCATAGCGCTCAAAGTGGCAGAAATCTTCCGTGAACGCCAATGCCACGCCGGGTCCGTCGCGTGTGTAGGCGGTATAAACGATGGCATACTTACTTGACTCGGGGACGTAGGTGATGCGCGGGTCTTCAATGCCCCACAGTTCTTCTGGAAAGTGCTCGGGGTCAGCCAACAGGGTCGGCCGCTGGTCAATCTGCCAACCGTCCACGCCATTGGCGGAGCGAGCAGCGCAAAGGTGGGAATGCCCGCGCCGATCTTCCACCCGACACAAGAGCAGGGTGGTTCCGTCCGGTAGCAATACGGCGCCGGGGTTAAACACACTGTTGACCGGGTAGGGCCAATCTGCGGCGGTCAATATGGGATTGAGCCTATACCGGCTAAAGAGCTCGACGTGTTGATTGCTCATTGAGATCGTGCCTCCACGGATACAATGCTATTCTCGGCAAGACGCAGCTCCAGCAAGGTCTGAAGAAAGGCGAGCGTAGACTCGGCGCCCTGATTCTCGTTCGGACGGTCGGGGTGGAGGCCGTCTCGACAACCACCGGTCGTCGGATCGTAGATGGGCAGGTTCAGATCGTTACGCCCAAGGAACCACTCAAAGGCGCGGCGGGCTTCCTTCCGCCAGCGCTTGTCACCCGTGATCCGGTAGGCCTCGAGACAGGCGGAGCTCATGGCTTGTATCTCCACAGGTTGTTGATCGAACCGGGAACGCTCGCCGCCCCGCTGATAAAAGCCATTGGATCCGATGGGAACAAAATGTCCCCCACCCACGTCGGCGTGCTGCAAGTGGGCCAGCCAACTGAGCGACTCCAGTCCGGCCTCGATCATGGCAGTATTCGGTATGAATTGCCCACACATGAGCAAGGCGTGCGGCAACGCGGCGTTGCAGTAGGTCAGCGTGTCTTCGTACCAGAGCCATTCGGCCGAACGATGGCTCTGATACAACCCCAACAAACGCCCGGATAATTCCTCCCGGACCTGGCCTGCCATTCGATCACCGGCAAACCGCCGTAGATACTCGTGGATGCCGATGAGCGCGAAGGCCCAGGCCCGTACGCTGGTCGTGTTGAGAATGGCAGGCAGGGCCTGCTCGAACAACCGGCCAGCCATACTCTGTAGGGCCGGCGTGTTGGAACGACCCAACACCGTACCCAACGCCCACAACGCGCGACCGTGGCAATCATCTGAGCCGCTATCTTCCAGCCAGCGCCGCTGGTAATCCATGAAGTTGCGGAAGCGTCCGGTCTCGGCATTGAAGGCATACCAGACGAAGGCCAGATAGCGGGAAGTCAGTTCGAATGACTCTCCACTACCCAGTTCCTCCAGGAGGGCGCTCACCATTAGAGCGCGGGCGTTGTCGTCCGTGGTGTAACCCTCACGATAGTTGGGCACAGTGAAAATGGCATGCTGCAAGATGCCGGTCTCGTCCGTCATGTGACGCAAGTGATCGAGTTTGAGGGGGGGCAGTTCGCCCGGACGCTTGTCGAGCGGTTTGACCGCGAAGCCGGGGGTGGCGAAATGCCGGCGTTCGGCTCGGGCGCGTTCAAAGCTCTCCATGTAGCGGTGTGCCACCTGCGGCCAGATCATCGCCCGACCAAACAGGTAGGCTCGCTTGCGCATGGCGTGGCGCTTGGCCTCGTTGTCCAAGAGGTCGATTACTTGCTCGGCCAGCGCCGGCGGGTCACGGAAGGGCACCAGCACTCCCCGCTCTCCGGCCAGCATCTCCTCCGCATACCAATACGGCGTTGAAATCACGGCCTTGCCCGCCCCCAGCGTGTAAGCCAGTGTACCGGAGGTGATCTGCGCCGGGTTGAGATAGGGCGTAATGTAGACGTCCGCCGCGCCGATGAACTCAACAAGTTCCTCCAGACTGACAAACCGATTGTAAAAGATCACGTGACCTTCCACGCCTTTCTCTTGGGCCAGCCATTGCAGGGACAGCCGATACGTTTCGCCTTCGTGCTGAATCACGTGGGGATGGGTCGCGCCAAGGATGATGTAAACCACGTTCGGATACCGGGCCACGATGGCGGGCAAAGCGGCGATGACATTCTCGATCCCTTTGTTCGGCGAGAGCAGGCCAAAACTGAGAAGGACGATCTTGCCCTCGACTCCAAACAAGTCTTTGTGGAAACTCGGATCGACAAAAGGCACATCGGGTATACCGTGCGGGATCAAATCAATCTTTTCCGGCAACACACGGTAAACTTCTTGCAAGAACTCCACGCCGCGCCCACTCATGACAACCAGCCGATCGGACAGGGCCGCGACCTCTTCCAGCACCATTCGCTGATCCGGGTCGGGATCGCGCAGGATGGTGTGCAATGTCGTGACGACCGGCATGCGCAATTCACGCAAGAGGGCCAGGATGTAACTGCCCGCCCGCCCGCCGAAGATGCCGTATTCGAATTGCAGGCTCACCAGGTCGACGTTGTTGATATTCAGGAAGTCGGCGGCACGACGGTAAGAATCAATATCCTTTTCCGTCAGTTCGAATCGAACGCGAGGTGGATAGTCGTAGCCCGCCTCGATGTCGTTGACGGGCAGGGCAATGCACGTTGTTCCGCCATATTCGCCGGCGATGGCTTCACACAAGTCCGTGGTGAATGTGGCGATGCCGCACTGACGCGGCGAGTAGTTGCCGATGAATGCGATGCGGTTGATCTTTGAATTCGCTACGCTTTGTTCCATCATGCAATCCTACGTTCTAGCGTGATATTGCAGTGTGTCCCCACCGCACCCCCTGCGCGCACCTCTCAGCCCCTTCACCCCTCAAACTGCGACGTGACGTCCTTGTTTCCCCGTCTCAGGACCAGCCTGAAGTCTTCTCTCCTGAGCGATGGGTCGTCCACTATGTCGAGTTCGAGCCCGAGCCTTCTCTCAAGCTGTTCAAGCCTCGCGCCTCTCTCCTCGAGAAGGTAGACCGCGACCTGGGGCGACACCTTAAGCCGCATCTCTTTCTCGCCCAGTTCCGCCGCCGCTCTCTTGAGTATGCGTTCTATCTTCATGGACATGGACTCGAGGGAGAGAACTCTTCCAACCCCGCCACACGATGGGCATTCTTCGCTGAAGTAGTGGAGGAGGCTGGGTCTTTCACGCTGCCTCGTCATCTCAACAAGGCCGAGATCGCTCACTTGAAACGCCTTGGTCCTCGCCCTGTCCTTCCTGAGTCCGGATCGAAGCTCGTCCAGGATGGCCTTCTTGTGATTCTCGTGCTCCATGTCTATGAAATCGATCACGATTATGCCACCCATGTCCCTCAGCCTGAGCTGCCTGGCGATCTCGTGAGCGGCCTCCATGTTGGTCTTGAAGGCCGTCTCCTCCTGATCCTTGCGACCTATGTAGCGTCCGGTGTTCACGTCTATGGCCACGAGCGCCTCGGTCTGGTCTATCGCGATGTAGCCGCCCTTCTTAAGCCATATCTTTCTGTCCATGGCCTTTTCTATTTCCGGCTCTATCCCGAAGCAGTCGAAGATGGGGGTCCTGCCCGTGTAGAGCTTCACCCTGTTCCTGAGCTCCGGAGCAAACGATCTGACGTACGACAGGATCTGCGCGTGCTCCCTCTTTGAGTCAATCACAAGCTTGTGCACGTCGTCCGTAAAAATGTCTCTGATGAGACCGGCCACCAGTTCCATGTCTCTGTGAAGAAGTGCGGGCGCGCGGACCTTGCTCGCCTTGATTTCGATTCTCTTCCAGAGTTGGGTCAGAAACTTGACGTCGGCTACGAAATGCTTCTTCGTCTTACCTTCGCCCGCCGTCCTCACGATTATCCCCGAACCGGGGGGCTTTATGTCCGAGAGTATGCCTTTCAGTCTCGACCGCTCGCCCCTGTCTTCTATTCTCCTCGAGACGCCCGCGTGGTCTGCGCACGGCAACAAGACGAGGTATCTCCCCGGAAGCGAAATCTGTCCGCTCACGCGAGGCCCCTTCGTGCCGATTGATTCCTTCGTGACCTGGACCAGGATCTCCTGGCCTTTCTTCAGATGGTCCTCGATCTTAACGGCCTGCCTGACGTCTCGCCGCTTTTCCTCGTCGTCGTCACGAGAGTCGCCCTCGAGATCGTCGAAGTCCACGAGGGACTCCACGAGGTCGGACACGTGAAGGAAGGCGGTTTTCGGGAGACCTATGTCGACAAAGGCCGCCTGCATCCCCGGCAGCACGGCGTTGACCCGTGCCTTGTGTATGTCACCCACCCTTCTTCGCCGGTCGGCCCTCTCAACGAGCAGCTCGACAAGTTCTTTGTCTTCAAGAATGGCTATTCTTGTTTCGTGTGGATCACAGTTTATGAGAATTTCTCTAATCACGACTAGTTTCACCTCGCACTGAAGTTCCCTAACGTCGACGCCCGACTCACATCGGGGTTTGAATACCTTTGGAGGAACTCACGTAAAGTCCGGTCCTCTCTATGGAGAGGTACCTCTTCTCGATCTTGTCGTCCCCCAAGTCTTCGAGAAGTATGCCAACAACCTCATCCGGTCTTACCACATCTGTACCCTGAATTGAAAGCAGCATTTGTAGAACGGGCCGCTTTCCGTGAGAAAGTTCTATCTCTTTCACTGCTCCTGCAAGCTCTATTTCCCGGCGCTTGGAGTCCGCTCCCCTCTCAAGAGTCACCTTGCCCTTCTTCGCGAGGTAATCCTTCGCGCCAGAAAGGAGGTTGCTTATCTCTTCCAGACTCATGCCGGTCGGGGCCACGAAGTGCTCCGGAAATCCTATGTCGTATCTTGCCAGAGTGCAGACGGACGAAAGGGATCTCTCTCCCGGCGCGAGGCGTTTCCATTCCAGAAAGCGTATGCCTTCGGGGAGAAAAGGATTCAGCGCCGCTCCGGGGTCTTCTTGCGGAGCCGTTTCAAGCTCCAGGTCGAAATACTCGCTCCTGCTCACAAAACCGAGCGGCAGGGGCGGCCCGAACGAAACACGCGGTCTGGCTCTGTAGCCTGATGAATAAGCGACGGGCAGTTTCGAAGCTCTGAGTGCGCGCGTGAAGATCCTCACGAGGTCGAGATGCGAGAGGAATCTGGCCTTCCCCGTCTTTTCGTATTGCAGTCTATATTTTCCTCCGGTGAGGGCTTCCGCTCCCGCGCTCAACTCCACGGAATGCGGCACGGGAGTGCCCGCCTTCCTTTCCGCTTTGTTTTCCTTCGTGGAAACGAAGCACGTCGCCTCCGGAGTCAAGCCTGTGCCTTCCAGCACGCCACACGAATGGCAGGCGCCTCTCCTGCAGTCCTCGGTCAGTCGACCTTCGTAGGCCGCGGTTCTCTCCCTGAGCAAGAATTCCCTGCTAACAACTTCCACGTGATCCCAGGGAAGGGGCCGGTCAGTCGACCTCGCCCCGGTGTAGGATTCCGTGCTCAGCCCGCTTTCGTCGAGAGCTTCTTGCCACAGATTGAACCTGAAGAAATCGGACCAGGCGTCGAGCCTTGCCCCCTTCTTCCAGGCCAGAAGAATCGCCTCCCCGATCCTCCTGTCTCCGCGCGCGATGATGCCCTCGAGAAATGAAACACCGGGATCCCGCCATCTGACCTTTATTGGAAGCCGCCTCAACGGGTCAACGATTGCTCTGGTTTTGGAGGCCATCTCTTCGAGCGAATCTTGCCTTTCCCACTGAAAGGGAGTGTGCGCCTTGGGTATGAAGGGCGAAATGCTGACGTTGAAGCTCGCTCGTGGATTCACTTTTCTGGCCGCTCCCAGGGCCTTCTCAATCAGACGAGGAATCGCCCGGATGTCTTCCTCGGTCTCGGTAGGCAGACCTATCATGAAATAGAGCTTGATCAGATTCCATCCGAATTCTGAAGCGACGGTGATGGCCGTCACTATTTCTTCGTCGTCCATCCCCTTGTTTATGACGTCCCTGAGTCTCCTCGTGCCTGCCTCCGGCGCAAGAGTCATCCCCGATTTCTTGAACCTGTCAAGATCCTTTGCCAATTCGAACGTCAGGGTGTCGGGTCTCATTGAGGGTAACGTGACGTCAACTCCTCTCTCGGCAAAGGCATCGTCCAGCAAAGGCAACAACTCCGGCAATCCGGAATAGTCTGGAGTCGAAAGTGAAACGAGGGAAATCTCTTCGAGGCCAGCGTTCGCAAAACCCTTGATGGCCTCACCGAGGACCGAATTCACGTTCTTCTCGCGAACAGGCCTGTACGTGTAGCCCGCCATGCAGAACCTGCATCCGTGCGTGCATCCCCTCATGACCTCCACGTTGAGCCTGTCGTGCGTCACCTGCACGCGGGGCGTGAAAATTATCGGCTCGTGACGTTCGATGCTCTTCGTGACGGCGCTTCTCACCACGCTCCGCCCGGAAGTGCATCTTGTGCTCATTCCGTCCTCGGCGCTCCTGATTGAAAACAAGGAAGGCACGTAAAGGCCGCGGCACTTCGAGAGCTCTTCGAGGACTTCCGCCCTGCTGTCTCTTCTCTTCTTGTGAGCTTTGACGATCGAACAAATCTGGCCTATCGTCTCTTCCCCATCACCAATTGAGAAGCAGTCGATGAAGTCAGAGAGGGGTTCCGGATTCAAGGCGCAGCTTCCGCCTGCCACAACGAGAGGGTGAGACTCGTCTCTCTCGGAAGCAAGCAACGGGATCCCGGCCAGGTCAAGCATGTTGAGAACGTTGGCACACTGAAGCTCGTATTGAAGCGAGAACCCGACCACGTCGAAATCTTTCATCGGAAGCGAGTGACATAGAGATAAGAGAGGGATACATCTTCCTCTGAGTTGAGCTTCAAAGTCCGGCCAGGGCGCAAAACAATAATCGAGCAAGACGCCCCCTACCTCCTTGAGCGCGGCTCCCAGAATCCTCAGCCCCAAGTTTGCAACGCCCACCTCACAGGTGTCCGGAAACACCAGCGCCACCTTGAGCTCCTTGCCAGCAGGCATGTCCCTACAGCCGGTGACGAACTCACCTACGTACCTGCCCGGCTTGCGAACCAGAGGCAGAATCAGCTCTTCGAGGGTCGTTGAATAGTTTTTCATCTGTTCTAACAGGACGTGCGAAAAAAAAAGGGGAGTCTGAACCGAGAAAGGCTTACGGCAAAGTCCCGACCCGACCAGCGAAACCTAGAGAAACCACAGACTGCCCGGTTTTCTGGAAGCTTTCGCCCATGATAGCAGGTTGTTTCGCCCTGCTCAAGCGGAAACGTGTAACGCGTTCACAGGTAAACTGTTGCGTGACTATCAGCCGGTGCCGGCCCGGCCGCGACGGGAACTCGCGGCCCCACTCCCCTACCACCAGTGGCATGCTCTCAAACAGCTACTGCGATCACAGAGCTTCCTAGGCAGCGATTGCCACCACGAGGACCCTACGAACACCCGACGCTCTCAGAGCCTCTGCGCAGGCCGCCACTGTCGAGCCGGTAGTAACGACATCGTCTACGAGTATGACGCTCTTGCCGCACGCCACGCTCTCTTTGGCCACGACAAAACTGTGCAACAGATTACGTCTTCTTGAGTCCCCGGTCAGTTTGGCCTGCTCGGCTGTGGGCCGTAGTTTCGACACAAGATCCGTGATCAGGGGAACCCCCGAGTGAGCCTCCAACTGTCTGGCGATTTCCGCGCTCTGATTGAACCCCCTCTCTCTCAGTCTCGCTCGAAAGAGAGGAACGGGGCACATGAGCTGAAAATTCCTGAAATCTTCGTCGACGATGCCCGAATCCAAGATGAGCCGGGCCAGGACCGATGAAAGCTCTCTTTCCCCGGAGTACTTGAATTTGTGGACGAGATCGAGTATCTCTGCTCTCGCTCTGACGGCGGCCCGTCCAGTTATGAAACTGTGTGACTCTTCCCGGCAGGCGCAAGATTCGTTCTCTGCGCCCCCTCCTCTTCTCCCTTCGAAACGGCAGAGCGGGCAGAAAAAGACGGGGTCGGCCCCGAGCGAGCCTCCACAGCGCGAACAGAGCTTTACACCTGAGAAGATTCTCGTCTCGCAGAGTACACAAAACTGCGGTAGGAAACACTCGACAAACGCCGCCCCGATTGACCTTGCGGTGGCCAACATTCTCTCTCCCATCATCCCAACACCCCCCATGAACAAGTCGGCCAGCCACGTGCCGAACGAAAGGAAGCCGGCTATCTTGCCCTACGGCGGAGAATCCGCATCATCACAATTGAGGCGGTGATGAAGCCGGCGGCGATAAGTTGATTGTTGTTGAATCGCAGGTTTCCCAACCGGCCTATGTAATCGCCCTCGTCGTAGTATCTCGTGAAGTCGATCAGGACTCTGGCCACCGCCAAAGCGAGGAGGCACGTCCAGAAAAGCTGCCCCTGGAATTTCTTTCTCCTCTCGTACCAGAGGAGAAAGAAAAAGATAACGAGGGCAAGGCAAGACAAGTAAAGCTGCGATGGATGAATTCTCGTGCCCCAAGAAACGGTCGCCGAGAACGAATCGTCGGGAAAAACGATCCCCCAAGGCAGGCACGTCGGCGTCCCAAAGCAGCAGCCGTTCATGAAGCAACCTATCCTTGTGATGGCTTCGCCCAACGCGATGGAAGGAGCGACCACATCGGCGACCTTCCACGTTGAATAGCCCTGCCACCTGATGAACACGAGGCCGCCAATAACGGCCGCTATCAATCCGCCGTACATCGAGAGCCCACCCGCCCAAATCATGAAGACGCCGGCAACGTCCCCCCGAAACTCACTCATGTGCGTCACCACGTACTGGGTCCGTGAACCCGCCACAGCAAGAAACAGAACTATCAGGGCAAGCCACACTACCAAGTCTTCGGGCACTTGCACTCTTCTCGCACGCCTCATCGCGATGTGCGTTCCGACAAGAAAAGCCAGAGTAAGGGCGAGACCGTACGACTTCAGATGCAGTATCCCCACGTGCAGAATCTCAGGATGCATTGGTTTTCCCCGCCATTCTCTCGATCGGCACCGCCATCGGCGCTTGCCTTTCCGGCATGCCGTCCCTCAGTATTCGTAGACCTTTCCAGCGATTCCAGCCATGACCCCCACCACGGTGAGACTCGTAATCAGGGCGGAGCCCCCGTAACTCAAGAACGGAAGGGGAACTCCGGTCACCGGCGCGAGACCCAGGGTCATCAGTATATTCACCGTGCCATGATAGAGCAAGAGACTCACTATCCCCACGCACATGAGGCTTGCGAACCTGCTCCTTGTGCGCACGGCGATGGAGATGCCCTTCCAGACTATGACGGCATACAGAAACACTACCGCACAACAACCAACAAAACCGAATTCTTCGCCGAGCACGGCGAAGATGAAGTCTGTATGCTGTTGAGGAAGAAAAGCAAGTGACTTCTGAGTCCCCTTGAGGAAACCCTTCCCAAGCACGGCGCCCGATCCGATGGCGATCTTCGATTGGACCGCCTGATAGCCGGTGCCAAGCTGGTTGGCGCCGGTGCTCAGGAAGGAGACTATTCTCTCCTTCTGATAGTATTCCAGCTTGTTCCAAACCTCGTGCGCGCCCCCTCCAACAACGCTTGTGCCGATCATGACGAAAACCGAATGAACAAAGGAAAGCGTTGAATAGTGAAGAACGAGCCACTGCACTCCAAAGAAGATCAGCCAAATCCACCACCAGAAAGAACACAACATGCTTGCAAGAGGGAGAAGCAGCACCGCCAGATTGATGGCGGGTACGCCGGCCCAATAGAGCATTCCGAAGAGAATCGCGATGCAGGAAACGGCCGTCCCAAGGTCCGGTTGCTTGATTATGAGCGCCATCGGAATCAGTGTGAGCACTACGGGCAGAGTGAGGCTTCCGAATCTTGTCCAATCGGTTCTCCTGTTGGAAAGGATTCGCGCCATGAGCAGTATGAGGGCAATCTTTGTAAACTCCGAGGGCTGGAAAAGAAAGCTCCCGATCTGAAACCATCTTCTGGCTCCGAACCTCACTTCTCCGACCGCAAGAACGCCGACAAGCAGTAGAATCGAGATTACGTAGACGAATTTAGCAAGCGCGTCGTAGAACCTCAGAGGCAGAGCGGCGGCAGAGGAAAGAAGGAAAATTCCGACTCCAAGCCACGCGAGCTGTTTTAGGTACAAGCTGGTTCTGGCTGCAGACAGAGGACCCTGTCCCGTACTGTAAATGAGGCCGACTCCGATGACCGAAAGAAGCAGAGCACACGATATTAATGTGAGGTCAACCTTCTTTCCGATCTCACTCAGTCGCAAGGGTGTCCTCCACACTCGGAGAAGCTGCCTTCAACGTGTCGGGGCCATAGAAATAGAATCTGACAATCTCTCTCGCAATTGGAGCGGCGACCGAGCCGCCGTGACCGGCATTCTCCACAACAATTGCAAACGCTATTTCCGGGTTGTCGACCGGAGCGAATCCTACGAAGAGGGCGTGGTCCCCGCCGTGTGGGTTCTGTGCGGTACCCGTCTTGCCTGCAACACGAACGCCTTGCACCGCGGCCATTCTGCCAGTCCCGGTGGGCCCGGACACTACCGCCTCCATCGCCTCCTTGAGAATTGCCGTCGTGTTCTTGGACAGTCCGGCGAGCGATCTGGGCTTCTTGCGAAGGGGCCTGGTCGAGGAGACATTCCCACTCCCGTAGGGACGCCTGGCGGCAACGACGTAAGGTTCATAGAGGTAGCCACCGTTGGCGACGGCCGCACATAAACTGGCAAGCCCAATCGGAGTCACAAGAATCTCACCCTGTCCGATGGAAAGATTGAGAAGGACCCCCTTCCCCCATTTTCTCTTCCCGTATCTCTGGTCGTACCACTGGGTATTTGGGTAAAAGCCCGATTTTTCGCCTGCGAGCTTGATTCCCGTACGCTGGTTGAGACCGAATCTGTTTGCATAACGCGCGAGCTTGTCTATGCCCAAGCGGAGGCCGAGCTGGTAAAAATAGACGTCGCACGACGCTTCGATGGCTTCAAAGAAAGTTAGTTTTCCGTGACCTCCCTGTCTCCAGCATCCGAAGCTCCTTCTGCCGAACCTGTAGGAACCTGTGCAGGGCTCCAATTGGGTGTCACGCACTGCGACACCCTCCTCCAGAGCCGCGGCTGCGGTCAGGAGTTTCATCGTTGAACCGGGTGGATAGAGAGCCTGCGTCACTCTGTTGAGTAATGGGTGCTCGGGGTCCGAGTTCAGCTTCTCCCAGTCCTGAGAGGAAAGGCCGACCGAGAAGACGTTGGGATCGAACCCGGGTTTGCTCACCATCGCCAGGATGGCCCCATCTCTGGGGTCGATCACGACAATCGCACCGGTTCTGCCCTCACCCAGTGCTTCCTCTGCGACCTTCTGAAGTTCCACGTCAAGCGTGAGGACGAGGTCCATTCCTGCCGAAGGAAGCTCTTGCGGCGGGAGTGGTGGCCTGTCAGGAGTGGGCTCCACACGTCGGCCGCGTGCATCAACCTCAACGTATTCCTTTCCGTTCCTGCCCCTCAAATCCTCTTCTTCCCTGCCTTCCACGCCCACCCTTCCCACCATGTCTCCGGGCTGGTAGACGTCCTCGACGCAGGTCCTGATCTCCTCTTTCGTCACCTCAGACATGTAACCGACGAGATGACATGCAAGCTCCCCGTATTCATAAGAGCGCCTGGGCCGCGCTTCAATCCTGGTGCCAGGAAGCTCCTCGCGGTGTTCTTCCAGGATCGAGATCTGTGCAATGTCGAGATTGTGAAGAAGTGTCACTGGTCTGAACGGAGTCTCCTTACCCTTCTGCACCAAGGCGTTCCATTCGTCTACGCCGTCCGTCGCAAGGAGGTTGGAGATGCTCCTGAGCACTTCGTCCACCTGGATCTTCTTGGACACGAATTCCTTCTCGAAGGGATCGAAGAGCAGACAATACGACATCGTGTTCTCGACAACGACCTTCCCGTTCCTGTCAAGGACTCTCCCGCGTATGCGAGGCAACATCTCGAGTCTGACTCTGTTGTTTCTTGCTTGTTCAGCGTAGGCCTTGCCGTGCCAGACCTGAAAATAAAACAGCCTGCCGACAATGACGGCGAGCAAAACGATCGCTATCGTCTGGAGTACTCGCGCCCTAGAATGCTTGCTGCTCGGGAGGAACGACTGGTGTCTCACGTACGACCGTCTCTTTGCGGGAAAAAATCCGCTGCATCAGGTAGTCATAGCCGGAACACACCAAGGCGGTGTAGACGGCCGACCCGATCGAGACTCTCAGGATGCTGAAAGCCAGTTCTCTTATGTTGCCGGGATGAAGTATGGCAAAGTAGATGAGATCGTGAACCACAACGGAGCAGGTGATTACGACGACCTGAGTCCAATATCTTTCCTTGTACAAACCCGAGGAGACGCGACCCGCCGCAAAACCGATCACTGATTTGCAGAAGGAATTCAAACCGAGCCCGCCGCCGAAGCTGAGATCCTGAAAGAGACCCACCAGGAAACCTGCGACGGTTGCATGAAACGGTCCTTTGCGGAGCGCGATGTATGTGACGGAACCCAGAAGGAGATCGGGCCGCACCGGTCCGATCGCCGCGAAGCCGACGATCGAACCCTGCAGAAGAAATGCAACCACCAGATATACGATCTCGTAGGCGATATCTGAGAAGTTGTCCTTTTTCAATCAATGCGCTCCCTGCGTCTCGTCGATCGTTGGATTCGCAATTCGATTTCACATGTTTCAATCAATTGTCGGATTGAAAAGCCCGCTCTCGCGCATCTTGACCTTTATTCTTTCCGGTGCTATGAGAAGAACTTCCACCAGGCGAGAGAAATCAGCGAACGGTTTCACCTCTACGTAGAGCTCCCAGCGTCCCTTTTCCAGCGTCACTTTGGAGACTCTCCCGATTCTCAGACCTGCCGGGTACACGCCACCCAACCCCGAAGAAATCACGACGTCGCCGATCTTGACGTCGGTCTCGGGTTGAACAAACCGCATGACAAGTCGATTCGGCAAAGAGGGATTCCACTCGACGACTGCTTCCACTTCATTTCTGTCGATTCTCACGCTCACGGGGGAGTTGTAATTCGTAATGAGCTGAACTCTCGAAAACTCTTCCCCCACGCCTTCCACTTTGCCCACGAGGCCCTGCGGAGAGTAAGCGATCCACCCTTTCCCGACTCCCGCCAGAGAACCTTGGTTGACAAGAATCACCGCACCCAGTTTGTCGGTTTCCTTCCCGACCACTTCGGCGTGCAGAAACTCCCATTCGCTTCTGGGACTGAAGCCGAGTTCCGCGCGAAGTCGTTCGTTTTCTCGTTTCAGTCCCTCAAGTCTTTCGAGCTCAAAAGTGCGATCTGCGATCTGGGAATACAGAACCCGATACTCCTCGGCGAGCCAGATCGACCGTGCAAACCAGCCTACCTGGCCTGTGAGCTGCCCGACTGTCCTGTCGATGTTTGCTCTGGGAGTAGAAAGCCAGGGATCGCCCTGGTACTTCGTCATCAAGACAACGGAGATTACGATGCAGATCAGTAGGGCCTGCAAGGACCTGTCACGGAGGGAGGCGGCGAGGAAATCTTCAATCTTGTGCATGGCACGATCAATGACTCTCGCCCTTCATTATCACGTTACGGTACTTCTTAGGATTGTCCAGTATTTTGCCCGTGCCCAGCACCACACAAGTCAACGGTTCGTCGGAGACCTCAATGTGAAGGTTGGTGTGCTCCCTCAACAGCGCGTCCAATCCTCTCAACAGGGAGCTGCCACCCGTCATGACTATTCCTCTGTCGACAATGTCTGAAGCGAGCTCGGGCGGCGTCTTTTCCAGAGACAGCTTGAGCGCATCAACAATCTGGCCGATTGGCTCTTGAAGAGCTTCGCGCACTTCCACCGAAGTTATCTTGACTGTCTTCGGAATACCGCCCACGAGATCACGACCCTTGATTTCCATTTCCTCTTCTTTCTCGAGCCTGAAGGCGGAACCGATGCGAATCTTGACCTGTTCGGCGGTCTGTTCTCCTATCAGAAGATTGTGCGCTTTCTTGACGTGTTGCACTATTGCGTCATCCATCTCGTCGCCCGCTATGCGAATGGAAACGTGGCTCACTATGTCATCCAGGGCCATGACGGCGATCTCGGTAGTGCCTCCTCCTATGTCGATTATCATGTTGCCGGTTGGTCTGTCCACCGGCAACCCCACGCCGATTGCCGCGGCAATGGGTTCCTTCACAAGGAATACTTCCCTGGCTCCGGCTCTGAGCGCGGAGTCCTCCACTGCCCGTCTCTCGACTTCAGTTATGCCGGAAGGCACGCATATCATTATCCTGGGTCTCATCAGACGCCAGTTCTTGAGCACCTGCTTTATGAATTCTCTGAGGAGGTCTTCGGTTTTCTCAAAGTCGGCGATCACGCCATCCTTCAGAGGTCTGACGGCAACGATCCTGTCCGGCGTCCGGCCGAGCATCTCCTTCGCCTTGGCTCCCACTGCCAGCACTTCACCCGTCCCCTTGTCAACCGCCACGACCGACGGCTCGTTGAGAACGATGCCCTCTCCCTTCAAGTAGACAAGAGTGTTGGCAGTGCCCAGATCGATGGCAATGTCGTTGGAAAGAAATCTGAGCTTCCTTAAGAAAAACATGTTGAATCCCTTCTCATTTGAGACCTCGGGGACTGCCCAAGCCTCAGGGCCCGCAAAAAGATCATGTCCTAATTTACCAAAAGTCCCAAACCTAATCAATTCTTTTGTGAAAAGGACGAGGAGGAGCGAACCGAGAATCGTGGCAATCTCGCGGCGTTCTGTTCCGGCCGCTCCCGAGGCACACCCATTATCCTTGACATTGACTCCGCGGATTGATAGGTTCGACTCGGCGTTGCGAGGCTACCTGTTTGAAGGAGGTAGTTCTAATGAAAAAGCTGTGTGTGACCTTCGTAGCAGTCGCGCTTGCCCTTACTATGACGTGGACTGCATCTGCTATCCCGCCCGCTGGCCCGCCGAGGCCTCCAGAGGACAAGAAGCAGCCAGGACCGCCCGAGTTGGTCCGTACGGTTCAAGGCGAGACTTCAATAAGCGGCGCGGTGAGGGACCAGAACCAGAAACCGCTCAAGGACGTGATGGTCAAGCTGTCCATCGAGGGCGTCGTCGTTGCCTCTACTCAGACCGACGGGGTCGGCGCCTACAACATGAAGTACATCATCGACATCGGCAAGGACAAGACCATCATGCTTTGGTACGTGGCGCCGGGGACCGAGTGGGTATCAAAAACCGTCGTGCTTCATGAGAGTAAGGCCTCTCTTGCTTCACACCTGATTTCTCCTTGCATCCCGAGAGTGCAGGTGAAGCCATTCCTGGAATTCAACGTGCAGATGGTTGATGTTGCGACGAGGAATAGGCAAATCGCGCAGTCTGAATGTCTTTCAGGGACGCAAGTCTCCGAGTAAGAGCCTCCGCGGCTCCATGAGGGCATTTTCGCCCGTGCGACGTGCGCCCGGCCGCCTACCGAAAAACGCCGGGCAGGTCTAGACTTCAAGATGAGACGAAGCCGTTCTGTGGGAAGGCGCTTCTCCTGGCCGCGATTCTCCCTATCTCTGCCAGTTTTTTCCTTGCAATCTGAGCCCAGCGGGTCTGCGGATATAGACCTCTCACTCTCTGGTAAAGTTCACCTGCTTTGTCGAGGTCATTGAGTTTGGTTGCGTAGATTCCTGCCGCCTTCAGCAGCGAGGCCGGCGCCTTGTCCATTCCCGGGTTCGCGCCGCCAAACGTGGCGTAGGCTTCCGCAGACAGGTCAAGACGATTGCTCTCCTCGAGGTGCCTGGCCATCAACAACTGAAAAGACGAAGGAAGCTTCGCCTCGTCGGAGACCCTCTTCATTTCCTCGTAGAGTTCCGCCGCGACTCTGAAGCCGCCGGCGCTGAGTTCACCGACGACGGCCTTTGAATATTCGGCCACTGCCTTGGTCCTCTGCCCAGTCAGCAAGAACGTCCTCGCGAGAAGTGCCCTCGCTTCGGCATCAAGGGGCCTCGTTTGCAGGAACTCTATCAACTCGCCCATTGCGGCAAACCACTTGCCCTCCTCGAAGTACCTCCTGCCCTTGAGAAGCTTCCTCTCCAGGCTCGCCTCCTTCCCGAGTCCGCCGGTGATGCCCAGGAGAAGACCGAACAGAAAGCCCGACACATGCGACCAGTAAGCGGTCGTGGAAACCGGATTCGAAGAGGAAGACAGACCGTAGGCAAGCTGGATGAGAATCCACAATAGCATTGCCCCTCCGGCGTTGAGCCTGGAGATTGAGGCGCGGTAGACTCCCTGGAAGAAGAGAAGGGTCAGCGACGCCACCTTTATGCGAGCGTAGTAGAACCTCACAAGGAACAGGCCGAGAAGTCCCGAGATGGCGCCCGAGGCACCGATGATAGGGAATGTCAAATTTTGGGGCACGAGATTCGCTACGGCGACGGCCTGGGCCATCATGGAAAGCGCGCCGCACACCAGATAGGCCCCGAGGTAGTGGAGCCGTCCCATGCGATCCTCCAGGACGGAGCCGAATATCCACAAGTACAAGAGGTTCGGAATTATGTGTAGGTAATCCAGGTGGACGAAACACGAAGTGAACAGCGCATGGATCTCAAAACGTGCCGGGACAAAGGCGAGCCGCAGGAGGAAGCGGCTATCCGTACCAAGAAGGCGGAGGGCGACAAAGACGGCAACGTTACCCCCCAAGAGAGCCAGCGTCACGAGAGGAACCTTGCGTAGCCTGATCTCGGTACCGACCGGCAGAAAATAGAAGTAGTACATGAGTCTACCTGGAAGGGCTTGCTGGACAGGGAATACAAAGGGGGAGCAGTTTTCGCTGCTCCCCCTTCCCACTCTGCGGCTCAAAGAGCCTCAGCGAATCTTCTAGTAGTGGTAGGTCGCGCTGATCCTCGAGAACGGAGTGCTCGCAACGCCACTCAACCAGTACATGCCGGTGAACGGATAGTAGTCGTTCATCGTGGCATCGATGTCAAGGTTGCCGAACTTGAATCCGACGCCCAACGAGAATGTGAACGGCTCGTTGAAGTACGGCATTGTCACGCCGCCGTCCTCATAGACGTAGGTACGAAACTCGGACGGAATCACGCCGTTCTTGGTCGTGAAATCCCACTTTTCATAGCCGGGTCCCACGAATTCGAGCGTCATTTTCTCGTTGACGAGCTTCTTCTGTGCGCCGAACCTGACGGTCAACCAGTCCCTTATCGGTGTCTCGAGACAGCCGAACAGGAACGGGGCCGCGGTGCTGGTGAACTCGAACGTCTCGGGATAGCTTGCAGCCGGTGCGGCTTCCGCGTATGTGAAGTCGGTCGTGGCCTTGGTCTGGGAGAATCCCACACCGATCATGAACATGCTGCCTACGTCCACCTTCACGCCCAGGCCGCCAGTCATGGTAGTGAGCGCCTGGTCGCCAGAATCCTCATCATCCGGAACTGTACTCGTAATCTCCCAACCCCAATCATACTTGCTGTATCCGACCATGGGAACGAGAGTTATGTTCTCGGCGACGTTGAAGAACCCACGACCCCTAAAGCCGTACGAGGCGTTCCCGGCGTCCTGGATCTTCTCGTGGGAGGCACCGCTCCTCGCATCTATCTCGAAATTGAGCGTCCTGTACTCAAACGCGGCTTCGACCTTGTCGGTCTCGCGAACGTCAAACCCTGCGCTGAGTGTGATTCCCGTGTTGTTCTCATCGCTCGGGACAATATCCTCCATATACATATAGAGGAAATAGAGAGGACTGATCGTGTAGCTATAGTCGTCGCCCACCTTGTATCCGAACTCGCTGGAGCTATTGTCAACGCGGACGCCGAAAGCAGCCCTGCCGAAGTTCATGCCCCAGAGAAGGTCAAACTGGCTGCCGTATGATCCCGTCCACCCAGGAACGGGAGCAAAGCCGCTGTTTTCCCTGAGCATGATGCCAAACACACCGTACTTGTAGTCCTGCCCGAGCCCCATGGTCGCACCAAAACCGCGATCATAGGAGCCGTACACACCCAGCTCACCAATCACTACGCCTGGGTATCTGGCTATCGAAACAGGATAAGCAAACATGTTGGCGTAGTCTTCGACAAAGTCCGGAATTACCCCGAGACCTTCCAGTCTTGCAGTAGAAGCCGTTGCAAGAACGGGAGTCATCAGAAGCAACACCGTAAACAGTAAGATTCTTCTGGTATGCATTGAGAAAGCCTCCTTTTTCCACTCTCTTTCTTAAATGACTTTGGACTCTGCGCCCTCCCCTCTGGCACCACCCCGGACTATCCACATAGAGAAGAGGTTAGAGATTCTTGTTCCACACCCCCTTTCATGCTCGGTCATCTCAATCCGTCTAACTGTTGAGTGCCGTCGCGATAGAAAAGCTCTACTTCCCGAATAACGGAAAGCAGAACAGAGCGTTATAGCACTCGGCGGCACACTCTATTGTAACCCCTTTTTTTTGTCAACATCTTTTTTGGCCGCCTCGAGGGGTCTGGCCACGGCACGCAGAAGCCTTGAAAGCTCATGTGAATAACCCAGTTCGCCTTTCTCAAGACTACCCTGGCGGACGCAACCACGGGAGTGAACGAAGGAGAAGCCCCCGGTCGAGATGGCCACGTGTGAAATGTCACCGAGGCTACTTCCGAAAAAGAGCACGTCACCTGCACGAAATCGTCCAGCCCCGACATCCACGGCGCAGTCTCGCGTGGCCCGAAGCTGATCTATGGCATCACGGGGTAGTGCTACCCCGTTGAACGAGTAGACACTCTGAACAAGGCCCGAGCAATCGCAACCCCACGGAGTCGTCCCACCCCATAGGTAGGGAGCGCCCATGAAGCGAAGAGCAGTCTTGACGACGGACGAAGGGGTCTGCGAAGGAGAACGGACCGGCTCAAGTCCCGAGCGTTCGAGCCACCCTTGCGTAGCGTCCGGGAGAGTGGTTTTGACCCACCTCCCACGACTGGCCACTCGCGGAACACGGGTTCCCAACGCGAGCTCGCAAAGCACCATCGAGCGACGCGAAGGTTCCTGCCTGAGCGCAAGGCTTCTGGCGCTTACATGGAAGCGGGCTCCGACCTTCCACTTGAGTAGCTCCGAATCCGATACCGGGACGACCGACCAACTCCTGACCCAGCCACCGTAGCCGTCCGGTAACCTGACCAAGTGCCAAGTGCGGTCCCGAGTCGTGCGTATCACCTCCAGCTCGACCCCGAGGACGGCCTGCGTCAGAAGCTCAGAACTGTGTGAACTTCGGCGTCTTACATCCGCCAGGCTGACGCAGACTAGAAGCTTCCCTGCGTTCATTCGCGATTTGGCCCCACAAGTTCGTAGTCGCCCAATCCCATCCTGTCGACAAATACAAACGCCAGGTTCTGCTGGTAGTAGTACCACACCTCGTAGGCAGGCCCCGCGGCATTGAAGGGCCTGCTGTCGATCTGGTCCGGCGCCCCCCTTCTTATGTAGATTCTTCCCCGGTCAGTCTTCCAACCTCGTTGTATGGAGGAAAAATTTTCATTCGCATATCCAACTCTGTCGAAGAACTCCATGAGGAACTCGTTTTCCGGTGTCTCAGGGTACGGGTCCTTCTTCTTCCAGAACTCGATCCACAGACGCTTCCTTTCTGCGCCGGCGGCTTGTTTGATAGCCTCTGTCTCCGAGCGAGGCGCGATGTAGCTGAGAAGGGCGAGAGTGTCATCGATCTTCTTGTCAAGATCGAACTTGCTCTCATCCACTTCAAACGTTCTACGTGCGCTGGGCGTTCCTTTCATGCGGCCGAGAAAGAGCTCAAGCGTGTGCCTTCCCATGGTGAGGTTGTCTACCGAATACGTCACAAGAAAGGGCGAGATCCTGCCCTTTCTTGTGACGTTGAGGGTGTCCTGCAATTTGACGGTACCCTCCTCATCCAAGACCCTCCACGCGATCCGAGCGACCCCGGTGTCCCCTTCCGCGGGAGTATCGTAGAGATTCCCGTAGACGCAGACAGTGGGAAACCTCTCGCCAAACCTGGCCCTGGGAAAAGGAACGAGCCTCGAACGCAGCTGGCCTGAATCTGCTGAGTCAGCGCGGCACCTGCCGATGAGGAGATCGCTTATCGCAGGAAGAAACTTGAAGGGTTCAAGATCGAGTTTGAGCAAGACCGAAGATCTTTCCTCGGCGTCGAGATTCTCCGTTCTCACCAAGAGGTTGTATCTGCCCGCGGCCACCTCGAGCCTGAACGTTTCCTGGTAGGAGCCCTCCGGAGAAATCGTCTCCTTGTATGAGGAGCACGCCACGTTCCTTCGCCACGAGTCGCCTCCCACCTGTTTGCCCTTGGTATCGTACAGCACCGCTTGAACCTCGAAGCGGGCGAGGAATCCGTCCGTCCTCTTCAGGAACTTGAGCTGGCTGTACGAGATGTCGTAATGAATCTCCAGCGTCCCTTCCTTCTCCAGAGACGGAAAAAAGGTCGCATCTGCGTAAAAGTGGGGTGACTCTCTTGCTCTTTGAGAATCGAACCCGAAGTCCGACGCAAGGAGCGGAGGCGGAAGGGCAACCAAGCAGAGACCAGCAACCGTCGAGGCGAGAATCGCCACAAGAAGAGAGTGGTTCAACCTCATGAGCAATGTCTCCTACTCGCAAGCTGATTGCAAGAAACTCATGCGGAATCTAACACAAAGAATGCGTGGATTCAACGCCCCAGTTCCGGCGCGCCGGTCGCGCTCGTCGGGTAGCACATTCAGATTCAAACAAATTCGTTGCAACGGCGGCCGGTTTGGTATAAATTTTAGCTCTTTGAAGAGTGTGGCCCTCTGAGAGTCGTGTGTGTCAACTCCTGCGGGGTGTTTTGAGAGGATACAGGAGGAAATCATGAAGTACGTTGTAGCTGCATCTTTGCTCTTCTCGATGCTTCTCTCTTGCCAGGCTTTGGCAGTAGCCGAGTCTGTTATTCCTCCAATCTCCATCGGCATCAGGGGAGGCTTTAGCACCTACACGATGAGCGACATGAACGTGGCCGTAAACGAGGTAAACGACGTGCTGGCGCCCCGGAACTTCGACGAGCTCAACGACTTTGGAAGCGGTCCTTCCGGCGGAGGGGAGCTCCGCATAAGAGCGCTGCCGAATATTGCCCTCTCAGCCACGATTGAGTATCTCTACGAGTCCACCAAAGTGGGTCTCGAGATAGTGGGCGAGACATTCAGGGAACTGGAGATACATGCAAGCACTGTCCCTGTTACCGGTCGCGTGCTCTACGTAGTGAGCAACGCCAAGAATCCGAAACTCGTCTACACGGTGGGCGCAGGCATATCCTATCTCTGGCTGGGTAGACTCAAGACAGAGTCTGCCGAGACAATCCCCGTCTATTTCCCCAGCCCCTACTTGCGAACGGCCGATGGGGACGGCATTGGCTTGCAGGCAAGCGGCGGCGTGGAATACTTCGTCAGACCGTGGGTTTCGGTTGGCGGAGAACTTCTCTACAGACACGCAAAGATCTCCGAGCTGACTTACAACGACAACGGTGCGCCTGTGCTCATGAGCAACGGACAAAAGATGAGCCTGGACTTCAGCGGGATCTGCTTCAACTCCTGCATCAGATTCCATTTGTAATAGATGAACTGGATGACCAGATCGGCCTTCGTCTTGGGTCTGCTCAAGCAAAGCCCACTCGTTGATTGGAGGTGCAATTTGCGAAAGAAACTTGCACTTCTGGGTGTGTGCTTCCTGTCGGTTTCGTTCTCTCTCTGTGCGAGTGCAGACATCCTGCCTCCCGGAACGCACGAATTGGGAGGCAGCGCCGAGATTGCGTTTCCAGAAGACGGCTCCTCCATTTACCTGGGACCGCGCTTCGGCGTAGTTATCGCTCCCGGGTCCGAGTTGGAGTTCGAGATGGGGTATTCACGAACGTCGGACGGGCTCTCCAATTCCAGGCTCGCGTTTCTTGCTGATTTCATCTACAACTTTGAGACGGTTTCTGCTCCCTACCCCTTCATGCTCGCCGGGTTCGGGTTTGCCAGGTCTCACAGCGAATGGGAAAGGGGCGGTCTTGAATACGAAGGAGATGAGACAAACGGAATGTTGAACCTGGGGGCAGGGTTGAGGTTGCCCGTCACGGAGTCGGGCCTCGTCCGTTTGGAGCTGCGCTACACGCGAGAATTCGCGACCCCCGACGTGAGCACGACGACGCTTCGAGCCGGCCTGTCGCTCCTCCTGGATTAGCAGCCTTTGTCGGCAGCCCCGTTTCTCGCCCGACGCGCGTCTGGACCCTTTTCCCGTTTCACCAGCTCGACCAATCCTTCCAGAAGCAGGAATCTTCCCAGTGACACCACGCGGGCGGGCATACTTCTCACAAAGAGTGGATTCTCGCAGAGGCCTCCGCACAGGTAAACCGTCCTGGGACAGCCAGCAAATCTGTGAGCATTCACCGCTATCCCCTTGACAAACTTGGCCACCGCTTGCTCGACTTCCTCTCCCCTCGATACGGCGTCAAAGACAGCGCTCACGCCCAAGACTCCACAGGCTACCGGCAGATGTTCGTACGGCACGGGGATGTCCTTGTAGTCAAGCTTGAAGTGCATCTCGAGAAGCTCGATCGAGAACCCCATGGAAGATCCGCATTCAGAATTCCAGCCGGCTCTCTCAAATCTGCCCTTCTCGAAAACCACAAATTTGACGTCTCTGCTGCCACAGTCAAGAACGAGGAAGTCGGGAGCTTCGATGCGCTTCCTCGCTCCGGTCGCAAGTGCTACGAGCTCGTTCACCACTCGATCCGCTCTCAAAGCCGCGTTGTGACCGGTTCCGTAATCCGCTCTCACGTGGGGGGCAAGTTCCGTGCTTCTGATCACCTGAGGGCCCCGGGTCGAACCTGGTTCCCAGAGTTTCGTATAGGAAGTTCCGAAATCCCCTATTATCAACGTCTGACTCCGTTGAGTTCGAGAAAAGCCTCCACCTTTGCTCTGGTGCTCGCGCTGATGTCGAAGTCTCCATCCACGTAGAATCCTCTGGGGTGTGCGCGCGCAAGATAATACGCGATAGAGTTCTTCGCGCAGAAGGATTGGGCAAAAAAGACGGTCGGTATTGAAGGATCGAACGTGAGTTCGAGTTCTCTGTCAGCGGGGGTCTTGTTTTCCATGCATCGCGTCCATCCGAAAACGTGAGTCTCCGGCGGAAAGAGCTCGAGCAAGCCAAAGTCTCTCGGCGGCACTCCCCAGAACCCGCACGTGGCTTTGGACGGAAAAAAGTCGCCTTTCAGCCCACCCGGATGTTTCACGCTCTCAACAATCTTCTCAAACTTCTGAGCGAGTGACATCGAAGAAACGCAGATGGGATTGCCGCGTCTGTCGCCGTCGTCGTTTTCAGTTTCCGTGATGGGAATCGGAAGCTCTCTTTCAAGAATTTCCTTTATGTGACGAGCGCCATCGCATTTACCGTGGCCGACGTCCACGAAGATTTCGTCAAGTTCGAGTCTGAGCGCATTGGAGAGCACAGTTCTCAATATCGCACAGTAGTAACGAGGGATCAGCCTCGCCTCTGCCTCCACGTCGACAAGAGAAACGGTGGCGTCGAGGTCGACGATCTCGTCCCTTCCTTTGACGAGTCTCTCGATTATTTCGATGGGAGGAACTCCCACTATTCCCACTACGCGTCCCAGGACACTCCACTCCCTTCCGCGCCGGTCCTTCTGCTCTTCACCAGATATATCAACGGAAGACTCACCACAGTGACGGTCATCTTGACAAGGTACTGGCCTTCAATTAGAGCAAGCAACGGCATGAGGCCGTAGAAAGCAAGAGTAATGAACAACGCGCTGTCGACGGCGGTCGAGATCGAATTGCTTATGAGCACCCTCAACCATCTGGCCCCACCTATTTTCTCCCTCCACCACGCAAATACCTGTGTATCGATGAGGGAACTCATCAGGTAAGCCGTGAGGCTCGCAGCGACGATCCTCGGCGTTGCTCCGAGCACGGAGGCAAAGGCTCTCTGGTTGGAGTAAAACGAGGCAGAGGGTAGCGAAATCGCGAGTTGAAAGTAGAGCGCAAGCAAAATGTTTGCGGCGAACGTACTGTAAATCACCTGCCGCGCGCGTTTCTTCCCCAGCTTCTCGTTTATCAGGTCTATGAGAGTAAAGGTCATCGTGTAGATGAAGACTGCAGAAGGGACGACGATGCGACCCAGTGCAACCGGCTTCGAAGCCGTAACGTTGGCCGTGAGCTCGCACGCGACGTACAGAGCAATAATCAGTATCATGTGCCTCCTCTTCTCGCTACCGTATGCTATCAGAAAGATCCGAGTCAGGCAACATGCCTCGGCCGGTCACTCAAGGACGGTGCACGCGCCATGCCGGGGAACGGGTAGCGTTGAACGAAGCTCGGATATGTGGTAACGTTGTTTCGCAATTGCCTTGGGAGGCGAGTGCAAGACCGAGAACGCGGGAGAAAGAATGAGGTACGCTGCAGGTCCCAGAATGTTCGGTTTCCGTTCACAATCGTCCGCACAACACATGCTGCGTGGTTTTGTTATCTTGCTTGTTGCAGCCGCCGTGTTCGTCACGGCCACGATGCTGGCGGGCTGCTCCGGTAACGAAAAGACGGTCGCCCCTCAAAACCTTCCTCCCTCGATAAACGCGATCCAGCTCACTCCACCAAGAGCGGCGCCGGGGGACACCATCACGGCTGCTGCAATCGCCGGCGATCCGGAGGGCCAACCGCTCACTTTCCTGTGGAGGGCGAGCGCCGGCACGTTGATAGATTCCCTCGGTCAATCGGTCGAGTGGATAGCGCCTTCTGTGGCCGCGACGTGTACGTTGACGGTTCACATCAGCGACGAGGCAAACGAGGTCTCGATGACGCGCGCGGTCCCCGTGGGCGTTGGGTATCTCGTGATAGAGAGCTTTCCCCAAGGCGCGACGATACTGATCGACTCTGAACCCACCCCGTACTCAACGCCTTTCACAATGTCCGACGCCCCTGCGGGAAGCTACCTTCTGGAAGTAGAGAGGTCACCCTACGTCTACTCCCCGAATGCGAGCAGCGTGGAGGTGACTGACGGAAGCATCGTCCGCGTGCGCTTCAAGTTGAACGAAGAAGCGATGTCGATGACGCAGATGACCGGCAATGACTGCGTTACGCAGAGCTCGTGGTCGGCCGACGGGGAAAAAGTGGCCTGCGGCACAGAAAACGTCGCTCTGGGTTACCGCGTTCTGGCCATATTCGAATCGTCCTGGCCGGACGCCGTGGAGGACGTGATACAGACAGGCACTGGCGCCCAGCAAAGCTGGGGCCCGTCTTGGCGCCCCGCCGATTGTGCGGTTCTCTTTGCTTCATCGCGCACGGGCGTGAGCCTAATCTACAAAGTGCCGATATGCGGCTATCCCTACGGAGGGGAGGCGGAGCTCGTCTACACGGGAACGGCCAACTACCCGGTCTGGTCCCCGGACGGCAACCAAATCGCCTTCGTGGCTGACGAAGCCGGAAGCTTTTCGTTGAAGGTCATGTCGAGTTTAGGCGGATCTGCGACGCCGATTGCAACGGACGTCGTGGAGGATAGACCATCATGGTCGCCGGACGGAGACCAAATCGTTTTCTCGAAGACCGTGGGGGGCGAGCCGTATCTTTTCACAGTTCCCTCTGCGGGAGGAACTCCGGCGCAGGTTTCTCAAGTCGCCGGTGTACATCCGAGTTGGTCGCCGGACGGAAATAAGGTGGCCTACGTTTCTTCGCAAGATGGAACGGAAAACGTCTGGATTCTATTCCTGGATGCCACTCCCACACCGGTCGAGGGCCAACTGACGAGCACCGGCGCGAACTGGCCTGCGTGGAGACCTGACGGCACGGCTCTGTGCTTCACCGTGCCCGATGCCGAGGAGGAGTGCTACTCTCTCTGGCTTGCCACGAACTTCCCGTTTTAGCGCCTCAAAAGAATACGCCGGGCCCGGATGCCCGGCAAGCTTGGTAGCGCCACGGGGAGTCGAACCCCGGTCTGATGGCTGAGAACCACCTGTCCTAACCACTAGACGATGGCGCCAATGAAGGTCTTCCGATGCGATCTTGGCTGGGGAGTGAGGATTCGAACCCCAGTAAGCAGATCCAGAGTCTGCCGTCCTACCACTGGACGACTCCCCAGTGTCGTCCTGCGTAACCTAGCACACGGCCCGGCCCTTTTCAACCTCTTTGTGCGCTCGCTGCGCGGGCAGTAACCTACGGCGCTCACGCGTGTTCGCCCGGCTCGCTGGGAGCAGAATTGGCGCCCGCGAAGAGCGCGGCCTCCCTCAAGCGAGATACCGATCGTTCCCTTCCAAGAAGCTCCATGATCTCGAAGATTCCAGGACTTGTTGTCTTGCCGGTGAGAGCTGCCCTTGCTGGATGGATGAGCTCACCCGCCTTGAGGTTCATCCTTCCCGCCAGACTTCGCACCGCTTGTTCGATGGAGCCGGCGTTGTAGTCTCCGAGACATTCCAGCGCATCGGCCACTGCAATCAGGAGTTCTCGAGTTCCCTCTCCTGATAGGAGTAGCTCTCTCGCCTTCTCATCGTATTGCACCCTTTCGAGGAAGAAGAAATCCGCTTGCTCGGTTATCTGTGAAGCGACCCTGAGCCTTTCTCCCAACGCTTGAGTTATGCCGGCAATCCAGTCTTTCGTCTCATCCACCCCATTCATTCCTTCTACTTCGCGCAGATAGCGCGTCACCAAGTCGGTCCTCTCGGAGAGCGAGAGTCTCTTCATGTATTGCCCATTCAACCACAGGAGTTTCTCCTGGTCGAAAACCGACGGGTTTGAACCCACCCGTTCCAGAGAGAATTTCTCCACTAGTTCACTCGTGCTGAAGATCTCCTGTTTTCCGTCGTAAGACCAACCCAACAAGGCAAGGAAGTTCACCATTGCCTCGGGAAGGAAACCCTGTCTCTCGTAGTGCGAAAGGGCAACCGCTCCGTGCCTCTTGCTCAACTTTGTCCCGTCCGGCCCCAGAATCATAGGAATGTGGGCAAAAATGGGTTGGGTTTCGCCGAGGGCCTCGTAGAGAAGAAGCTGCCGGGGAGTATTCGAGACGTGTTCGTCACCCCTGATGACGTGCGTGATTCGCATGGAAATGTCGTCCGCCGCGGCGGCAAAGTTGTACGTGGGGGTGCCGTCCGAACGCAGGATGACGAAATCATCGAGCTCGGTGTTGGCGAACTCTATTCGACCTTTGACAGCATCCTCCCAAGCCGTCGAGCCTGCCCTCACCCGAAACCTCAAAACGCAGGGCTCTCCCCTTTTCTCTCGAGAAGCGATTTCACTTGCCGAGAGTGCGCTGCACCTTCCGTCGTAGTGGGAGGCGTGCTTCTGTGCCAGCAGCTCTGCTTTTCTCTCTTTGAGCTCCTCGAGCGAACAGAAACACTTGTAAGCATGTCCAGACGCCAGGAGCACGGACGCGAACCTAAGGTAGGTATCCATCCTCCTGGATTGGAAGTAAGGACCCGCTGCACCTTCCTTGCCAGGCCCTTCGTCCCAGTCTAGTCCCAACCAGAGCATGGTCTTCAGGATCGTGCCCAGAGATTCTTCCGTGGAACGCGCCGAGTCCGTGTCTTCGATTCTGAGAATGAACGTGCCGCACTTGGAACGGGCAAACAACCAGTTGAAGAGCGCCGTCCTCGCACCGCCCACATGAAGATATCCTGTCGGACTTGGTGCAAATCTCACTCTCGGAAGATCGGACACGTGTGGCATCCTCGCGCGTGGGGACCGGTACTCACTCAGAGTTAGCGTGATCTAGCTGAGTTCAAGTGAAGCTACATCTCACCTGACCTCTTGTCCAGTCCAAAGCTCTCCAAAAAGTGAGCCACTGGCGACCACCAGTGGCTCACTTCAGCGGAAATGACACAAGCCCCTCTAGTCCAACACCACCATTTTTCTGGAGGCTGCGTACTCTCCTATCGTCGCTCTCACAAAGTACACTCCTCCAGCAACTCTCTCGCCACCATCCCCTGTGGCATTCCAGTGAACGGAATAAAAGCCTGGAGTCTTTGGCCCATCCACGAGTGTCTTCACGCACCTTCCGGTCACATCGAATATTCTCACCGCAACGTGCGTCGGTGCAGAAGAACCCGCCTTACCGGCAGGAACGTTGAACGCGATAACTGTGTGAGGCTGGAAGGGATTGGGAAAATTCTGCGCCAGGGCAGGCGCAAGAGGAACCGAAGACGCCGGAACAAGGACGGCGTACGGTCCGAAGACGATCTCGCCGTTCTGCGTGACTTTCGCAAGCAGGTACAAATACGAATGACCACCCTCGGCGGTCGGATCGGTGAAACTGTAGCGGTGCGGAGCCACCGGCTCGACCGGTTCGCTGTTCACCTGAACGTACCCTGCGGGAATGCTGCCGGAGAGAGCAGCCACGCCGCTGCTCCCGCTTGTCGTCACGGGATCGGATTGATCCACTTCCTTGCGATACACGTTCCACTGAGCCTTGAGGGTGTCGTCCAGGTTCGTGTACCACTCGAGCACCACGCCGATCGGTGAAGGCGTGACCGCAAAGGAAGAGAGTTCCACGGCGGTCAGGATGGAGTTGACGAAATAGCCGGTTCTTCCGACGTCGTGTCTGAACATGGGCCACGGGTAGCTTGCCCTACTGTAGTTGAACTCGCCGGGCATGTCCCAAATGTACAACGTCCTGTCCCAATTCTGACAGATCACGTTCACGTATCCGTCACCGTCTATGTCCCATATGATTGCCGGTCCCCTCACCTCACCGCTCATCTGGATGGGAAAGCCCGCCGCCTCGGTCCCGTCGTGATTCCACCCGTAGAGACGACCATCTTCGGCCCCGAACAACACCTCGAGTCTGTCGTCACCGTCTATGTCTCCGAGCACGGGCGAACACTGACTACCCAAGCTGGTCGCAAACACCGGCCAACCGGACAACGCCACACCGTCGTATCCCCTCCACGCAAAGACGTAGCCGTTGGACGTTCCAATGACGACGTCAAGTTGCCCGTCGCCGTCCATGTCGCCTAGCGCGGGAGAGGGTTGCATGTCTCCCGACAGATTGATGCCCGTCTTCGGCCAACCCATGACGAGCGTGCTGTCTGTATTGATTGCGTAGACCTTGTAGTTTCCCGAACCGAACACTATCTCAGGTGCGCCGTCGTTGTCTAGATCAGCGACCGCGGGAGAGCTCGTTATGAACCCGCTCGTTACGTACGGGAAGTGCGGAACCAAGCTTCCGTCACCATTCCAGGCGTACAGCTTGCCGTCCCTGCCGCCTATGATGATCTCCGGGACCTGGTCTCCGTCTATGTCCGCCATGGCGGCAGAGCCGTAAAGCCACGCGCTTCCAGTCACTGCGAACACTCCGGTTGTACTCGGGTTCTGATCGCCGTCGATGACTTCGCTCCCATCGGGATTCCACGCGTAGACCTTCCCGTCGGCGTTTCCGACGACTATCTCCAGGGAATTGTCATTGTCTATGTCGCCGAGCGCCGCAGTGGACCACGGGTTCATCCCGACGGTCTGCGGCCACCCTTGCCTGAGCGTACCGTCTGAATTCCACACGTAAACCTTCTGCAGATTCCAGTCAACGCAGACGATCTCGGTGGAGCCGTTCCGCTCCAGGTCGCCGGCGGTCACGGAACAAGAGAACTTCTCTCCCTCGGACGCGAAGACTCCCCACGTCAACAAGTCGTCGTCGCCGTTAATGTACTCGGCGCCGTCGTGCTCAAACGCGTAGATCTTGTCCGAGCCGGCGACTATCTCGAGCGTTCCGCTCTTGTCGAGGTCCACGATGGCAGGCGAAGAGGACGTGAGCTGCGCGCCCAACTCGAACGGCGCACCCGCGTGGAGCGGCGGGTTCGTGGTCACCGAAACGTACTGGCTCAGCTCGCTTTCATTACCGGAGGAATCCTGGGCCGCGACTTTGTAATAGTACTTCTGGTACGGGAGAAGCCCGTCGTCAAGGAAGTAGGAAGTCCGTTCGACGATGTATTCGTTCACCTTCTCGTAGGGCCCGGAGACGCTGCCGCTACGATACACGTTGTACCCGCGTAGATCCGTTTCGGCGTTGGGCGTCCACACAAGGCTCACGGAAGAGGAGCTACCGGTAGCCTGGAGATAGTAAGGCCCCGCCGGAGCACTGAGCTCAAACAGCGAGACTTGATTGAGCCCGAGCGTGTCCGTAAGTCTGAGGTAGAAGAAATGATCCTCGTAGTCACTACAAACGAATCTGAACTCGTCGCCAGTTCTCGAGGAGCACGCAGGGATGCTCCCGAAAACCGCAAGACTGTCAAGTATCGTGATGTTGGCATCAGGAGTACTGAGATGACCCACCACCTGGTTGGCGCTGCCGGCGCCGAGATTTCTCAGCGTCACGAAGAACTCTATCTGTTCGCCGGAGTCGATCCGCCCATCCCCGTCTCCACCGCTCAAAGTGTCCACGGTCGTATGAGAGGCGTGCCAGAGTTCGGGCGCACGCACGTTGAGAACAAACACGTCGGTCCAAACGCTGTCGGCAGAATCGCGAGCTTCGACAGTGCACACGATTTCGCGTTGGTCCGGACAGTCACGCGAAACCTGCAGCAGGAATACCGTGTCCGGAGGCGCAACTGCTCCGGACGCCATGTCTCCGTAGCTCGCGGCCTCGTCGAGGAAAGTCACAAAACTGTCAGTGCTCCCGACGACGGCGGTGACCGACTCGGCAGTGGAGCCGCCCCTGTTCTTGAGAAGTAACGAATACTCGATTGTCTCGCCCGCGTCCACGTAGCCGTCACCGTTTCCCACGCTTAGACCGGCAGTGTCGTCATCAATTCCGTCCGCATACTTGCGCACGTAGGGCGCTGACGGCAGCACGACCTGGGCCGCCCCTTCGAACGGTCTGAAATCCTGCTTCGTCGCGGTGACCGTAAAGGTACCTTGAGTGTCCGGAGCGAACGGAATCTGCGCGATTCCATCGGCGTCCGTGTAGCCCGTCTTGTAATCCTCATCGGCCTTCGAAAGGCAGACGAGCGCGCTGTCCACGGGCGAGCCGTGCGACATAACTTCCACCTCGAAGTAAGGAGAACCGGCCACCATCTCCGCGTCGTACGCCACGGTCATGGTGTCGGGCTCGGCGGTCCAGACGGACAGTTGAGGGTCACCCAACAGAGTCAGGACGAACTGCGTCCACCTATACGAGGCGTCGGACTGCGAAAGGGAGATGAATGGAACCTTCGAGACGGCCAAGGCTTGACCGATGCACGTAACGCCCTCTTGGAAGATGAGCCTGAAGAGTTCATCCTGAAACACCCAAGCCGTGGTCGGATAATCAAATCTGGTGGAACCCAGATAGCAGACCGACCCCCCGTTCTCGTTGAGAATGAAACTCTCTCCAATGCAGTTGAAGTCAAAGGCCGCAGACGTGCAGTTCTCGGCAATCAAGATCCCAACCCTGCTACCGTTAGTAAGCGCATCGGCATCAGCGTTCACGAAGGTGCCGTTTGCCACGGAAAGGGTGTTTCTGTAACCATGTCCCACGTGCTCGGCCAATCCATATCCGACATTGAGCGAGTCCTTCACGGCCTGCTTCGTCTCCAAATAGGCTCCCGGGAAACAGAGATAGTTCTCGTAGAGCTTTGCAACGTGAAAGGACGAGGGCAGGTATGAGACGGCCGTCTCCGAAAGCGCTGTGCCGTCCAGTGACACCGTGTCGCATTTTGTCCCGCTCGGAACGTATGTCTTGGGAAAGAGTACTTCCGAAAAGAAGAGAGAATGGGTCGCGAAGTTTGCGGGTGGGTTCTTGGTGTAGCCCAGCGTCTTGTCGACGAATAACTGTGCCTCTTCTGCAGTGTTCACCGGCGCTCGTCCCACCCAGACTTCGGGATAGAGGTCCGCGTAATCGCCGGGGTAAGACTCCGCCAGCCATCCTTCTCCGAAATAGTTATCGCCGTCGTCGTTCCAGTTGCCATCGAGGCACTGATAGTATAGGTCGGTGGGAATGCCCTCGCCGCCGGTATAGGTTGACCATCCGTACCGGGCCGGGATCACATCGCTGTCCCCTCCCAACAGAACCCAAGTCGTCCCCCAGTTCGTGTAGGCGTCTCGAATGAATTTTCGTATGGTCTCGGCAACATCGCACCCGTCGGGATAGTTCTCGCGTATCCAGGAAACGGTTCTGACGACAGTGGGAGTGCCACTCTTTGTTTTCCAATCGGCGAGCACTTGGAATTTAGACTCCATCGCCTCGTTGGTAATGATCACATATTGCACCGGACTTCCGTCCAGCGAGGGACAAAACGACGGCTGGAACGGTTGGCTCGAGGTTGTCTGGAAGACCCCGGCGTTCGCGATCTTCGTGAGACGCGGATTGACGACGAGCTTACTCACGACAGCGGCGATCTCGCGCTCGGAGGTAGGGAGAATGCGTTTCCTCTCGAGCGGGCGTTCCGTGTCGGAGGCAAGCTCGATTGTGACGCTCATGCTCTTGTCGAATCTCAGCCTTCCCTCGGCATCCTTGTACTGAACTGGATAGACCAGAAAAGTGGCGATTCGATGGTCAGCGAGGAAACCTTCACCCGTGGCCTTGACAGGCGTCACGGGATACCACTCATTCTTGTCGAATGTGGCTTCGCCTGCCACGGGCCTTTTCTCCTCGGGGGCCGTGGAAAGCGGGAAGGGAGTCAAAGAGAGCTCTCGGGCGCCTTCAAGGCCAATACTCTCTACGGCCTCATAATCAATCTTGTCCACTCTCATGTCCGTGGGAATCTCTACCCTCAGCAGATATACGGGGAGATCGGGATAGCCGGGGGCAGAACCAGAAAGGCACCCTGTGAGGGTAACGCGAGCTCCGCCGCTGGCGTCCACGACTGCGGGTAAGCTACCGGCAAATGAGATGCCCACCTTGACGTAGCTTGTACCGCTCGAAACGCTTACGGTGGGTCCGCCGGTTGCCCCGTACCCTGTTTGTGCAGAGAGCATTGCAAGAGAAATGACCAATAGGCAGCAGAACAGATGCATGTTCCTCATCGTTCACCTTCCGCGGAAAGTCGCCTCAGGAAGTGGCCCTCAAAACACAAAAACCCCACCTTCTGGACTGAAAAGGGGAGTTTCAGCAGCGCTGCGGACACCACTCAACACCACACCAAGGAACGAATTACCATCGAGACAATGATACCAGAAGAATGAGGCCATGTCAACACAATTATGAGGACTTGTCGGGATTGCGAGTGCCGTCTAACCACTTGTCTCGGCTGTGATTGGGTTATCGCCCACTCCTTCATGCTTGCTCACTTGCTGGCTGTCCCTTCTCCGGCCGTAATTCCGGGCGCGATCTTATCCCACTCAATTCTGTAGGCGGTGTAGTAGAACGTTCCCGGCCTCGTGATGCCCAGATTACTCACGCTGGTCGTAACGACCGGCGTGACGGCGTCTCGCAGTCCTTCCACGCGAAGAAGTCTCCTGGGCGACCTGGCTCTGTCAACGACGTAGTCGGGACGCGCCACCTGCGCGAAGAGAAAATGCGTGAGAATTTCATCAAGGTCGTGCTCACGAAGGATCGGGATCATCGCCGGAGTCGCGAGTCCTCCCAGGTCCACGACCTTTCTGTCAGAGTAGTAAGCAAACGCGCCTACGTCCGGGATTGCCACCGAAGTGGCCGCGGGAGTATTCGCCGAGAACCACTCGCCGAGGTACACGAGCGAACCTCTCATGTCTCTGCTGAAACTGTGGGTGTGCGGATAGGCCACCAGCGTCAGCACCAAAACGTTCAGCGCGATGCAAACGGCGGAAACCGCTGATACGCTCAAGCGGAAAGAGCGCGGGGTCAGCTTTGCCGCCTCACATATCCGGCGAAGAGATAGAAAACCGTAGAGAACAGCCACCGGAAGGACGGGAACGAGGTAGCGCGACACGACCTGAACGTCGCGCACTACGTAGAGAGCAGGTAGAGCCACGAGCCATCCGACCGCAGCCACATGAAAACTGCTTAGACGACCGGGGAGGCTTTTCTTGACCAACGCCGTCATCAGCACCATCGCCATCAGTGCCATTTCTAATCCGTTCGTGGAGCCCACGATCTTGCCGACCACGATCACGCTCTTCCAGAGACCTTCCGGCGATATGAATCTCCCCGCCTTGACCGCAACGGTGCTCGGCGACATTCGGCCGAACTGCATCAGCGCGAAAGCGAACCAGGCGAGAGAGACAGCACCACCGGAGAGAAGAATCGAGAAGCCCACTTTTCGTCCACCGGCCCGCCCGCCCGGCACCCTGCTCCACACACTCGGGAGCAAGGAAGCCACTACACAGATCAAGAGAAGTGCGATGGCCTCCGGCCTCACGATACTCGCGAGAGCAAGAATCCACACGGAGTGGCGAGGCACTCCGGACTCTGTGTCTCTATGGAAATAGTAGAGCGACAAGATCACCCACGCCGTCATGAGACTGGTCTCCATTCCGGAAAGAGCCCATCTGACTGACCAGCCGTTCAGAATCCAGACCAGGGTAGCCGCCCGAGATAGATGGCGATCGGACGATACGCGAAGAAAGAGAAGGTAGAAAAAGACTCCTGAGAGGATCAGTGCAGCGAGGCCAAGCAATTTCGCAATCGCAAGGAGTTCCGCACCTGCAAGGCCGCCGGCAGAAATAAGGAGTATCCAGAGCGGACTCGTGAACCCGTAGGTCGGCTCTCCAGGATTGAAGGAGAACCCCCTTCCGGCGACCAGATTCTTGGCGAATTGAAGGTGGATGAAAGTGTCGTCGGTTATGTACTCCACGAAGGGGAGTTCAACCAGGGCGATAAGAAGAACAATGAGTAGAATGAAGTATCTGTCTCTCACAAGCGCCTCACGGAGTGGTCCTCGCACGCAACGATCCCCGGCGCGATCGGTCTGGGTCCACGGCCTGCACAGCTTACGCTCGCACACGGGGGTACTGTGACTTCACGTTCGGACACGGCGAGTCTAAGGCTTGAGGACGGCCGAGTCAACACACTCCCGGCCGTTAGGGCCCGGCCCCGCCGCACACGGTTACGGGGAGGCTCGTATAGTGTGACTGCGCATTTCGCTTGCCGCAAGGAGACAACCGCAGGCCTCCATCCTGTGACCAGTATTGTCTAAAGTATCACCGAGAGCCTGACGATAGCATACGTAGAAAGCCCGTCCGGGGCGACAGCGTGATCCGCTTGTCGCTGGTGATTGTTCGTGTACGCCGTGCGGACAAGAAATGGAATCCCCTTCCCATGGAGGATCTTCTTTAGTGATGGAATCAAAGGAGAGAGGCAGCAGGAAACCATTCGGTCCGGTCGAGAAATCCAACATTCGACACTGGATCGTTGTGTTTCTTCTTCTGAGTGCGTTTGCCACGGCCACTGGACTCCTCTACTTGTCGGCTACTGAGGATTTGACCGACTCGACGGTTCCGGTTCTTCAGGGCGGCAGCACGGTGATTCTGGGCCTGGCGGGCCTTGTCGTTCTCTTCTGCCTGTACATGCTTCAGGGCCAGACGAACCTGGCACAATTGAGGACCAGGCTTTTCAACGAGAAGGTCAACGCCGCGACCCTGCAGGCTCAGTTGTCCGAGCTTTCGGCGCTCTTCGAGGTCGGCACCGCCATAAACATGAGATTGAAGCTCGACGGCATCATCAAGATAGTCGTGCGCAGGCTCCCGAATTGCCTGGGCGCCGACAGGGCCTCGCTCATGATAGTGAACCCGTCCACGGGTATGCTCGAGTGCAAGGCTGCCTGGGGCCTCGACAGCGAGAGAATGCAGAACCACAGAGTCGCCGTGGGAGAGGGAATCGCAGGTTGGGTGGCGGCCAACGGAAAGCCTCTCTTGCTGCACGGACACGAGCTCGGGAGGTTCCTGCCCTACACAAAAGCAGACAACGATATATGTTCCGCGATGAGCGTGCCGATAAAGCTAAGAAAGACGACCGTCGGCGTGCTCAACGTCACCCGCGTCGGTTCGAACGAACGCTTCAAGCGATCGCAGTTGCGCCTGCTCTGTGCTTTCGGTGAGAACATCGCGGGCGTCATCCGAAAGGCTCTCGTGTACGAGAAGGTGGACGCGAGAAAACTGTTCTTCGAAGAATCCAACAAAGAGCTTGCCACGTTGAACCAGATGAAGGAGGTCTTTGTCGCCACGCTGAGCCACGAATTGAGAACGCCTCTCACGTGCATCGTCTCGCTCGCCGAGCTTCTTGACGAGCAGGACAGCAAGCTTTCGGAAACCGACAGGAAGAAATTCGTCTCGATAATGCATGAACAAGGATCCAAGTTGCTGGATCTCACGGAACAGCTCATGGACCTTTCCAAGCTCGAGAAGGGCACGCTGCAACTTGAGTTGGAAGAAACGGACGTCAACGAAATCGCTCGCTCCGCGGTCATTGCGCTAGAGCCTACCGGAAAGTGCAAGGGAATCGAGGTCAAGCTGGACCTGGCCCCGGAACTGGATCCCATTCGCGCAGACGGAACGAAGCTGAGGCAGATCGTGCTCAACCTGGTAGGAAATGCGATAAAGTTCACTGAAGAGGGAGGCGAGGTCGTGGTGGGCACTCGCGCGACCAGCGAGTGGATAGAATTGTGCGTGAAGGATAACGGAATAGGACTGGACAGCGACGAGATGAGCAGGATCTTCGGTCTCTTCACCCAGGGTTCCAAGCCGGCGCAAGGTCGCTATCACGGTCTGGGCCTCGGTCTGTACCTCGTGCAGGGATTCGTGGACCTGCACAAAGGGAAGATTACGGTCGAGAGCGAAAAAGGCAAAGGAGCCACGTTCAAGGTGTGTCTGCCGAGAAACATCGATGGGACGGAGGAGACAAGAGCGGAAGAGACCGGGAAAGAAGAGACTGCCGTTCCGGCCGGCTCGACCGCATGAGGTTTCTTCTTGCCGAGGGCACGGCTTGTACAGAACTGCGACCGGAAGAACTGACGTGGCTCGAGGCTCGCGTGGGCAAGATTCTGACAGCATCGCTAGCTCTCGGGGCACATGTGGGGAGAAAAAGGGCTAAGGATAAGGATATGTGTTGAAGCTCACCCACCTGCTCCTGCGGCGTCTCTGTGCCTCTCTTGCGATTCCTGCTCCCTCATTGGGTTGAAGATCAGAGCATCGGCCCCTACCCCCCTCGATTAGTTCACGACACCAACCCTCAGCCAGCCCATAGTTCCGACAGTACCTCCGCCTGGTCAAGCGACAGTCAGCGTCGCCCTCTCCTGCTTGTCCGGTGGGCAGTTGCACTTGCGGAAAATCCTACTCATAAACACACATATGTACGCGCGCACGTCTTCGCGGAGACCTCATCCGTGTTGGTCGCGTCATGGCTCGACGCCGCATCGTGTACCCAGGACTCACTCGTCGCCGCGCTGCAGATCGCGCGCTCCCGCGAAATTGCCCAGAACCAGACCGTCAACGATTGCCCGGTACTCTGGCCAGGTGTCGGTGCCGAGAACATGTGAGTCACGCAGCTCCCCGAGCCAACCCACCAAGAAAAATCCGCTCGTCTGAGCAATTCCGCCCTCCCCAATCACGAGTCGTCGGATCCACTTCAGCCCGGGGTTCGCTTGTTGTTGAACCGGCTGTGCCTGCAAGAAGGCCAGGAGTGGGTCTATGCACCAATGGCGACCGAAAGCGTGCCGGAGCCACTCATCGATGTGTGCGGCTACAACCTCGATCGAGAGCCAGTGTGCCTTGGCCTGTTTCAAAACCTCATCTATGTTTTGGACGTAGGCTGAAGGCTTAGGATCAGGAACAAGGTCTTGCAGTAATTCGTCGACGTCGTGCCGATCGCTAGCGAGCGTTCGGTCACGAAGCACTGCCAATCCCAAGTCCATCAGTTGGGACCATGTCTCCGCCAGCGGCTGCACGGCTGAGGCCTGATAGGTTGCAACAATCGTAAGTGCGTGAAGGAAATTGCCCAACGCCAAAGGCGAGGACCGCAGACGCTTTGCGATCTCAACAATCACGGAATGATTTCCCCCTGACGCCCAGCGCAGAACTGCTGCTGCGAATGCGGCATGTTGCTCGTTACGCCAGTCGTAGTTGTTCTTCGCCCAATGACATGCCGACCGCGCGTAAGCGTTTAGCAATGCATCTCGTAAGTGTGCTGCTCGTGTGCTAATGCAGGAGCTCACCCGAGCCGCGTCGATCGTGCAGATTACAGCCGGTGCGATGTGCGTGAGCATCAGGTCACGCTCCGAACTTGTTTCAAGCCCTGTGATAACGTCACCCGTTATCGCTCCTAACTGACGCCGGCCATTCGCGGACTGAGGACCCAGAATGACACTCCGGGCGGCCGCCTCGATGGCTGCCCAGGCTAGCTCGTGCCAGCAACGCCCGCCGCTGATCAGTTTGCACGGGCTTTGGAGTATGTGACGCAGCCCTTCAGCAGCGTTCTGCCGAACCTCCAAGAAGAAACTCGTCGCACATGCAGTGATGGCGCTTCCCACCTGCCCAGTCGCTGCAGCGTCGAGTTGATCGACGGCCTCCAGCGCCCTCGGGAGGACCAGTGCTGCTTTGCGATCGGCCCCATCAGGGAATATCGTCCCTTCTGTCGCAAGATCGTCCATGTGAGGCCGTGTCGCACACTCCACAAGAAGCGGAACGGCCCAGCGGAAGCTCTCGGGAGGTACAACAAGGCTACCCGACGCGGCCTGAATCACCGTCGCAGCCACGCCTGCGAGCGCGGCACGTAATGTGTCAAGTGGCTGATCCACCAACTCTGCCTGTAGCTCCTTGGCCGTCGCGATGTCTTTGGCAAGCTCGAGTTCGTCCGGTGGGTTTGCTGGAGCATACCGGTAGGGAGTATCGTGGCGCGGTCGGTAGCGGTTCAGCAACCTGAACATTTCTGACACTCTTGCAGACTGCGTCCGCGCGGGTGCCATCGCCTGGACGACATCCTCGGGAAATTTCACCTTCAGCACTATATCATCACCTTGCTGCTCCACCGAATAACTGTTCCTGTCAAGATAGGCCACCCATTGGCGGACGTGCGGGGGGGCACTCACGCCTCCGGCCCTTTCAAGCAAGCGCTCTCCTATGCTCCGCAGTCTTTCCAACGCTTTAGTGTCACCGCGCTGAGCGGCGTCGAAGACGAGCTTCGCTGCAACCTCGAAGGGTGTCCAGCGGCGGCGCTCTCTGCCGACACGCTCTGGTGAATCTGCGCCCTGGACATGAAGCTGACCCTCAGAAACCCTTCGGCTGATCTCAAGCTCCCATACTTCAGGCACGGAAAGGAAGCCATCAAGTTCGTCCGTGACCTGTTCAATGTGACGCACGAGAAATCCATAGATCAGTCCTGGGCTAGCTAGGGTCGTTGCATCGTGCAGCACCCAGGACGCAAGTGTTCGAGCTGGCAAGTCTGCTTTCACAAGCTCGTCCAGCATCATCTCGACGGAGAAGAGCGCGGACATGCATGGATAAGGGCCGACTGACGACCCTCGGTACCAACACCAAACATGCGGGTCGCCGATGTACAGACGGTCGCCGTACCCAAGAAGGTCTAATGAAATGCCGTTCTCTTTCTCATCCTGTGGGGTGTTCTTGCGTGGGTGTCCGCTGAGCTCCTGAAGTACTTCGACGCGCCGACGAGCACCGCGCTCCAGCATGCGGTTGATCATCCGGATGCCACGTTCTGGATCCCCTCTAAGGAGGAAAAGGAACGGGCCGCGATACCACGCCGCCAGCGGAGTGTATAGGTCACCGCCCCGGTGACGGCGGATGCCTTCATCGTCCCACGAACTGTCCCGGGAAGATCGGTGCGGCTTCTTGACATAGTACGCTTCCGTAAGATCCGCGAGCAGCGCCACGTTCTGCTTCGCCAGCAGCCCGGCCGCGTCCAAACTCTCTACAATCGGGTGTAGAGATTCGGGATGATGCTCGGTGATCGATCGCAAGGCCTGCGTGCTTGCTTCATTTGCCTCAGACCCCAGCAGACCCAGGCACTCGATACGCTCCTCCTCGCTGCGCTCCACTGCTCGGCGCAAGAGAGCGTCTCGCAGCTGAGACCGCAGCTGCCTGAAGTTATCGATCTCTTTCCCCAGCACTTCGCGCCGGCCGACGCCGCGTAGCCACGATCGAACGAGTTCGACAACCGGATCTTTGTCATAAGACCTAGGTCGGTCCAGCGCGGCGGCTTTATTCGTGAGCCATGATACCAGCGGGGCAGCGACGACTGGGTCGCAAGCACCCGCGTCCGAAAAGCGGAGTTTCACACAGCGAATTGCCTCTGCTTGCAAATCAGGGTCACTGAGCAGTTGTGGCGTAAGTTCAGATAGGGCACGATCGGCCCACGCAGCCGTCAGCAGCGCTTCCCACGGAAGTTCACCCCATCGCGCACCGTGCTTCAACGAGAGTCCTCGGAACTCGCTTCGCAATTCCGCCCAGGCAGCTGCGATTGCACCCTCTCCGCGGGAAGCGGCATCCGATAGCCTAGCCTGCGAGTAGAGGCGCGTTGCCCGAATTGCCCACCTCGGCGCAGTGGAGCCGAGCAACACCTGCAGGCCTTCCCGCAGGAGGAGTCGTGCTGCTGCAAAATCGCGAAGAACATCTGAAGCGAATCGGTCGCTCTTCTGCCAGGCTGCTGACCGGTCCAGTGAGAGAAGAACGCCGTCAGAGCGCAGCGAAGCCGGTGCGGGGCCAGTGACCACACTCGGTGCACCAGTTAAGAGCTGACGTGCGACACTAATTGCGGCGATTTCACGGTCATCCGGTGCGATCCCGCCGACACTCCTTCCGTCTTGGCGAATCAGGCTCAACCACACCGTGGCGAAGACCTCGGCCTCTGAAGAAAGCGTCCCCGGCAGGCTCGTCCCGCGTTGCGTAGCTTGAAGCAAGAGCTCGATGAGACCGAGCCGACGCAGCAACCACGCCGATCGCGGATCAGAACCGAGCCGCGCCAATTCGGGAATCGCTTCCACGATCGTCGCGATCTCCTCATCGGACAACGGCGCCACTGAGAACTCGAGCGCAATGTCATGGCCTCGTGATCGCAGCAAGTCGAGCACAGATCCAGCCGCGTCGTCGCGTGCTACCAGAACAGTGGTCATTCCCGTAGTCGAGGCGGCGTCGAGTAGGACGCCGACTGCACCGGCGTCACTTTCCTGTATCACTTCAGCCCCATCGAGAAGCAACACGCTCACGGGGGCCGAGGGCGCTGCGGCAAATAGATCGACAGGTGCAAGGCCTAGGGCAGACTTGAGACTCAGTGCACTCGGCGGCAGATCTCGAAGGCTCATCGCGATTGCTGCACCACCAGCTTCTCTTATAAATGCTATCGCCTCAAGTGCCAGCGCGGATTTCCCAACGTCCGGCTCACCTCGCACGAGAACGACGGAACTCTGTGGTACCTTTGAGATGCAGTCCACGAGTTCCGCCTGCTGTTTCGATCGGTCGAGTATGAATGAACCGCTCGCAGCCGAAGCCGCCAAGGAGCGCTGCGTTCTTCGGTTCAGTTCGGATTCAAGGAGGGTGATCTGTGACTTCGCTAAGCCGAAGTCGGGAGATGGTCCGAGCGGCCCGAACGAGTGCAGCTGTCTTCTCAGCATCGGACGGTCAATCGATCCAGCTCGAATCTCTGCCTGTGATGCGATCTCAACCAATCGCAGGCGTAGCTGCTCTGCGCGCGGAGTATTTCCTGTAAGAACCTGCAGCCTGGCGACAACGTTGGTCCGCCCTGGCGCCACGTTTCCTTCAAGCTGCGTCTGAAGAACAAACAGCGCGCGAAGAAGGACCCAGCTCAACTCCTTGGGATCAGGCGTAGGCCCTGCGGGCCGCAGCACCCTGCTCAGAGATTCAGCCACCAATTCGTCAACATACGTTAGCCGCGCTCGGATGTCCGCGGAGTATGCGCCAGGTGCAGCTACAGCGCTTTCGAAGGTGGCACGGTCAGGCTGAAGCCGAGCGGTATCTGTAAGAACCGCAAGTTCAGTCGCCGGCCCATATGGCCCGGCGACTGCCAAGCCGAGTCGTATCTCACCTCTGTCAATCGCGGTCCGCTTGTCGAGCACGACCTTCACATAGTCAGTGAACAGCTTGACTGTAGATTCATCACTCTTACCAACCGTGGGTCGCCGCCTACACGCGATTTGAAGTGTACGCTCGCCGCCCGGGAAGGTACCGTGCACGTGAATATCGTCAACAGGTGAATACACCTCCTGCTGCATCGCCACGCGCATCGGCGTGACATCATCGCCCAGTCCATCGACGGGCTGGCCCAGTAGCAAGCTTGCCAAGGCGGACGCGGCGATCTCATGCTCTAAACGCACGCCGCCTCCCCCTGTTGCATATGGACTACTAACCCCTTTCACGGCCTCATCTCCTGACAAATGTACATGGTGTTCCTTCGCCGGTGGAACTCTTGTCTTGCCGGCGTCCGGAAGAGTCACCATCGCGCGGTGGATGGCTAAGCAAATCGCCCACCTCGCCACTGCCGATACGCGGACTTGCAGCGGGTTTCGCAAAGATCGTTCCGCGATGCAAGGCTGCGCATCCGGCAACGCGGCGGGCCGAGTCACCCGCGGCAGAGCTAAATCGGAGTCACGTTGGCAGCGGGAGTCATACCAAAGATGTCGCTGAGCGGCGGGGCGGAGGCGGCGTGACTGTTGCCATCACTCGCGCAAGACCTGTGACGCCGCAGCATTCGTCCGTCTCAAGTTACTGGTTAGAGCGCTATCTCACTTCAAGCGCACTTTGACTCTAACAACCTGTGACACGGACCCGGGAACCACAACAGCCGTCAGAGGTCCTTGCCTAGCTTCCAGGCGTTCGGCCTCGCCGGCTGGCACAACAGAGGCTACGACCTCGAGCATGTCGCCCTCATTCGGCGGATACTGCTGGTTACCGATCTGACACACCCCGGACCACCTGTTTCCCGAGATTGAACGAACGCCATTGGCTGGGAGCCGCTGCAAGTACCATCCGGGCTGGTCGCTCGGCGGCGCAACAGGTTGGACCCATAGGAGCAGAGAATATCTTGCGAGATCGACACCTTCGAGTGTACCTTCCACATCGAACCTAAATATGTTATCCGCCCCGCGCACAGGCACAACCTCACCGCCATGCCTCGGCGAGAATATTGACACCAAGACATGCCCCCGTGTGCTATCGGAGTCGGTGGCCTTCCCAGACACTGTGGATGTTGGCGTGCTGATGGAATACCGAACCAGGGTGCCGCGGTGAACCTTAGTCTCTGGAAGTGGGCTCTGTGACATCGGCACGACGTGGTCTGGACGCGTGTTTGGAGCCTCCTGAGGTTGCGGCGCTCCGTCGAGCTTCGCGGAGGATAGCTCCAGTTCGGCCTCATCTCTACTGAGGTCAGACAGATCTGGCACTTCTACCAGAACGGCCCGCGGCCAAAGCACAAACGCGATAATCCCAGTGCCAACGGCCATCAGGATCGCAGCGCGCCGTGGTACAGGTTTGATCGCCATGCTGACCGCAAGAACAACAAGACCTATACCAAGACCTACGAGAATCGATTCAGTAGTTCCAGACATAAGATACCCTCCTCCTGCGCCCCAGCGTTAGGCATTACCGGCGGGGATGAAGCGCGGCGGAATCTCAGTGCACGTGCGCGCCTTTGTTGGAGTTCCCGCGTTTTCACTGAACCGACATCGTGTCGTCTCCCGCCGCTTCTCAGCATATCTATGTGCATTCCATGTACCTTCGCCAATGAGACCGCACCGAAATGGAGATAGCCTTTCTTCCATGTCAAACCACGCTTCCACTCTCGGCTCTTTATTCTGCCAGTGCTATTCGCGCAAATCCCTTGTTGACTGAAGCTGCGACATGTTCGCCGCTGAACATGCTCACCTTCTTCATGAATCATTTCAGACCTACATAATGGTCTGCCCCGTTTCCTTTCTGCGGATCATACTTGTACGTGTAACTCTCTATGGGAATACCAGCGTGGAAAAGGAGGATCTCGGGTAGATAAACAATCATCTGTGGTTCGTTTGTCAGGGACCACTCCTCAATCATCTCTTCGAGAATCTCCTTTTCCTTCTGCATGTACTCAAGAGTCTCAAAGTACGGCAATCCTATCTCATCCTCACCTACTCCTCTCTCAAGTTGCTTCTCAACCTGTTCTATACGACTGCTTATCTGGCTACGTGTCAGTACTCTGAACGGCGGAGGGAAAACGCGAAATTCAATGTAGCGAGGGGCTCCTGCAACAAAACCAGTCTTTGGGTCAACTACACTGTAACCAGTGAGAACAATCACAGTATTGCCACGATCGTCTTTTATCTCTTTGAACGATTCGATTATCCCGTCCAACAGGGGGCTGTGCGAATACTGACTCTCTCTCAGATGGTTCAAAATCTCGTGATAGCAGTGAAAAACATCCTTGCCCGTAAGTGGTTGAGTAGTTATCACCCTTTGTGTGTAATACTCTGTATTACCATTCCCGTAAACTGAATCGGGTTTTGAAAGAAGCGCGATGAATTCTCTCCGAATGTTCTGATTGTCGAGGTTTTTCACTGCAACATTGATGCTGTCAATTATCCTAATTCTTACCGCCACCTCCTCTCTGGCTTTGGTAGAAGGAGAGTATTTATTGAACAGGTGTTCTCGGGAGCACTCGTTCGCGTCCTTTTGATATTCTGCCATAATGTACCATCTCCAGAGTTTTGCAAGGGAGAAAGGGCCGTCGTGGTGCAGTACCTCAGCTACTTCCCTGGTGAGTGTCTCTTTTCTAATGCTCAAATCGCGTATTCTTTTGTCACTAGAATCGTCCCATGTTGTTCTCACAATCATTTCAGGTAACTCGCACCTGCCCAAAGAGTATTCGCAATCGGAATAGAAACGATAGTAGGTCAGAGTTGGCTTGAAGTTAGTAGCTTGTTCAACAAGGATATCCTCTGGTGGCTCTTCGCCCTCTTCTAGGACAACGGTCCTGCCTAGGTCATCCTTATGAACTCTCCTGTATTTGGATATTGGATGCCTGCCGACAGTTAGGTTAATCTTCTCGAATTCGGTGACTCCATTGAAGGAATTGTGTGCTTCAACCACCACACTCTCACTAATCACGATTCGTCCATCCGGGGACGTAGTCCTTGTATAATCGCCTTCAACGTGAATGTCTGATAACTGTATCTTGTTGTAGAGGTTGCCCGCATAAGTCGTGGGCCGTGTCCATAGCGAACCATGACTAGGCGTGTCTCCGAGCGATTTAGATTCCTCTTTCCTATCATAGTGATTTGTTCCCCGGCATGATGTGAGCAGACAGCCCGCAAGTATCGGCATTATTAGGACAACGTTGAGTCGGTATCCCATCTGCAATTCGCTCAACGATAAGATCAGCGACATAGATAGTCAGGCAGCCGCACGCCAACTACCCACTCTGCCGAACTGAATGCGACCGCCCCCAATCGCGACGTCAATCCTTCCGTTAAGCTGTGTCTCCCGATGACCAAGCTCGATCATGCTAAGCAGTGACTCGTATCACCAGGCACGAATCACGCTGCGCAAACCGCGGCTCTCCGAATCAGCTAGAATGCGATCTGTGTTGTGCGTTGATGCCCAGTCTTTGGTCCTCCGATGTAAGCACCACATGTTCTGGTCGCGTGTTGAGCTGGCGAGATGTTACGTACGCGCAATTAGCATTCCGGGGTGACCCGAACCGTTCCTGCCGCGAGGACGGGGGGGCACCTCCCATCTCGTTCATTCCTGATTCGGATCTGCACCCATCGGGTTCCCGTCGTGCTCAGCTCCAGTATCCCAAGTATCTCTTCCGTTTGCCAATGAAGTTGGCTAAGGCGATGCAAACTTGTAAACGGTCGCGTTGTCTACGATGGTCAAACGAACGCGTGTCAGCGTGCCAGCCGTTCTGTAAGGAACCGCGAAGAATCGGTTTTCATTTGCTGGATTGATGCAGATGTGCACACGCGCTGCGTCGCGAGCCGGGTCCAGCCACCGGCCTTCGGCAAGAACGGCGATCTCCGCTTCCACATATGGCACCGCCTGCGCCCACACGTTCCACTCTGCCGCTGCAGATTCACCATGACCCGGACGGGCCGAGCAGCCTACTCGTTCCACGAAAGACTGAACGCACAACAGCCATCGCTCCGTCCTGGGATAGTTCGGGTGTGTATTCAATGCCCTCGGCAATCTCAACAAGATTGCCGAGTCGCGCGGATGCTTGCCGCCCGCGTAGAGTCCCGTTACAGGTACCATCGTGGTCTCTCGCACGTGGGCCACGCAAGGCGGACTGATGGTCATCGGAGCCAGGGCGGACGTGTTCGCTGGTGGGCTGCATCGTCGATCTACGGGATCCCCGCCAGCAGTGGCCACTGGGAGAAATAGTCCCTGGTCCTGCGTCCTCGTGCGTCCGACTCGCCGGTCTTTCGTCCAAGCGGGAAGCTGAATTGGCTCTTGCAGCTGAAGTAAACGCGCCCTCTAGCATCGAAATGCCTTTCCTCAACTTCGGCACCCTTGAACTGGTTACCCTCGCCCGTGAGCAGCCTGAGAAGCGTAGCCTGAGCCAGTACATTACCATGCTCATCAATGGCGCGCGCCGCGTCCGCGATGCCGACTGCACGCAATTGTGGATCGGTGTATTCGAACTCGACGCGCCACTCGCCAGCCGCTTCGCCCTGTGGCCTTTCCGACATGTCAGTAGTTCTGCCTCTATTGTCCTTACTTACGTCGTATTCTCTAGATGATTGAAGCTCACCAGATTCATCAGCCTCCGCTAGGGCCTCTGCCAATTTCCCCATTTCTTCATAGGAAAGATCTTTCGTCACAATACGGCCCTCAGAATCAATATGAATCTTCGACGGGTTGATTGCGGTGATCCTATCCCGCGCCTGTCCACTTCTGTGCGGGTCCGTGGGACTCGTGGTAGGTGCGGTGGTCGCTTTGTCGACCTCCTGAGGCGTCCGAGCCCCTGTGGCCGCTGACTCGTACTGACGCGTGGGCAAACTCTTCGCCTTGTCAGATGAAGTGTGCTCCTGGCCCATGCAGCCAAGAAACAGGATCAACAGCGCTGCGGACGTGCTTGCGACAACTCGGCTCATTGTCGCACCTCCTTTCAGGCAACGTGGATGTTCGTGTCTTCGCTGAAGGCCTAACGATGGCGTTGAGCGGCGCGGTAGCCCATACGCTCCAGGGCCTGGTCAGGGACATCGCCTTTTTCGTGTTGACGATTTGATGATATTGCCCTTGTTATCCGTTACACCAATCGTCGTGCCTGTCTTGACCTCAAATGTCTTCTCGACAGCGTTTGTTCCTGCGACATACACGGGTCCGCGGTAGCCTCGGAGTTGAGTAAGAGCCACGGAGACTATCTTGTCAGTTTCGGCCTCCACAGTCCCAATAAAGGGGATCTTGACGTCAGCTCCCTTCTCGGGATCGCACTTTCCACCATACTGGTGAATGATGCGGTGGACTACTGCCTTATGTGCTTTGTTCTCACCCATCTTCTGCTCCTTTCCCGAACTATGCCTTACGTCGCTTCCGGATAAGAGCATGTAGAACGCTATCTCTTCCAGATAACACTCATTGTCAATTGGCTCCCAGCTACGCTTCGTTCGGACTATTAGCCAAACTCCCGTGATCTCACGTGGTGTTGCGCTGTTTCGGCATAAGACCACACTCGTGTCGCTAGACCCACACCCTATGATTCCGTTCGCCCTGCCCTTCCCCCGCTCAGCGGGTGTGCGTAGACCGTCACGGTCTAGGGGTCCCTAATACCGCAAAAGTTCCTGAACTGTGCGGACGCGTAACTGCTGGTCATGCAAGAGGCGATATACCTGTCGCGTCGAGTGCTGCAAACATATCACAAGACAAGTCCTGTGTCAATCACGAAACGGCATGTGGTAGTGTGGTCGCCGAGGGCGCGGCTTGTACAGAACTGCGACAAGAGGAACTGACTGCCCTTGAGACTCACGCGTCGAAAATTCTGACAGCATCATTAGCTCTCGGGGCACACGTGGGGAAAAAGAACACGATCTAGATATGGCGCGAATTCCCTACTTGGCGAGGATGGGAACAATGGCCTTTTGAATGTCACCGGTCACTCGCGCGTCGCTTTCCTCGATGTAAACATCCACTTCACTTCGCACGCCGAATTCAGGTAGATAAATTCCAGGTTCAATAGAGAAACATGTTCGAGGAATAATCGCGCGGTTATCGCGCGTCTCGAAGTTGTCAATATTGGCGCCGTTGCCGTGGACATCCTCGCCGATCGAATGTCCCGTTCTGTGGATGAAATACTCACCATATCCGTGGCGCGTGATGACATCGCGCACGGCTTCGTCCACCTGGTAGCCGCGCAGAGGGCGACCTCCGCGCAAGGCTTGTTGGACAAGTTCGATGGCCACGTCACGGGCCTCTCGAACGATTTCGAAGATCCTCGCGTACCGATCCGGAACGGCCTCGCCGACATATCCCGTCCAGGTAATATCGAAATAGACGGCCTCTCGGGCTCTTCGCTTCGCCCAAACGTCCAAGAGAACAAAATCGCCCTCCCGTATCAGACGGGAGGTTTGCAGCGTTGGCGAATAGTGGGGGTTGGCGGTGTTTTCGTTCACTGCTACAACGGGCGGGTCATCCGACTCGACGCCGTGCGTTTCGAAAAATCGGACGATTTCCTGTTGAACCTCGTACTCGCCGATTGCTTCGCGTGTTTGTACGGCATCGCGGATCGTTCTGAATGCTGTGTCGACAGCAGCGTGGACTACTTTCCCCGCTTCGAGATGAAGAGCCAGGGCTTCGGTCGACCAGCGCGCTTCAAACAGTTGTACCAAGTCCGCCGAGGATACAACTTCAACCCCAAAACTCCTTACCAGTTCAACCGTGCCTGCGTCTACCAGACCGATGTAGGGAATGTCGTTCAACTGAGAGTACTGCATCGCAACCTTTGCCTTGCAAGCGAGCATCTCCTGCAGCTTCTCGCGCTGTTCGCGCCAGGACGAATATTGATGCTCGGTTCCCGGTAGAGCTTCAAGATTGCTCCGCTCGATACGATGAACGAGCTTCGTTGGCTGACCTTCGGCAGGAATCAAGTAGTACCATCGGCGTGTGCACATTGGAGCGTCGAGCTTGAGCACGCGGTACGCAATCGGATCTCGGTGGTGATGGTCATAGAATAGCCAACCGTCCAGTTTGGCGTCAGAAAGCGCGGATTGGATTGCACCCAAATTCATCGCTTCACCTCGTCCTGCCTACGAGACAAACCATGATCGAAAGGTGTGGCTTAAGCCACTTCCGGATAAGAGGCTGTAACACACTATCCTTTCCGGATTACGCTCACACAACGATCTCTTTGCCGAGGGCCGGACTCGAACCGGCACGGAGAAAACTCTCCAGCGGATTTTAAGTCCGCTGCGTCTGCCATTCCGCCACCTCGGCACAGGGTTCACACTAGAATTTCACCTGTGGCGCTTGCTCGGCGCCCGGCGTAGGTTCGAAGTACGGAGCAGGCTTCGTCTTTCCCCTTTGCTTCGCAAAGAAACTCCCGAATACTTCCTGCGTGTAAGTATTGAAAGCGCGGGCCGCTTCGTTGTACCTCATGCGCTCCACCCCTATCCTGTTCTCGGTCCCCTCGAGTTGAGCCTGGAGCGTTTGGAAATTCTCCGTGGCTCGAAGTTGCGGATAGTTCTCCACGACGAGTAGCAGTCTCGACAGGGCAGCATCCATGGCCCTGGCGCTCTCCATCTTGTCTTCTTTTGTCGCGGCCCCGGCCCATTGGCTCCTGAGTCTCGCGACCTCTTCGAAAACGCCCTCTTCGTGTTTCGCGTATCCCCTGACGGTCTCTACGAGATTTGGTATCAGGTCATTTCGCCTCTGAAGCTGAGCGTTGACGTTTGCCCACTGCTTTTCGACTTCTTTGTCCAGTCTCACAACCTTGTTTAGGCCGCTTATGTACCAGGACACAACGACAAGCGCGAGCACTGCTATGACGAGAACGGCGACGATCCATCCTGCTTTCATGCTACCTCCTTGAGCCTTGACCCAACCTTGCTCTGCTTCTACTCGTCCCTACAGTCGAGTGACTTCCGAATCTCCCGGCGCGCTCCAAGCGGCGGCCTCACCAACCACCTCCGGCCCCTCCTCCACCGCAACTCCCCCCACCGAAACCGCCAAAGCCGCCTCCGAAACCGCCCCCCTTCGTCCCACCGTAGAACCCCCCTATTGTCCAGAAGGGAAATCCACCATGCCTACGCGAGCCGGGGCCTCCACGCGTTCGTGCGATGATCAATAGAATCATGATTCCCAGGACGAAGGCCATAGGCACGAAGGACCGAGCGTCCTTGCCGGAGGAGTTCCCTTCCGGCACAGCCGGAAGCCCGTCCAGCGACGTCAACGTCACTCCCGCCTGATTGGCGATCCGTGCGGCAAGGACCTGGACAGCCGACAGCAGCCCCCTACCGTACTCTCCCTCCCTGAACAAGGGAACGAGCACGTTGCGGTACACCTGGGATGCCACCGCGTCAGGTATCGTCTCCTCGAGCCCATATCCTGTCTTGATCCACAGCTTCCTATCGTCTGTGGCTGCGACGATGAGAAGCCCGTCGTCGCGGCCCTTCTTACCAATCTTCCATTTGGTGAATAGCTCCACCGCGTAGTCGTGAATGTCGATTCCGCCCGTCGTCTTGACGGTCACCACAACGATTTCCGCCCCCGTCTTCTGCTTCACTTCCGCGGCGATCGCCTCGATTCTTGCTCGAATCTCCTCGTTTACGACGCCGGCGAAATCGTTCACAAACCCGACAGGTTCGGGATACTCTTGCGCCAGAGCCACTCCTGGACGGGAATCGAGGGCAGACACCAAGCCTCCCATCGAACCCGTCAAGCTCGACGGGGAACCTGCAGGCAGAAAGCATACCGGACCCAGGAAACCAAGGATCAGAAGGAAGACCGTGACAAGCCGCAGTCCCCTGGTTCCTGTCTCAAGAGACGAGAAACCGAAAGGGTGAGAAAATCGGGACGGGGGTGGCCCATCAATTCTCAAGGCTCCGTCAGTCTCGAGCGTTCTGCCGGTCTTCAACGTTTCTCCTGGGTTGCGAGAGCGTCCACAAGCTGCGCCAGCACCTCAACGTTCTTGATGTAGTCGCGGAGAATCTTCTCTTCTGTCTCAGGGGGCACAAGTTTCATCTCGAGCTTGAATCTGAGAACCTGCACGAAGACGTCGGAGGCAATCCCGAAAACCCGGCACACGGAACCAATGATCTCCTGCTTGCGGCGCGGAGGTTGCTCGCCCTTGAGCACCAACATGGCCCTGAAGACCGGTATCAGGGAATTGAGCGATTCGCTCATGACTCTCTCGATTCCCCTGTGAGCAAGGCCGAGCTCCAGATAGGCTTGTCTTATTCTGAGAAGAGTGCCTTTGAGTTGTTGCTCACATTCGAGGCGAAGGCTCGAATTGCTCAAATCAACGTCTGTAAAAGGATCGCTCCCGACAAGGACAAGACACGTTTCTCGAATGTCAAGAAACTCTACGGGGAAAACGTCAAGTGAGCTGCCTATGTACTTATGCGTAAGCAACAGCGGGGCTACTATCCGCTTCTTGAAACCACCCGCGGCGTGCGTGAGGCATTTCTTGAGAAAAGCCGGGTCGATCTCTCGAACCAGAACCGCCACGTTGATGTTTGAGCGACCTGGCACGTAGTCAGGTCCCGTCGCGCTTCCGAAGACCAAGACCGAAATGATGTCCTCTCCCGCAACATCCAGGAGACCGCGGACGTAGGGCTCAACAAGCTTTCGAACTTCCGGAACAAGCTTCTCAAGATTCTTCATTCGCTCCAACCTGTCACCTCTTCGTCTTTGGGGCCCCGACTGATCTCCCCTCTCGTGCGACCCCGCGAGGACAGCGGGGCACGGCGGGTCAGCCAACGGATTACGTTGACACGGAGGGAACTCGAACTGCCCCCGGCCTCCCAGGAAATTAGCATCGGCCGGTGCGTCTGTCAACCCAAAGCAGACGGTCCAGTCTTAAGAACACCGTGGCCTTCCGAATCTGGAACGAACAGGTCGCCGTCGGCAAGAACACGGCGCCTCAGAACAAATCAAGCCAGGTTCGGCATGGACAGTAATAATAACATTGTTCTTGACAAATACTGTAATACTTAGGACAATGACGCTCTCTTCGAAAGAAAGGAGTATTGTGTGGCAAGACTTGAGAAAGAGGGCATCCTAACGTCCAAGGAGGCATGCGAGCTCCTGCGGATTTCCAGGCCGACCCTGAGGAATCTCATCAAGAAGGGGGAGATCTCGGCGTTCAAGATAGGAACCAACTGGAGAATAATGAGGACCGAGCTGGAGCGATACGTCAAGGAAAAGTCAACTACCCGGCGTACCGGCCCCGAAACCAACTCCAACCTTCACCCGCCGGGCACAGGCTAGGACGGTGGGTGAATCGCCCGCGCAACACCCCTGACCGTGAAAGGAGGGAAAACTCATGGCCAAGAAGAAAGCAAAGACAAAGAAAGTCGCGAAGAAAGCAAAGAAGTGCTGAGAAACTTCGCGCATAAGCCGGCGCTTCCCGTCGAGCGGGCGCGCCGGCTGTTTTTTTCTTCTGCTCTGAGTGCTCGGTGTTCTCTCCACGGCTGGGACTGTAGGAGAGCCTAGGAGGAAAAAAGAGGTTTTGGAGGCGGCATCCGGATTCGAACCGGAGAATAACGGTTTTGCAGACCGTCGCCTTAGCCACTTGGCTATGCCGCCACGGTCCAGCCGCAAGCGGTCCAAGAGGCTGGCGGCCGTTGAGAGGCATGTCGTCAATGGAGCGGAAGACGGGATTTGAACCCGCGACGGCCACCTTGGCAAGGTGGAGCTCTACCGGGCTGAGCTACTTCCGCTCACATGATTCTCCCTTGTTTACGGCTAGAATATACCTTCTGATGGAGCCCTTGTCAAGAAGTACCGGAACAATTGACTAGACCCGTAATCGCGTTCTGCTATCATTTGGAGCACATCACGTTGAAGCTGGTCAGAGAGACAAGGACGAGAATCGTTGTGCTGCCGTTCTTGGTCAATCGGACGCACTTTTCTCTCACACAAAGCCCCGGCAGCGATGCTGCTGGGTTCTGAGTCACTCCCATGAACCTTGTAGTGCAGAAATACGGGGGCTCTTCCCTGGCGACCGTCGAGCAGGTGATGTCGATCGCCGACAGAGTAGTAGGGACAAAACGATTGGGCAACGATCTCATCGTCGTGGTGTCGGCGATGGGTGACACCACAAACGAGCTTCTCGGCCTGGCAATGAAGGTGTCGCGAATCCCTTCTTCGAGAGAGCTTGACATGCTTCTCACCGCCGGCGAGAGAATCTCTATGGCTTTGCTTTCGATGGCAATCAACGACAGGGGATGTGAGGCCATTTCCTTCACGGGTTCACAAAGCGGGATCATGACCGACTCCAAACACACCCGCGCGAGGATAGTCGACGTAAAAGCTTTCAGGATAAGCGAGGAACTGAGCAAGGACCGAATCGTGATTGTGGCGGGTTTCCAGGGTGTGAGCCCGACCAGAGAGGTCACGACACTGGGAAGGGGTGGGTCAGACACTACGGCCGTCGCGCTGGCTTCCGCCTTCGGGGCGAAGGAGTGCGAGATTTACACAGACGTCGCAGGTGTCTTCAGCGCGGACCCGAGGATCGTGCCTGGAGCGAAAAAGCTCGACTGCGTCTCCTTCGAAGAGATGCTGGAACTCTCCGCATCTGGCGCCGGTGTAGTGCATCACACGGCCGTCGAGCTCGCCTACAAGTACGACGTGCCGCTTCATGTGCGCTCCAGTTTCTCGTCAGAAAGGGGGACAATGGTGACCGGGAAGTCGATCACGGACACAAAACGCGTCACGGGGATAGCTCATACGGGAGGGATGATACTGGCAAGACTCAGCGGAATCGCGAAGGTAAACGAAACCACGTCCTCGCTCTTCAAGAGGCTTGAAGGAACCGGTGTGGAAGTGAGACTCTTCAACGAATCGCTGGTTCCATCCGGCGGGGCCGCGCTTCTCTTTGTCGTTCACGAGTCCGACAAAAAAGCGCTCGTGGAGGCATGCGGATCCGTCCTGGACAAGATGGGTGGAAAAATGGAGCTTGTCACCGGCGTCGGGCTTGTATCGATAGTCGGGTCGAATCTCCTCTGGGCGGCCAACACATGCTCGGAGACGTTCGTGACCCTGGCGTCCCTCGGAATAATTCCCTACGCCTCGATCAGCACTGCCATCACCTTGTCATGCCTGGTTCCGGAGGAAAGGCTCGAGCAGGCAGTGAGAGAGTTGCACAGGGCCTTCATAGAGGAAGCGTCAGTTCCTAATGCGTGAAGCATCCCGCGTTGATTCGCCGAAGCAATTGCCCAGGGTCTCTCCGGACCTTCACAGAGTTGTTTCGGCCACGGAAGAAACCCAATCAGCGAAAGGGGCGCTGCACTTCTTCGTGATCGCCTTTCTGTACAGCTCCACGTAGCCCCGTGCCGCACGTCTCCAAGAAAAATCCTCCTCCATGGCGTTCTTCACGACCGCTGCCCACCGTTCCTTGTCAAGGAAGGTCGCGTAGGCCCTTCTCACGACTTCCATCAGAGCCTCGGCGCTGTATTCTTGGAACACAAAACCGGTACCCGTTCCAGACGTCGGATCGAACTCCTTCACCGTGTCGGCCAAGCCTCCCGTGAACCGCACCACCGGAATAGTTCCGTACCTCATACTATACATCTGGTTCAGCCCGCAAGGCTCGTACCTGGAGGGCATGAGAAATGCGTCCGAGCCTGCTTCGATGAGATGGGCCATCTTCTCATTGAACTCCAGGGTCAACGAAACCTTGCCAGGATATCTTGATTTGAGCTGCGAGAAGAAATCGTGGTACTTCTGCTGGCCCGTGCCCAACATCACCAAGCCGACGTCCAATGAAAGCATTTCTTCCGAAACAGCTTCCAGGAGGTCAAACCCCTTTTGATCCGCAAGCCTTGAGACTATTCCGATCAAAAAGCTGTTCTGCGTAAGTCCGGTCAGCCTCTGCTGCTCGATGAGATGCATCTTGTCCTTTGTCTTGTTTCCTGTGTATCCGGGACCGTACTTGTAAGGAACATATCTATCCCTTAAGGGATTCCAGGCGGTGTAATCCACACCGTTGAGGACACCGAAAAGATCTTCGGTTCTTGCGGTGAGCACCCCTTGCAAGCCGAATCCGTACTCTTCGCTCGTCTGGATCTCCTTCGCGTACGTCTCGCTGACCGTCGAGATCAGATCGGCGTACACGATCGCTGCCTTCATGAAATTGAGCTTCCCCCAGAATTCGAGGGGTCCCATGGGATAAGCAAGCTCCTCGGGAAGGCCCGTCTGCGCGATGCTCTCGAGCGGATAGACTCCCTGGTAGCCAAGATTGTGAATGGTGAAAAGAGTCGCGACATTTGCAAGCACTTTTTCTCCCGAGTACTCCCCGCGCAGAAAGAGCGGTATTAGACCCGTCTGGTGATCATTACAGTGAATGACATCAAAATGGAGCGAGAGGCTCTTGATGACTTCGAGAACGGCCTTGGAAAAAAATGTGAACCTCTGCCCGTTGTCGGGATAGTCCTCCCTCGTCTTGGGGTCAGTGTATATGCCCTCCCTGCCAAAAAGCGATTCGTTACCCACAAAATAGATCCTGGCGCGTGAACCCCTGGCGGCACACTCCCAGACGTCTATCTTCTTCTCTTGAGTCCCGAGCGTCACGGCAAGGCGGCCGTTGAATTTCACCTTCTTGAGCCCGAATTCCTTGCTCCCGACGCAAGCGTATCTTGGCAGAAAAACAGAAACGTCATGCCCCATGGACGCCAGAGTCTTCGAGAGAGAACCCACCACGTCAGCGAGTCCTCCCACTTTGGCAAAAGGAATCATCTCGGCGCTCACAATACACACGCGTAGCTTTGCTTTCATGTGCCCTCCTTCAGTTTTTCAATTGGAATTTGACCCAAAAACTCAGCGGCATCCTCTGGCGACGTGGGATTGATGTAGAAACCTGTCCCCCACTCGAATCCCGCCACCCTGGTCAACTTCGGGATAATCTCTATGTGCCAGTGATAATACTCCAAGTCCGGAGTCCTGATCGGTGCAGAGTGCAATATATAATTGTAGGACGGATTATTCAAGGCTATGCTCATTCTTTTGAGTGCTTCCTTGAGAGTAGTGGCAAGAGTGAAGAGCTCCAGGTCCTGAATCTTCTCGAACGCCGCGGAGTGCGTGCGCGGAAGAATCCAAGTCTCGAAGGGAAAACGCGCGGCAAAAGGGGAAAAGACGACAAACTCGTCATTCTCTATGACCATCCTCTTTCCTTCGGTGGTCTCTTGCTGCAACATATCACAAAATATGCATCGCTCTTTCAGGTCAAAGTGGTGTTTTGCCCCGTCGATCTCCTCGGTCACTCTCTTCGGGACAATCGGAGTGGCGATAAGCTGACTGTGGCTGTGTTCGAGAGACGCGCCGGCGGACTCGCCATGATTCTTGAAAATCAAGATGTACCGGAACCTTGCGTCCTTCTTCAGATCGAGCACTCGCTCTCTGAACGCGATAAGAACCTGCCTTATGTGCTCCGCCGAGAGATCACTGGTCTCTTCATTGTGGTCGGATGTCTCTATTATCACTTCGTGGGCTCCTATCCCGTTCATCCTGTCGTACATGCCCTCGGCCCTTCGATTGAGGTTCCCCTCGATCTGAAGAGCCGGGAACTTGTTCGGCACGACTCTCACGGTCCAACCACGAGTATTGGGCGCGGTACCCGGAGCCCTGAAGGCAAAGATCTCCGGAGGAGTCTTGTTTTCGTTGCCTTCGCAGAAAGGGCAGGAGATCGCGTCCGTTTTCTTTGCCTTGGCGGTTTCAGAAAGCGCCATGGGTCTTCTGCCGCGTTCGGTTGAGATGATTACCCAGCGCCCTATGATGGGGTCTCTTCGCAGCTCTGGCATCATGCCTCCTCAGAGTGATTGTGCGACCGAAACAGTCTCTTCAGCGCCGCTCTTGATCTTGTCATCGTTGTCTCCAGTCCCGGGTTCAGCTCAGCAGGCAAGCAGCCCTTGCCTCTCTTCCTTCGTGAGTTCGAAAACCTCGCGCATCAGTCCCTCGAAGCCGGAACTCCAGGCAACTCCTCGCCTTTCCAGAACGAGCCGGGCAGTTGCCGTGGCTTTCTCCAGAACGTATTCGGTAAACCTTTCTCCATCGCCCCAGACGAACGAGGGTATGGACTTGGGAAGAACTCCTTTCCCCCCGAACACGTTCGTCGAGAAACCGACCGTGGAGCCGGTGTCAAGGAGAGTGCCGATTCCTGTTCTGGTGAAATCTCCAATGAAAGTGCCCACCTTGAGCATGCCGGTTTGCACGGGCCGGCCTCCGACGATCACGTTGACGTTTGTGTAGGTGTTTCTCAGATCGCTGTTCGTTGTGAGGGCTCCAAGATTCACCCACTCTCCCAGATATGAACGGCCGATGAAACCCTCGTGATATTTGTTGGAATATCCCTGGAAAACAGTCTGTTCCACCTCTCCTCCTACCCTACAGCAAGGGCCGAAAGAACACCCCCCGACCATCCTTCCTCCCACGACGACGCAGTTTTCTCCGATCGAGCAAGGCCCTTCTATCCGGCTGAAGGAATGGACTCTCGAACCAGTCCCGACGTACACCGGCCCTCCCCGTGCGTCTATCACCACACCGGCATCAATCCTCGCACCCTGGCCTACGTGAACGGCTCGAGCGTTGTATATGACTGCCCTCTCATCCACGTCCCCCTCGATCCTGCCGCCCTGACGCGCCACGTCAAAATCCGCACCGATCTGACCCGGATTGTTGGACACGATTTCCCACGGGAACCTGAGCAGAGTCGTTTTGACGACGTTGCCGGGCAGTTGCTCTGCCACGTTGTCGGAAAACTCGGGCGACAGGAATGCTTCGGGACGGGCGAACTTGTCGCGCAAAGTGGATTGATCCACCCTGAAGGCGACGAGCTCGCCTTCGTTCAAGAAACAGGCAGGCCTCCCCTCGACCGGGAGAAGCTGGGAAAGAGCCGGCGGAGCGAGGAGCCGACCGTTTATGAAGAGCATCGTCTCGCCTGCGAAATCGGCCACACGATTAACTCGGAGACCCAGCCGTTCGGAGAGAATCTGCACCAGATGAGGCCTCGTAACGCAGAAAAGCTCCACGTCGCCGGCGTAATGTCGCGCGATCTTCTCCCACAACGCAGAGATTCCACACCTTAATTCAAACACGGCCCTCGAATGGACCAGGGGCAGGAACCCCGCGTGAGCAGAATCCTCAAAAATACACACGCCAAACCTGGCCATTGACTCCCTACTTCCGCTCGACGAGGGCCTCTACAATCCATGCGCCCTCATAACCTGCTTGAACCACTTCTTCCCTGAATTTCAGGGCGTCGTCCTTGGAAGCGAAGTTGCCGATCCTCACCCTGTAGAGAGGGGTCGAGTATTCCACGTAGACGCTATCGGGAAAAGAGTTCCTCGCCTTCCTCGCAACCTCTTCTGCCTTCTCCAGGCTCGAAGATGCGAAAATCTGCACACTGTATCCAGACGCGACGTCCCGTTCCTCCACGTTGACCGGCACTTCCTGCTCGACGTAAGAGGAGGAAGCTTCCGCTTGGGAGGCTGCCTTCTTCTGCGGGTCGACCGGCTCCGGGATTGCCTCCAGTTGGCCCTCAGACCCTACCGCTCCCCCCGAAGTCGTGGCCTTTTTCTGCAGCGGGCGTTCAGTGGCGCAGCCGCCCGAGAGAAGGCTCAAAAAAAGCGAAGTCACCAAGAGAATCAGAACAAACCTTGAAGACATCACAACCTCCTCGACGCTCTGAGAAAGAAAGAGTCCACGCGTCGAGCACGCGTCCGGACCGCACCCTAACGCTCGCCTGTGTCAAAGATGCCTCTTCAACTTCTTGGAAGAGGAGAGAATTCTCGATATCTTCTTTATTCCCTGCGCCCGCTCCTTGGCACACACCAGGGTCGCATTCTCGGTTCTCACAACCACAAGATTCTCGACACCCAACGTGGCAACGACACCGCTGGACGCGACGAGCACACAATTGCGAGTGTCAACCGCAACGGTCTCACCGGACAGAACGTTGCCCCGCTTGTCCTTGCTCAAGATTCTCTCGAGTGAAAGCCAGGAACCAACGTCGTCCCACGAGAAACTGGCCCTCACCATCACAATGTCGCTCGATCTCTCCAGGAGTCCGTAGTCAATCGAAACGGCCTCCACGCCGGAATAGAACCGGTCGAGCCTCTCGCGAAACGAGCGGCCGGAAGACTCCGAAGAGAAGGCCTCGATGGACTTGGCAAGCGCGGGTAGGTGCTTTCGGATTTCCCCCAGCAGGGCGTCTACACGCCACACAAACATACCACTGTTCCAATAGTGACACCCCGAACGCAACAGTCTGACTGCGTTCTTGTGATCAGGCTTCTCCACGAAGCTCCTCACCGTGAAAACACCCTTCCCAACCGAGCCTGCGCGCCCCCCCACCTGCACGTATCCGTAGCCCGTCTCCGGCCTGTCAGGTTTGATGCCGAACACGACGAGCTTGCGTGATTGGGCTACCCGCACGGCCTTCCTAACGTCACTGATGAACTCCCTCTTTCCCTTGACCATGTGGTCCGACGGCACCACAAGTGTCACGGCGTCGGGCTCGACCATCGAGATCAAGCTGGACGCCAACCCTATCGCAGGAGCCGTGTTCTTTCCGGCCGGTTCTCCGACGACGGTAATTCCTCTGAAGCCGGCGAGTCTCTTCGCCACCTCACTTTGAAGATGCTTTGAGGTGATGACGTAGATTCGTGTGGGCGGGACGAGCGAAACAATTCTGGAAACGGTCGATTCCAGAAGACTTCTTCGCCCGACGATAGGAAGTAGCTGCTTGGGAGAAGAAGCCCGACTCAAGGGCCAGAATCTTTCTCCCCTACCGCCAGCCAATACGACGGCAAAGAGTTTATGCGTAAGACGTCCCTCCCCGTTGTTCAGATTTCTGACTCTCTATAGCACAGGGAGGTGACAGTTTCAACACAAATAAGCTCGGCCGACCTGAACGACCTACTTGGAGAGAAGCTCGAGGTATACTTGCTCGAGTGAGTTCGTCACCCCGTCCCACGTGAATCTGTTCAATATGTGACGCTTGGCCTTGTTTTCGTACGCCGCGAGCAACTCGGGCGAGCCCAACAGCATCTCAAGCTTGCTTCTCAGATCCTCGACGTCTTTGCTCCTGAACGACGGAGCGCAGTCCTCGACCACTTCCAGGTTTTCGGGGATGTCGCTCACGAGCACGCATCTGCCGTAGCTGAGAGCCTCTAGCAAAGAGATGGAAAGACCTTCGAGCGTGGAGGGTTGTACCACAAGCAGCGCGTTGCTCCAGAGTTCCTCAAGCGTGTCCGCGTAGACGTAGTCGAGGAAGACGACCCTGGAACTGGCGTGCCTCTTGAGGGTATCGACGTACTCGCTCGAGAAACTCGACCCTCCCGCAATCACAAGTTTCGTACGCGTGTCCAGTTTCTCAAAGGCTTCGATGAGAAAGTGGCAACCTTTTTCCGGCACAAGCCTTCCCACGAAAAGCACATAGTTGCCCGCTTCGAGCCCCGCTTTCTTGAGCTTGGACAACGCTCTGGAGGTGGGGATGTTTGTTCCGTTCGGAACAACCGTAGTCTCGATCCCATACTTGTTTCGAAAGTACTCTTGAAGAGTGCGTGAGACGACGACAGTTCTTGAAGGAAAGTGGATGGCGGGATACTCGCAGCGCTTCAGAATCCACGAGGCGGCGGGTCCCCATTTTTCCCTCTGCCAGTCAAGACCGTGCACCGTAACCACCGTCTTGGCTCCCGTGAGGCGTGGCATGAAACTGAAGAGCGAAGGTCCCAGGGCGTGGAAGTGAACGATGTCGTAGCCCCTGAACACGGAATCCAACGTGGAGATGGCACAATGCGTCGGAGTATCGAAGTGTTTTGTCTTCACGCTCGGCAGTCTAAGGAGCCTCACGCCTCGATACTTGTCCGTGACCCTCGTGTAGTAGAACCTACAGTACACACTCACTTCGTGTCCCCGACTGGCCAACCGTATTCCCACCTCTTCCACGTGGCGTTCAATGCCGCCATAGGTTGCGGGGATTCCCTTTTGGCCTATCATGGCTATCTTCATCTTGCCATCCTCTCGTAGAGCTTCATGATGCTATCGTAATGCCTCTCGGCAGAGTACGTTCTCTCGGCGGTTTCACGCGCGAGTCTTCCCATCCTCAAGATCTCGTCGGGTCTCGAGACAAGATATAGTATCTTCTCGGTCAAGTCACGGACGTTTCCAGGCTCCACAAGGAAACCGTTCTCTCCGTCTCTGACCAGTTCAGGCATACCGCCTATTCTGGCCGCAATCACGGGCTTCCCGAATGCAAACGACTCGAGAATGGTATAAGGGAAGTTCTCGTAACACACGGACGGCACGACCGTGAAAGCCGCGTCTCTCCAGACTTGAGCCAGTCTCTCCCTCGGAAGGAACCCCATGAATGAAACGTCGCCGTCATTCGTTGCGTACGCCTCAAGCCGTTCGCGGAGTTCGCCTTCGCCTGCCACCACGAGGTTGAATCCCTTCACGTTCCGCTTGGCCTCGAGAAGCACCTTGAGGCCCTTCTCCGCCGACAGACGACCCGCGTATATGAAAGACTCCGAGCCTCCGTAACGCGGCTCGTAATGGTTCAGATCGATGAAGTGAGGAACGTGAAAGAGCTTCTGGGCTTCGATGCCAGAGCGCCGCATGACGCCCATGATGAACTCGCTGGGGCACAAGAATGCATCTACCTTCGAGAAGGTTCCCGTCAGTCTGTGCACATACATCTCCGCGCACGCCACGCCGCTCGCAAGCAGTGAGTCGTGCGTACATCTTTTCAGCAGAACGTTGTAGTATTTCCCGGCCACGCACGCGTCGCACAGGCGACCTCTCACGATCATCAAGTACGCAGGACAAGCCAGCTTGTAATCGTGGAGAGTCTGGACGACGGGGATCCCGTGTTTCTTGAGAAGGCCTATTATCGACGGAGAAATCTGATGGGCGATGTTGTGCACGTGAGCAATGTCGGGTCTCTCTTCGTGTATGAGCTCCTCCAGCTTTCTGCGCGCCTCAAACGAGTAGATCACCCTGGCCGCGGTTCTGATTTTCTGGAAGGTCGAACCTGTGCCGTCAAGAATCACGTTACTCACAAAATGCTTTGCATACGGTGAGGGCACGTTTGCGGGGTCCTGCATTGAGAACGGAATAATCTTGTGGCCTCTTGAGGAAAGAAGCCCGGACAGCTCGAAAAAGTATCTTTCGGCTCCCCCCTTGAGGAAGAAGAACTTATTTACCTGAAGAATCTTCATGTCGTTCGCTCACTCCGAGCTTCCTCGCGACCACCCAAAGCGCCGGTCTCAGAGGGTGCTTCCTCATCGCGGGTGCGACCGTGCAACTCATCCAGCACTGAAACGGACACTCATTCACGCCTGCAAGTATCCGTCCTGAGTTGGCCACCATTTCATCGTAGCTCTCGAGAACTATGTTGCCCATTCTCTCGGGCCACACGTTGCAGGGATAGATATCTCCCGCCGGTTCCATGAAGAAAAAGCACGCGCCTGCATGGCACTTTATCCTTCTCCGTTTCCCGCGGAGTTGGTCTACGATGCCGGCCGTGAGATATGCCCTGAACCAATCCTTAGGTCTCGCGGAACGGAGCTCTCGATCTCTCAACCAGACAAGTTCCCTCTGGATGGCGTCACTTTCGAGGCTTCCCTTCTCGGGAAGCTCGTCCTTTTGCTCTCCAAAATAGGTAGGCGAGCTATGCACGAGGCTCGTCACCAACTCGACGCCGCGAGTTTCGGCCATCTCCTTGAGTTTCTTCAAGTCTCCGGCAGTGTGCCGGCCGATGGTCGCCGAGATACCCAGGTCTCCGAGCCCGAGCGCCTGCAGGCGGTCAAGCGTCTCCGAGGCAAGGGCAAAGGCCCCGCTCACTCCCCTGACTTCGTCGTCAAGCGCTCCCATCGCGTCTATCGAGACCCGCACCCCGACCCGTCCCATTCTTCGCACGTCTCTCTCGATTCGCTCCGGAAGGAGGCCGTTCGTGGAGATTACTATGCTCGCTCTCGGATTTCTCTCGCGCAGGACGCCGATCACGTCTACAAGATCGTCTCTCAGAAAGGGCTCGCCGCCACTCACGTTTATGTTGCGAAGACCCGCCGGGAGTCTTTTGAGATCAGCCGGGCGCAGCTCCGGTGTTACGTCTTTCTTCCAGATGTCGCAAGTCCCACAACGCGAATTACATCTGTATGTGACGGCGATGACGGCAGAAGTAGGTCTCACATTTTCCTCGATTCCTGAATTCCTGCGACGCGCTCTCAATTCATCTCTATGAGACGCTCCAGCATCCGAACGGAGCGGTCGAGCGAGAATTCTCGCGCCACTTTCTCTCGACCGCGTCTGCCCATTTCCACCCGAAGCCTTTCGTCTCGAAGAAGTCTGAGCATCGCGCCGGATAGTTCTTCGCGTGAACCCGGAGGCACCAGCAAACCGGTTGTCCCGGCCTCTACGAGAGAGGGCACGTCTCCCACTCTCGTCGATATGACCGGCTTTCCGAGAGCCATGGCCTCCATCAGAAAGATCGGCAGAGTCTCCACGACCGGATGCGAACAAAGCAAGGCGACGTCGAAGGCCTGGATAAGTAGTCTTCCGTCGTTTCGTTCGCCCACGAAGTGAACGTTGCTCGTTATCCCGAGGCCGGCAGCCAGACCCTCGAGCAGGGCCCTTCTCTTTCCTCCTCCGACAATCACAAAATGGACTTCCTCCATCTCTCTTGCCACAACTGAGGCGGCCTCGAGGAAAAGTTCATGATTCTTCTCCGGCCTCAGGGCGGCCACTATGCCGACGACGAGCGAGTCGGGCTTGAGGCCAATCAAACCCCGCACCTCGGCAGGCGAAGGCATCTTCTCGAACTCGGAGAGTTCGATTCCGTTGGGTATTACCGCTATCTTGTTGCGCGCGACTCCCTCTTCCTGAGCCAGATAGGCCGCCTGGTTTTCACCCACGGCCAGGACTCGCTCTACAAATCTGAGACACCAGCGCGTGGTCAACCCCAGGCTCTTTTGACCTCCCCACAACCTGGTGGAATGCACAGCCACAAAGGTTCTCCTCACCAGCCCAAGCGATGCCAGCGTGCCCAGGACCACGGCGTCGCGATGCTCCAGGCAAAAGAGGAGATCCGTTGCCAGGTTCTTCAGAGCTCGTCTGAGCTTGAGAAGGACGAAAGGGTCGGATCTCGAGCCCATTATGCCATCAACGACAGGAATCCCGTGGGAGGAGATTTCCTTGCCGACCTCGCCGCGCGCATTCAGACATACGACGGACGGCGCGTACTTGTGCCCGTCCAGTCTCAGCGCGAATTCACGAATCATCCTTTCTGCCCCTCCCGTCCCCAGGGTAGAAGCCAGAAACGTGACATGATATGGCTCTCCGGCCGGAGCACCGCCTTCCGGCGGGAAACTCTTTCTCACCAGCTTATTCCCCTGTAAGTGCCGGCCGTTTCAGAACCGTCCTTCACAACCCGCACGAGGTCTATTACGACCTGATCCTTCCGCAGCCTCTTGCCCATTTCGGCGAATCCCACACCTTTATTCGCTATGACCACGACCTCCGCAAAGTCGAGGAGTTCGTCCACAGAAAAACACATGATCGACGGCAGATAAGGGACCTCTTCCTGCACGAACTGCCTGTTTGCGCCGAGAAGCCTGGAAAGCTCGACATTCTCGTCGTACACCTTTATTGCAAATCCTTTGCCGACAAGACTCTCGATCACCTTGACAATCGGGCTTTCGCGCAGGTCGTCCGTGCCCGCCTTGAAACTCACGCCCAGTATTCCTATCTTTTTCTTCCGGGTGTCTTCGATCATCCTCTGAACAATCCGTATCTGGTTATCGTTGCTCCTCAAGATCGCGTCAACGACGGGAGCTTCGATCTTTGCCTCGCGGAACTTGGCCAGGAGCGCCCTGACATCCTTTGGCAAGCACGAACCGCCAAAAGCGAAGCCGGGAACCAAGTACTGTTCGGATATGGAAAGCCTCTTGTCCATACAGAAAATCTTCATGACCTCGTGACTGTCCATTCCCTCGTGCCCGCATAGGTTTCCAATCTCGTTGGCAAACGTAACCTTGAGTGCGTGAAAACAGTTGGACACATACTTGACCATCTCGGAAACCTTGAATGTCGTCCTGACGACCGGGGCGCTGAGAGACGAGAAAACTTCCTCTGCAACGCGAGCGGTCCTCTCGTCGCTTACCCCGAGGAGCGTGAAAGGTGGATTGAAGAAATCGGAAACGGCGCTGCCTTCCCTCAGAAATTCAGGGTTGTAACACACGCCGAAGTCGGAACCCGCCGTTCTCCCCGAAGTCTCTTCCAGCATCGGAATCAGGTCCTTCTCCACGGTGCCGGGCAGCATGGTGCTTCTGAACATGAGCACGTGAAAGTGACCGACCGCGCCCAGGGCCTTGCCGACGTCCCTGCACACTCTTTCGACGTATCCAAGATTCATGAAGCCGTTCTCGCGAGAAGGCGTTCCTACGCAAATGACACTGACCCGGGACGAGTTCACGGCCTCCGCAGCCGAAGACGTGGCGGTGAGTCTTCCGGCGGCCTTCATCTCGCGGATGAGAGCCTCGATGCCTGTCTCGACTATGGGACTCTTGCCCTTTGCAAGGCAGTCAACTTTGAACTCGTTTATGTCGACCCCGGTGACAACGTGTCCCAGTTTTGCAAGACAGGCGGACGTGACCGTTCCGACGTAACCAAGTCCGAAGACCGAGATTTCCATCTTCAAAGCTCCTCTGATTCAGTGCGGCTTCCTGCCGTCAGGTTGCCTTGACGTCATATTCGTAGGAAAATTCCTCTCCCAGCACTTCCTTCGCGATGCCGAATGTCTCGTCCGCTTCGCTGACGCTACCGATACCTATGACCGTGCATTGAACTCCGGCCTCCCTGTAAGCATAAGTAAGGCCGCCGCGCGGATCTCCCGAACCTCCCGCCAGAATCTTCTTTCCTATGAAATGCACATCGCCGGCCTCTTTCCTCACTTTGAGACACGCCTCCACCGACGGCTGCATCATGAAACCCTTGGGATTGAAAGGCGCCTCTATGACCGGAAAGTGAACGCTCATTTCCTTCAACTTGTTGTACGTCGTCCCAAGATTGTGGGTAGTCAGCCCGGGCACTGCTCCGGCGTCAAGCACCCTCTCCTTGAAGAGAACCAGCAATTTCTTCTGTTCCGTAACGCAAGCAATGTCCACGAGGGTGCCGTGAAGAAGGACAAAGTTGGGTCTGGTATCTTTTATGAAGGCAAGCTCGGCCTTGAGAATAGAGTCAACCATCGGCGTCAGGTTACCCGTCATCCCGGCTGACATGAGGGCGGGCATGTTCTTGAACAGCATCTTGATCTTGGCCAGGTTCTTGTCCTGCGAACTGCCTCCCGCCTGACGTGACATCGCACCGTAGATGTCGGGCAGGATCGAAACCACAGTCATCGAATCACCCAGTTTTTCTCTCAACTTGACGATGGCCCTTATCTCCATGTCCTTGGCATAGGAGTGGAAACCCCTCACGCCCATCTCTGCCGAGCGCTCCATCACCTTGTATATGCTCTCGACGGTGGAGAAGCGCCTTCTGAACTCCTTCCTCTCTTGAGTGCTCCTGTAAGAAACAGCGTGAAAGGGATTCGACCCCAGCATTACCTTCGGTAGTTTCATTCTGACTCCTCAATCACGGGTGAGATTATCTTCCTGCTCTTGCCGGATTCCTCCAACGTTTCAACGAGTCTGTCCACGAGATAACCGTCGTACCACGAAGGGCTGGCGTCGGTACGCTGAAGAGCAGCGCGCGCGAACGCCTCCATCTCGTGGGACAGCCCCCTGTGCGTAAACCAGAACTCTGTGTGATATGGAATCTCCGACGCATACGTGATCGAGTCACCGCACGGGAAGCCTCCACATTCTCTCTCCAGGTACATCTCTATGCAGTCCGAATTCACGTTCATGGAACCCAGTGTTCCCGTGAGATAGAGGGACAGCTCGTCCTTCTCGACGAATCCGTGGTGACTCCACCCGAGGTCTATCACTCCGTGCACTCCGTTGTCGAACCTACAAACTGCGGAGATCAGGTCCGAAAGCCCGGAGCTGAACACGCGTGAGGTCTGCGCGCTCAGGCTGGCCGGTTTTCCGGCATACCACAGGAGGAGGTCGAGCCCGTGGACCGCAAGCGCACCGTAGATTCCAAATCGCTCTTCCCTGTTTCTTTTCTCGCTCTTTTCTTCAGGTTTTGTGACTTCACTCTTGTAGACCGCCAGCCTGACGTACTTGAGCTCGCCCAGAGCGCCTCCGTCGAGAATCTCTTTGGCCCTTCTGAAGGTCACGTAGAAACGCCAGTTGTACCCCACTTGCGCCGTCACGCGGCGCTCGGCAGCCTCTCTGTGCATTTCGATGGCGCGCGTGGAGCTTCCCGCGAGCGGCTTCTCGCAGAAAACATGCTTGCCGTCGCGGACCGCCTGCATTCCAAGTTCATAGTGAGACTCTAGCGGCGTGGAGATTATCAAGGCGTCGAACTCTTTTGCGGAACCGGCCTTCTCATAACTGGAGTAGTGGCCGACGCCCAGCTGCTTTCCCGCAAGGCGGGCGAAGGTCCCGCGAGAGTCGATCACACACGCCAGCTCGTATTGAGAAAGGCCTTTGGCAATGACCGCCCTGACCATTCCCATCTCACCCATTCCGGCAATAGCAATCCTCAGTTTCTCGTGCATCAACTCCTCCGGTATTCCTGTTCTGTGTTGCCAGTCCTACTCATCTGCTCCTGCCTCCACTATGTCTCGGAGGAAATTCTTATGAACTCCCCTTCTCTCGAGCAGGTCACGATCGGCACGGACGAGACGACGTTGGCGGTCTGCCGCGCACGCACCAGAACCGTGCCGGCGCCTCTGCCTTCGAATCTGACCTTCTCTTCCTCGACTCTCACCTTGATAAAGGCAAACTTACTGGGGGCCTCGAGAATGGGTTGGCCGTTGCGCAAAACCTTTCCCACGTTTCTCCCAAAGAGTTCCAGTGCTCCGCTTGCGGGAAACTCGCGCACGCACAAGTAGTCTGCGTCAGACTCCAGACGTCTCTCACCCACTTGTCCCCCGCTCAGGTTTATCAGTGAGGTTTCCGAGTAGAGTGGCGTCTTTCTCTCGACGAGACTGTAGCCTCGTCCCTCCGGATTCGCATTCGAGAACGAGACAACGTGTTCCTGTGAATGACCCGACGGAACACTCAGAATGCAGCTTTCGATAAGCAGAGATCCCCTGAATTCTCCCCTCACAGAAAGGCATTGGCACGGCTCTTTCTGCCAGAACGCTCGAGAGCGCCAGCCCACGATGGGCTCCTCCAGACCGGAGAAGAGCGCGCCCATTCCCCTCGCAAGAAGCGGAGAAAAAAACAGCGATTCCAGATCTGCGCCGAGAGACGAGATCCGAACGAGGCCGGCTTCGGTGGACAAAGAGGCCTCGCCGGCGAAATGAAAGTTCTGCTCGTATTGATGCCGACCCTTCGCGGTCAATGAATCCACTATTATTAGAAAGGCCGGCTTGACGAAGACAACGACTCTCCTGTGCCTCACGGGGTCGGAAAGCCGTTGATATCCGTTATGAGAACCCACAACGAAATCAAAACCGGCTTCGATCGCCACGTCTTCGAGTCTCGGAGTGACTCCGTGTCCCCACACAAAGGGTCCCAGCATGTCGGACTGGCTGAGCCCGTCTACCGTGACAGTGTTGTGAGCGTTTGTAGATCTGAAATGCGCTCTCCACGCGGGCTGACTGTGATAGGTGAACGTACCGGGATCGATCAGGACGTCCATTCCGTTCACGGTCATCGTGACGGAAAGACAGTCTGCGTGGCCGTGGGCAGAGGTTTTCCCGAGTCCGAGCTCACCGCAATCAAGGACGCAACGGCTCTCTATGCCGTCGTTCTTGTCGGCAAGCACGTAGTAGCCGCCCTCCGAGAAGACTCTGGAACCGTGACTCTCTCCGTACTTTCCCTTCTCGACTCGAGCCTCGACGCCGTCGATGTCAGACGCGACATGCGTTCTGCCCTGAAGTCGATCCAGACCTTCGTGACCCAGGAGAAAGGCCGCCTCCGGAGGAATCTCGTCTAACGTTCGGGCAAACGCGCTCTCCCCGGTAATGTAGCTTGCGCAGGCCATGAGCCCGTCGAAAAAACTCTTCTCGTCGGAGGGCAGGATTACTGTCTGGTCATCCGAGTCGCCGATGGCGGGCATCTTCCCGTCTTTGCCCGACACACTCAGAACAAAATCGCACATCTTGGCAAATCGCTCCTTGACTCTGCCCGGGATCTCGATTCCGTTTCTCTGCGCGAAAATCAGCGCGATTGCGTACAGTTCGCACACGAAGCAGTGGTAATGCAGAGAATGCTCCTTGCTCACCCCGTCGGAGTAGGTCTGCGCCAGGATTTCTTGCCAGAGAATAGAAAGCCCCCTGTCCCTCCATCTATCCGCCTCGCGCGCGCCTGAGAATAACGTGCCGACCACAAACAGCGTCATCCCTTGTGTGATCAGGTGGTTGTTCGCCGAAGAGTAGGTGGAGAGGTTTCTGAACATGTGTCTCATCTGAAGCACGATCGAACGCACGACGGTCCTCTGGACCGGCGGCGTAAAGCCGTCGAAGCTCCCCAGGGGAACGATCGCCCACATCCAGGAGAACAACCTGAGTGCTATCTCAAGCGGGGCGGTCCAGTTTACGCCTACGCACGGAGGATTCTGTTCTATCCACGCGCAAAGCTGGCGCAAGATCTCCTGGGCGTACTCCTTTTTCTGCGTAACGAAGTAAGCCCGGCCCAGAGCTCCGAGGTGTCTATGCCTGTTGAAGTACCACACCCACCGTATTGACTCTTCAAGACCGGGGTCCTTCAAGTCTATGAAACTGCTGTAACGATTTGGACATCTACGGCCCAGGCGATAGTCGTACTGCCAGTCAATGTCAGGACCGAGGTCGTAGCTCTGTCCCAACAGAGACAGCCGATGGGCCAGTGCGTCGTCTGCCTCTTCGAGACAGCGAGCGCTGAGACCACCCAACCGTGCCCGCAGAAGCTCGTCCTGCGGATCAAGGAAGAATCTTCCCCGGAAGAGAAGGCCCGCGGCATCTTGACCGCAGGGAATTTCGGCGTCCAGAGACCGGGGCGACACGCCGGCCGCAATAAGCACGTGTTCGAGGAGATTCCGCACTTCTCTCCCCGTCCTTACGCCTATCTCGACTGGACCCATCATCCGCATTCTCTGTATCTTCCAGCTCAGACTTGTCATCGCGCTTCCTTGAGAGCGTCCGTGAGAGCCGACACTACGTATTCCTGCTGCTCCAGGGTGAGCTCCGAATAAATGGGAATCGCCAGGGCCTCGAGAGAGGCTCTTTCGGAGTGTGGAAGTTGTCCCCTCGCGTATCCGAGATCCTTGAAGCACTCCTGAAGGTGAAGAGGAAGCGGATAGTAAACGTCAGTTCCGACGCCCCTCTTCTTGAGGAACTCTCTCACCGCTTCCCTTCTCTGAATCCTTACAACATACTGGTTGTAGATCGAGACGTTTCCCGGCGCCACCTTTGGAATCACAATTTCGGTATTGCCAAGTAGACGGTCATACACGGCGGCATTCTGTCCTCGCTTTTCGCTCCAGCCGTCCAGGTGCCTGAACTTCACCAGGAGCACCGCCGCCTGAAGGGCATCAAGCCGGCTGTTGATTCCGGTGACTTTGTGGAAGTACTTGGGCCTCGCCCCGTGTACACGCAGCAGCCTGACCTTGTCCGCGACGACCGCATCGTCGGTGATCACCATTCCTCCGTCACCGTAGGCACCCAGGTTCTTGCTGGGATAGAAGCTGAAACAGCCCGCGGTGCCCATCGAGCCCGCCCGCTTTCCTTGATAAGTCGCGCCTACGGCTTGGGCGGCGTCCTCTATCACCGTGAGTCCGGATTCCTTGGCCACCTCCAGCAGGGGTCTCATGTCGGCGCACTGTCCGAAAAGGTGGACGGGCATCAAGGCCTTTGTCTTGCCCGTAATCTTCTCTCTCACCTGGAAAACATCCAGGTTGAAGGTGCCGGGATCTATGTCCACAAAAACAGGTTTGGCGCCCGCGTTCCAGATGGTTCCCGCTGATGCGAAGAAGCTGTAGGAAGACGTGATGACCTCGTCTCCGGGCCCGATTCCGCATGCCTTCAGAGAAAGGTAGAGGGCGTCCGTACCGGAGGCCACTGCCACGCCGTGCTTGACTCCGCAATAATGCGCGATGCGTTCCTCCAGCTCCTTGACTGGTTCGCCGAGAATGAAATTGCAGCTCTCAAGAACGCCCGCTATTGCTTGGTCGATCTCTTCCTTTATCGAAAGGTACTGTTGCTTCAAATCCAAGAATGGTACGTTCACTCAATCCTCCTCGCGCAGCCTGAACTCCTCACGTCTCCTCAAGCTGAACCACTCGATCGCCGACCTTGTTTCGAGAAGCCTTGAGACGGAGGCCGGAGGTGCAGCTCGGCGGGAAACGAATTCGCCGGACTATTGATTCTCAAGCAACTGTTCTGCCGGGACGTCCTTCCATATTCTCGCCGGATTGCCGATCACTATCTTCCTGGAAGGCACGTCTCGTGTCACCACGGAACCCGCGGCGACCAGAGCGTCCTCTCCGACGACCTTGCCGGGCAGGATGACGGCCCCGACCCCTATCCTACCTCCCCTCTTCACTGTGACTCCCTTGAAGTGCTTGAGTCTCTCCTTTGTGCGTCCGACGAAATTGTCGTTGGAAGTGGAAACTTGAGGGGCTATGAATACGTAGTCCTCAAGAACCGAATAGGCCGTGATGTAGCTTTCGGTCTCCAGTTTGCAGTAGCTCCCGATCGTGCAGAGATTCTCGACGGTGACACCCCTGCCAATAATCGTAGATTCCCCCACTGTCACATTTTCCCTGACCGTTGCAAGGTCGGCTATCAGGACTTTCGCGCCTATTTCGGCGCCCCTGTATATGACAGCCGAAGTCCCGATGATGCATCCGTCCCCTATCCTTGCAGGAGGAAGCTCGCAACTTTCCTTCAGAATGCTTATCGCGCCTCGCATCGGGAGTTTCCCAATCACCGCGTGGTCATCGATCCTGACGTTTGCCCCGACCAGCGAATCGGCGTGAATCACGGCGCCGTTTCCAACAACGCAGCCCGGGCCCACGACGACTCTTTCTCCTATCACAAGATAGGAACCAAGAGTCGCGCTCGAATCTATCCTGGCGGTTTCATGAATCACTCTTTCCATTCCCCCTCCTCAGAAGCACTACAGATCGTTCCAAAGCTTGAACTCGTTGTTTGCCCTCTCGTAGTCACTCAGCTTCCCGACGTCAATCCATCGCTCTTTGATCTCGCACACCGCCACCTTCTTCCCCCGAGCAATCAGGATCTCTATCACTTCGGGTATGTCTGTTTTTCCAGGCCTCGTGATGTCGAAGATCTCGGGGTTCATGACGTATATGCCCGCCACGATGAGGTGAGAGGTTCTGGGCTTCTCCGCGATCGCCTTTATGTCGCCGTCTCTGATCTCAAGCACACCGTAGGGCACCTGGACTTCGTAGCTCACGGCGCCGACCGTCATTGAGGCGGAACTCTCGACGTGAGAATCATAGAACTTGCGCAGGTCAAGGCACGTCAGGATGTCACAGTTCATGACCAAGAAGGGTTCATCTATCCTGCCCTTCAAGAGAAAAAGCGCTCCCGCAGTGCCGAGCACTTCAGGCTCCTGCGTATACTCCAGCTCTATTCCAAAACGGGAACCGTTCCCGAAGTACGATTTGACGAGCTCCGCTTGATAGCCGGTCGTTATGAACACCCTGGAAAAACCGGCCTTTCTCATCTGCGAGAGGATTATCTCCAGTATCGGCCTTTCACCGATGGGCAAAAGCGGCTTGGGAATCGTATAGGTGAGGGGTCTCATCCTCGAACCCAGACCACCTGCCATCACTACGGCTGTCATTCTTTCCCTCTTCTCCGGTGCTCTTCGCTGCGCCTCTCTTGCGTTCTCCCCTGCGCTTCTCCTGTCTTCGGTTGCTCCACGGTCGCCCGGCGGGCCGCCCTCCCGCGACCGGCGCAGACGGGCTAGATGGCGTACACGTCGGGCCTGTACAGTGAGAAATGATCCGATATCCAGTCGACCGTCTTACGCAAACCGTCCTCCAGAGAGACGGACGGCTGCCAGCCCGTGAGTTCTCTCATGCGGCTTGTGTCTGCGAGCAACCTTTCGACCTCGCTCCTGGGAGGCCTTAGCCGCGCAGGATCAAAGATGACTTTGGCATCCTTGCCGACTATGGAGCAAATCATGTCGACAAGCTCCCTTATGGTGGTTTCCCTGCCTGAGCCCACGTTTGTGACCTTCCCTATCGCTTCCGGAGTCTCGGCGATCTTGATGAACGCCTCGACGGTGTCATCGACAAACGTCAGGTCGCGAGTTGGGTGCGTGGCTCCCACGTAGACAGTGCCGCGCGAAATGACCTGGGTTATCACCGAGGGGATGACGGCCCTGGCGGACTGTCGCGGTCCGTACGTGTTGAATGGGCGTATGATCGCAACGGGAAGCTCGAACGACCTGAAGAAACTCTCCGCCAGTTGGTCTGCGCCTATCTTGCTCGCCGAGTAGGGCGACTGGCCACAGAGAGGATGCTTCTCGTCAATGGGGACGTATCGCGCGGTCCCGTACACCTCGCTCGTGGAAGTGTGAACGACCTGCCTGACCCCACAACTTCTGGCGGCGCAAAGCACGTTCAGTGTCCCGATAACGTTTGTCTCCACGACCTCGACGGGATGCACGTAGGAATACGGGATCGCCACGAGAGCTCCCAGGTGGAATATCACCGTTACATCTTTGGAGGCCGCCCTCAAGGCTTCGGGATCTCTCAAATCACCTGCGACGATTTCGATCTTCTCTCTTGTCTGCGGGGCGAAGCTATCAATGTGTCCGTAAGTGCCTTTCGAGCTGTAACGAACGAACGCTCTCACCGAGGCCTTCAGGGACACGAGTCGCTCAACAAGATGGCTTCCTATGAAACCTCCCGCGCCTGTTACGAGAACCTTCTGCTCTTGCCAGTTCATTACGGCGTTCTCCTTTCGGCGGCTCTGCTGCTCAGATTGGGTCCGTCTTCCTTCAGTCTACTGCGCCAGTAGTCCAGCAAATCTGACATGCTCTTCTCCAAAGGAATCCTGGGCTCCCAACCCAGTGTATTCCTGATTTTCGTGTAATCGCCCCGTTGATAGCTCACGTCGGCGGCCCTATGTCTGCTCGAATCCTCCGAGACGCTGATCCTCTTCGTCGACATCGAAACAAGGAGCTCAACGATTGCGCGCATGCACACTGCCCTTCCCGAACACACGTTGAACACCTCTCCGGCACGCGATCTTGTGGCAACCAGGAGATAAGCTTGAACTACATCTCGTACGTCGCAGTAGTCTCTGTAGGAATCCAGATTGCCCACCTCGATGACGGAACCTCGTCCCAGTTCGCACTCCGCGATTTGCCTGGCGAAAGAAGAACAGGCCATGTGAGAGCCTTCGCCGGGGCCCGTGTGATTGAAGGCCCTCGTGCGCGCCACATCGAGTCCTGTACTAGTGCCAAACGAGGCGGAGAAGACCTCTTGAGCCAGCTTGCTTGCACCGTAAATGCTCTGCGGACAGAGGGCACTGTCTTCGGCCAACGGCCTGTCGTCTACAGAGCTTAGTGGACCGTAACTTGCGCTAGATCCAGTGACTAGGACGAAAGGCTCAAGTTTAGCCTCAAGCGTAGAGAAGAAGAGATTCTGAGTTCCCTGCACGTTTACCCGGTAGAGCTCGTCAACGGCGACCCTGCTCACGTCTTTGAGAGTGACGGCAGCGAGATGAAACACGCGCTCGGGTGCGAATTTCCTCACAAGCGGAACCAGCCTTCGTCTATCACAAATATCAACTTCTTCGAGGGTGAAGTTGCCCGAAGTGGCATTCAAGTGAGGATTCAGCCTGACGTCGTTAGTAATCCCGAGAACCTCCCAACCCTCGCCGAGCAGAAGCTGAACGAGGTGAGATCCCGCGAAGCCGTTGGCTCCAGTTACCAGGGCTCTCATCGAATCTCCAGTTCAATCAACCAGCCATAATCTTCTAATTTTACTACTTCCCTATACTTATCGTCAATAAGACGACTCGACATGAGACCAAAAAGGGGCTCTGCGGCCAGTAACGCGCTGTGTATCAACGCGTTAAAGTGTGTGCCCTGAAAAGCCGCGACTCCATCTCGCCACAGTCTCATGCGCCCGACCTGCGGTCGGCAGAGTTGGCTCGCGTGCACGATTTCGCGGGAGGGTCTGACCCGAGGGTAGCACGGTACGCGCCTAGAAGCCGTTCCACGTTCTCGTCGCTCTCCCTCTGGACCCCCCCCACCGAGGCGGAGCGCCCCTTCTCCGTCTTGAGCGCTTGGCCTAGCTTCTGTGCCATGTCAACGGAGTCTCCCTTACGAAACAGGATAACACCCCCGGGACGGAATGGCGTGTCACTTGCCACGGTGGGTAACCCGAGAAAAAGGCCCTCTCTCACAGACACGGAGTCACCGTCAACCAGGGCGGTTCTGAGCAGAACATCGGAACGCTTGAGAAGGGAGATGAAATCCGGAACTTCTCTTTCCACGATGACGTGCTCTCCGAGCTTGAGCGATTCAATGGCGGCAAAGAGTTCCCTTTCGTAAGGAGCTTCTCCGTATCTCGTCAAGACAAGAACGAGACCTATTCTCGGATAGTCCTTCCGCAACATCGCGACGGCTTCCAAGGCACTCTTCAAACCATACTCCGTAGAGGCGGCCCCCGTCGAACAGACCACGGGCGAGTGAGAAGAAACAAAATTCTCGACCGTCTGCGGTAGATTCGGCGAACTCGCCGCCAAAGGTGGAAAGCAGTTGCTCAGCGTCAAGATATGCTTCCGCGGCAAGAGCATCGTCAACACTTCCTCGATCTCAGAATTACAGGCAACCACCGCGTGGGCCAGGTTGAGAGCGGCCTTGGCGACGCCTTTTGCCACAGGATTAAGTCCGTCAACGAAGTCTTTGAAAGCACCTCCGACAAACGAGATCACAATTTTGTGGCTCCCGAGTCTTGCCAACACTATACAGACTGCCCCCAGCCAGAAGGATCTGTAACTTGCCGAAAGGTAGTGAAAAACGTCCGTGTCGGAAAGAACAACGTACCTGGAGAGCTGGAAAAACTCGAGGGCTCTATTGTTGGTGCTGAAATTGACTACGTTCTTTCCGACGGGCCGGCCCGAGCCAAGATTGAATATGCTCACCCTACAGCCTTTCGCGGAAAGGGCGGCCTCCATCTGTTTCATCAGTGCCGCCACGCCGCCGTAAGGAGGAGGATAATGACCCATCAGCGTCACTTTCACCGGGCGACCTCCTCGGCTCTCCGGCTTATGTATTCTCTTTTCTGTTTGGCCTGCTCCGCCAGCCTCTGGAATATCTCCACGACGCGCGTCTCCACCACGCGTTCACTGTGTTCCCCAACCACAAACTCCCTCGCTCTCTCCCCAAGTCTCCGTCCCAGAAGTGGACTGCGCAGAATCTCGCAGACTCCGGCCGCGAAATCGCGAGGCGTGTCCGCCAGAAGCAGATCCCTTCCCGGAACGGCGGTTATCCCGTCCGCTCCGATCGTCGTGCTCACGACGGGCATTCCCATCGCCATGCCTTCAAGGGTCCTGATCCTCACGCCCCCTCCGAAGCGCAACGGCACGACCTGAACCATACAACGGCCGACGTAGGGGGCTATGTCGGGCACGTCTGCCGAAAGGACGATTCGCTCCCCGTCCGCGAGCTTCTGGACAGACACCGGTGGCCTGCGGCCAACGATGAAGAGCCTGGCTCCAGAGACTTCAGCTCGAACGCGTGGAAATATCTCGCGACAGAAGAACTCCAAGGCGTCGACGTTGAAGTCGGCATCCAAGGCTCCCAGAAAGACGATCGACGAGGGAATCTTTCCTTCGTGCCTCGGAAGGTACTTGCGGCAGTCCACCATCACTGGCAGTTGCTCAGAGACCCCCCTTATCCCAGCTAGCTTCTCGACAAGGACGCTGTCCGTTCCCGAAAGCGCGAGTACCCTGTCAAACTCCGAATAGGCACGTACCTCCCTGTTTCTCACGGTCGACAGAGTCCTCTCCATGCTGCGCTTCTTCCAGAAACCCCGGGTGACGGTGAGTCTTCTCTGTAACCTGAGAAAGTCAACGTCATGCTCCAGAAGCACCCTGCACGGCACTTCTGCAAAACGCGCAGCGTTTGCCGTAAACCAGTACTCGAACAGTGCGACGTCGTATTCTGAGGAACGGGTCACCCGGGCAACCATCCGAGAAAGCTCTGGAGAACTGCAGTAGTAGGCTTCGAGGGGAAAGCCTGTCAAGAACGTCTTGGTCTTGTAGAGCGCCTTGTAGTAGGCAGAGTGTGCCAGACTTTTTCTGTTGGGCAGAAGGAACGTAAAAACATTCTTGCAGTACGGCCTGAGATTCTCCGCCTTGGATTCATCGTCTCTGTTCAACAGACCGCAGACCAGACTTACCTCAAAATGCGTCGAAAGCAACTTGAGCAGATTGAAGGTGACGATCTTCGTGCCCTGGTCAGGCGGATAGGGCAACGTGGGTTTGACTATCAATATTCTTGTCATAGCGTCAATTCCAAACCACCATCTCTATGGGCCGGATCCACACAACGTTCTCGGCCCGGGCAGCTTGCCTCCGGAAAGAACCACGTCGTAGACGCACTCGATCTCCCGCGCCATCCGCTCGTGAGAGAAATAAGCCTCAATCCTTCGCCTGCCAGCCGCACCCATCTGACGGGAGAGCGCCGGATTTTCGAGCACTCTCCGCATTGCTTCGTAAAGCGAGTCAACGTTGCGAGGAGGGACCAGAAAGCCCGTCTCTCCCTCAACTATTACCTCAGGTATTCCATGTATTCGACTGGCAATAACAGACTTAGACGCCACCATCGCCTCAAGGATCACGAACGGCATGCCTTCCACGGTCGAAGGAACGACCAGGCAGTCTACATCACGCATAATACTCTGCACGTCTTCCCTGTGTCCCAAAAAGAAGACCTTCCCGGCGAGACCCAGCTCCGAGCATTTTCTCTTGAGCGACGTCTCTTCTCCTCCCTCGCCGACGATCAGAAGCGCACTCCGGCGATGGCCGGAAACGCAAAGTTCGGCAAACGCATCCAGCAGGTAACGGTGTCCCTTTCTCTCCACGAGGCTTCCCACCGTCGCGAAAACGAACGTGGAGGCGTCGAGCCCAAGATCAGAACGTACGTGTGAAGAGGCAGCCTTGTCAAGTTCGGCAATGTCGACCCCGTTGTGAATCACCACAATACGAGAGAGCGGCACTCGATGGGTGCCCGAGAGAAACTCTACGTTCGATCGCGTAATGGAGACCACTGCCCTCACGAAGAGATCACTGAACCTTTTTGCGCAGTGTCTTTTCCACGTTCCCTCAACCATTGCGAGATGCTCGGTAGTTACGACAGAAACGCGGCGACCGAGCTTTGCAACTGGTGCGACGAGACTGGCCTGTGCGTCGTACGTTCCTGGAAGGTTTATGTGCAAGAGATCGGGCTTCCACTTCCTGACGATCCTCACGATCTCGATGTATCCCGGCACGTCGTAAGGACCGCTCAGAGAAATCTCGAAGACGGCCACTCCCGCTTTTGCAAGCCGCTCTCGGAAGTCCCGGAGTCGCGCTCCTCCGGTTGTCAGGACGCAGGGCTCGTACGCCTCCCTGTTGAGTCCCGAGATGAGAAGCTCGAGGTACCTTTCCGCTCCGCCAAAATAGGGGGCGTCGCTGAAATACATGACTCTCGTCACACGACTTCTCTCTTTCTCCATTTCCGTGACACTTTTCTATCCAATAAGACCCTTCGCGATCTCGACGGTCGCGGCCGCGTTACGGTCCCAGTTATATTTCTCCTCGACCGCCCTCCTCGCGTTCGCGCCGAGACTGTCCCGCAGATTCCGATCAGAAGCGAGACGCACGATGGCCCTGGCCATGTCCTGCACGTCGGCGGCGGCCACAAGCAGAGCCGTTTTCTCGTGCGTCAAGACTTCTTCTAGCGCCGCAACCCGTGGAGCAACCAGCGCCTTGGCCATTGCCATGTACTCGAAGGTCTTGGTCGGAGAGCCATAATCTGTCGCCCAGGATATTACGGCGACATCCATGGCAGCTATGTGCTCGGGAACGCGTTCCCGAGGCACCTCTCCCGCAAAGCGGAATATCTCGGTGAGCCCCCTCTCGCGCACGCTTTTTCGAAAACGTTCGAACCTGGGGCTCCCTTCTCTTCCCCCCACCATGAAGAAGCGGATTCTCTTGTTTTCTTTCACGGCAAGAGGTGCCACGTCGAGCAGAAGGTGTGCCCCGTGCCAAGCGGAGAATCCTCCGACAAAGCCCGCAACGACGTCCTCTCGCGACAATTCGAACGTCCGCCGAATCGCGTCACCCGGCGTGTCCGGACAAAATTTGGAAAGGTTCACACCGTTGTGCATCACGTGGATCTTCTCCGGCGGGACGCCCCTGCGCACCAGACGGTCCCTGAGAAAACCCGAGACGGTTATCACGGCGTCTGCTCTCCTGGTCAACACTCTCTCCACAAGGGCAGCGAGCGGTCTCAAGCCGAGACCGTCCGTCAGCTTGAATTCGTCCGTTGAAGCATTGACTTCAAGTATGAGCGGGACGCCCCGCTTGCGCGCGGCCATCGAGGTCGCGAACTGATAGACGCAGTAACGTTCGTACACAAAATCGAGATTGCGCGTCTTCTTTAGAACCGCCGCGACTCGGAAATAGAAACCGGCGTTGTGGAGGCAGTAGAACAGATCTCGCAGAGTCACCCTCAGCACGCGAGGCACCTTCCGCGCGTTGCGCCAATCCACTCCGCGTGATCTTGCCACGCTCGGGCCGACTTCTTGCGAGCCTTCGTTACGCGTTCTCTCCGTCCGGGGGTCATCCTTCTCAAGACAGTCGCTCTTGGGGTTCGCGGCCTGCGGCCCCTCGTGAGAGCCAGTCTTTGTGTCGACGACGACGACTTCGTTCCCGAGTTTCCTGAAGCTCTCAATCATTTCTTCCATGTGCGTCGTAAATCCGCCCCCGCGACTGCCGGGCCTGATGCTCGGGTCAGAGCAAACATAGAGGATCTTCATTTCGGTCCTCCCACCACCCCGCCGAGTTTTCGCACGACCCTCGAAGGCAGTCTGTAATACCTTGCCCTGAACCTGCACACGGTACTCTCAAGATATTCTTGCCACTTGTCCGCAAAGTCGAGGAAGATACTCTTGCCGGTCACAAGATGAAGTGCTCTGAGTAGGGGCACGTGAACGTTGCCGTGGTAGAACGTGCTCGCCACGGAGTCGCGCAAGAGGTCGTATCTCGACCAGTAGCCCGTGTCATAAAGGTACAGCTTTCGTTCAAGGGTGCGGAGTCCCTCGTCCCAGGCCTGCCGCGCAGCGTCGTCGGACGTGACCCTCGCAAACTCATCCAATCCGAAGAGCGAAAATATGAAGCCGTTCAGCACGTGGGCGGGAGGGTCCGTCACGTATTCTTCAAACCACACGTCTCCGTCACCGTCCACGTACCTCACTCCTCCGGGCTCGCCCGCAGGAATGTAGAAAGTGGCCAAGGCCTTTCCGGCCATTTCTCGTAGCTCGTTCCGTTTTTCGACCTGGTACGCGCGAAGCAGCACTGAAGCGACTTGGCTCTGGGCCATGGAGGAAATCCAGGGCGCGTCGAGCCCGTAAACATGAAAGTCGAATCCGGCAGGCCACACCAGAGCGGCATCGCCCACAGGTTCAGCGTGGAGCTCGAGCCATCGTGCGAGCTCCATGAACTTCTGCCTGTACTTATCGAGGCCCGTGTCCAACCACAGGTCGAAAATGCCGAGCGCATATTGTGCCACTGTGATGGCAAAATAGACTGGACCGATCCCGCTCATCCTTGCGTCACCCGAGTAGTGAACGAGGGGAATCCCGTCCTTATCGAGGGGGCCGTAGCCTCCAGACTCTATGAACGGCACCCAGTTTCTGAAGCTAACGTAGTATTCTCCGAGAACTTGCCCTCGTATCTTGGTGCCGATCGTGAAGCGGAGTTTTCGAACCCTTTCTTTTTCGGAAACCATTCCGGCTCCTTCCCGGCAGCAGGACCGGGTTCCTGGTACTCACGCGGAAGAACCTTCCTGAGAAGTTCTCGCGCAGACACACCCGCACACTTCGGCGTACACCTGGGATATCTGCTTACTGAGATTCTCCCACGAATACTTGAGACCGTGCCGTGCCAGCTTCTCCTTGTCCCATTTCCTGCCTAATGCTTCTTTGAGACCTCCGGCCAGCGACGAAGGATTCGCCGGCTCAACCAGGAGACCCAGGCTTTCATCCGAGACGATTTCCGGCACCCCACCGACCGCCGTCCCCACAAACGGCTTTCCGCTGATGAAACCCTCGACGGCCATGAGGGGAGAACCTTCGTCGAGGCTCGAGAGAGCCACTATATCGCACGCCGCGAGCCACAGAGGCATTTCCTCGTGCGGCCTTCTTCCTTTCAGTAGAACGGAATTCGAGGCAGGAAGCAGACCGATCTCTCTGCGCAGGGTCTCCTCGAGCTCGCCCCTTCCAAGAATCACCAAAATGACATCCTTCACGGTCTCACTGAGAATCGCGAACGCCCTGACCATCGTGAGGGGATCTTTGACGGGCACGAGATTCGACGCCAAAAGAATGATCCGAACGTCCGCCGGAAGCCCCAGCTTTCTCCTGGCCTCCTGCTTGTCCATTGACTTCACGAGCGAGGCCTCGGCTCCGTTTGGGATTACACGGATCCTGTTTCTCTCTGTGCCCGCCGACACTATCTTGCCTGCAAGCGCATTGCTCACCGCGATCACGATCGACGCGTGCCTCAGGGCGTATTTGCTCGCAAGACTTATCCAGAGGCCCACGGCGTCTCTTTTCAGGCCGAAGTTCACGTCCGAGCCGTGCGTCGTGAGGACGACGGGGCGCCTCAAGAGAAAGGCGGCAAGAGCCGCGGCAAAGCCGACGGGAAAGCATCTGTGCGCGTGTATCAGAGAGATCCTTCGCTCGAAGGTCGAGTAGACGATGACGATCCAGAAGGCCAGCTGAAGCGGGCCCAGGGCCTTCCACAACAAGGGGACGTGCACGCACGGAGGTCTGTAGATTCTCATGCCGCCTTCCGAGCCGCGGAAATCTCCACCTCTCCCCTGAGCTTCCTTCATCTTGGAATATCGCGCAAGCCTCGGGAAAATCGTGCGGGCAGCAAAGACGACCACGTCGTGCTCGCGATTCAAGGACTCGGCTTGTCGTCTTACACTCACTTTGACGCCGCCGCTCATCTCGTCCTTGTTCGGAAAACTCTCCACCACAAACGCGATCTTCATACGATCCCGGGTTCACCTTCCTTCAAGGCACACGAGCGTCGGTCGTCTTCTCGCCTCGAACAACCACGCTTCCTATCTCAACGCCAGAAAAGTAGTCTTCGTCCCGCAAGTAGTCAGAAACGTGGAAGTCCATCGAAGCGGGCGTCCTTCTCAGATTGGCCTTCACACTGTACCTGCCCGGAGACAGGGTTAGCGGAACCGGAAAGGTTACGACCTGCTCCACGAGTTCCCCCCTCTTCCAGAGGTGCAAGGGAGGCTCGCACCCCTCTGGATCCACGTCCACCTTGAGTCTAAACCTCTTTCCGACCCTTCGTTCGAGGAGCTTCCTGTAGGGCTTGCCCAAGCTTTTCGCGAAGAAGCGCCCTCTTGGAAACTCGGTGTCCATTCTTATGAATAGCTTGTAGACGTCTTCACGTGGAAGAGGAGAAAGGCACTTCCAGAGAAAGTGAACGCTGACTGAGTCGCCCGGCTCCACGGACGCCGGCGATACGCGGACTCTCTCCATGGAAAAGAGGCTCGCGAAATCAGCGATCGGCGTCGAAACGAAGTCCGCTTCGCCCGGAACGAGATTCCGCGACAGCCCGCCCTCTTGAAATTCCGCCTTCTTCAAATCGGTCACGCGAAAAACATGCAGGTCCCCCTCGGAAAAGATTTCTTCGAACAAGACACGGGCAGAGGTGATCTTTGAGAGGACACGTTCTTGCTCCTCGGGATCGATTTCGTATTCAAACGCGTGCAGTCTCTCAGAAAAGCCGGTGTTGACCATCACATATTCCACGCCGTACTTTCGGAGCACTTCGGCCGTTCGTCGAAGACCCACCGAGGGATTGAGGACATCGAGAGCGTCCCTGACCCTGCTGACGGGAAAGGAATCGGTCGGCGCGGAATGAGCCACGGGTATCGCCGTCACGAAGTGCCTCGTCAACGCAGGAATCGCGTATGCGGTGACTGGATCCGAGAGAAAGACCCGTCTGCCTTTCACTTCTTTGTCGAGGCGGCCGAGAGTTCCGGAAGCCACGGCAAAATCGTCCGCGAAGGATTCCCGCGTCGTCTCAACGGCTTTCTTGTAGAAATCCACTCTCCAATTCAGTGTTCCGAGGAGCGCCGCCACAACGAGCCCCATCCCGACGCAGGAGAAAAACTTGCTCTTCAGCGACGAACGCCTGATGTTTACGGGAAACTCTGTCACGAAGATCCCGATCGAGAGAACGTACGGCACGGCCCACATCAATCGCCAGGCAAGATAACTCAGCACCTTGCTCGCGACGGGCATGGCGAGGGGGTTGAATATCAGAAGCAAGGGTCCTGCGGTTGCCGCCGTGACAAAGACGTACGCGTCGCTCTTCCTTGCACGCAGAATGAAGTATGGCAAGAGCAAGAGCGAGGCTGTGCCGGCAAGACCGAACCAGCCGTAGGCTTTGAACGGGTTCAGAATGTAGAACCGTTCGTCCAGGTAGAGGAGGTTCTGGCCCTCAACGGAATATGGATTCGCCGTGGAATACGAGCTTAGAAGCCTGTACACGAGAAACGGCAGTGAGATGCCTACGGTGACCCCGACAACGCGAGCCCAACACTTGGCAATCCGAGACGCGTCGGCCCACGACACCAGAAATTTCAGAAGGAAGAAACAAGTGACGACGAAGAGAAACTCGATGAAATAGTAGACATGTACCGCGACCGTCGTCACGGCGAGAATCCCGAGTAGCATCAGAAGCCATCTTCTCTCCGCTCGGAGATACGTGAAAAGCACTGCCAACGAGACGAGGTACGGAAGCATGGACACTCTGTTCGGGTAACCAACTGTGCGAAGCGCGCCACCACCAATACCACCATAGCAGAGCGGGAAAAGAAAGGCGGCGGCGAAGGCTGCTCTGACGTTTCCAGTCAGAGACCTCGTGGCAGAAAAGAGCCCCAGGGCAAGGAATGGAGTGAAGAAGGCGGGCAGCGCTTTCCAGAGAGTGTATATCTCTGTTCCAGAGGCGACGAAAAGGAGCGCGCACAGCGCATGAAAAACGCCGAATCGTGGGTCGGGTTTCACCACTCCGTTTGGGCCGTAAGGTTGCATCGCGGGGAAAACCCTGTCTTCCTCAACCACACCGCGGATAGCAGCAAGATGCGCCGGCGCATCAGTCTGCCACTGGAGAGGGGCGCCGGCCCTGAGAAGCAGAACGGAGACGGCAATGAGGTAGAGAAGCAAGGCCAAGTAGAGGAACCTCGTGGCCCGTCGACTCAGACGCGGTTGGGCGGAGTCGATGTCCGATCCGGCTCCGAATTCCGTTCCCCTCGTGCCCGCGAGTTCGATCCAAAGGTACCACGCCAAAGTGCAGGTCGGCAGTGCCCACGTTGCATTGAACACGGAGAGACCAAGCCAATCGAACACCAGAAGCAAGAGAGCAGCCTGCCCCAAGCTCAAACTGACAGCAAACGGAAGCACTTCCAGGAGACCGAGCCCAAGCTTCCGTCCTATCCTGAGCGAAGGAATGAAACCGGGAGCGATCAGAAACAGAAAAAGGGATGGGGCGAGACTGAATCCGTTCGTTATCCCACACGCGCGGCAAAGCCAGAGGCCGCCCAGAGAGACGAGAAACACTGCGAGGAAGAACCGCGCGACGGTCTTCTCGCTGGCCACCGTGTTCACGTTCTCAACTCCTCGAAACCATGTATACACCCAGACAAATGACGACCACTCCCAACCAGCGGAGCGGAGAAACATGTTCTCTGAAGATGAGGGTCGATGCGGCGAGAGAAAACACGTACGTCAGGCTTATCAAGGGATAGACGAAGCTGAGCTCTCTCTTCGAAAGCACGTCCATCCAGAGTAGCCCGCTGCTCATGGTCACGAACGCTCCCAGCCATATGTAGCCGGACGTGATGAGCTTGGTGAACTCGGGCCAGAAGCAAGAGAGAGAAAGCTGAAACCCACCCTTCAGAGTGAGTCCATGCTTGACCAGAAGTTGCCCGGCCACAAGCATGGTCACGCACACGAATACGTAGACGGCGGTTTTCATAACCGGCCCTCCTCGATTACTCTGCTTCCTTCCGACTCACGGCCCAGGTTCTTGTCTCGCGCCCCCTCCTCACGAGTTGAATGCGCAGGGCGAACCTCCGAGAGTTGGGCGTTCAGCACGGCCATTTCCTTGGCCAGTATCCTGAGCTGCGTTGAGAAATCCGAGACCTTGTTTGAAAGATGAAGAAGGATCACGAGTGCAAATAGGATTCCGAAAAGAAACAGAGTGGAAGAAGGATCCGTGGCTCCGATCATGGAAGTGATCGAGACCAAGAGCTTCTCCCACACCACGAGTGTCGTCATTGCCACAACTGCAAAGAGCCAGACGAGCGAATACCTTTCTCTCAGCCTTCGTCTTCTCACCATGTCCAGCACGATGAGTATGAGCACTATACTAATCACAATAGCGAAGCGCTCTACTCTGGGAGTTATCATGCTTCACCTCCAGGAACGGTAAGTCTCGTTCTCACAAGTACGGCCACGAGCGAAAGGACGAAGTCGAAGGGATAGATGAGCGCCTTGATGGTCGAGATCGTCGACCTGCCTCCAATCCTTTCACGCACTGTCACCGGGATTTCCTTTATCTTCAGCCCTGCCCTTCCAAGAATCACAAGCCCCACGGAGTCTTTGAACTCGGCCGAGTCGTACCTGGCAAACATCCTTATTGCGCGCGTGCCGTAGGACCTGAAACCGCATGTTGTATCTGTGATTTTCTGTCCCAACACCACCGACGTGAGCCATGCGAACAGACTGATGCCGCACTTGCGAAAGAAAGGTGTTCTGTATCCGCGACTCTCAAGATATCTGGAGCCCACTACGACATCAAAACCCTCTCTGACGACTGGATCTACCAGCGCTCCTATCTCACGGGGAACGTGTTGCCCGTCGGCGTCGACCTGGATTGCGATGTCGTAGCCCTTCCTGTCCGCGTAGACAAAACCCGTCCTCACCGCCTCGAACATTCCGAGGTTGAAGGGCAGCTTGACAACGATGGCTCCGGCTTTGAGAGCCGCGTCGGCCGTAGCATCGATGGATCCGTCGTCTACCACCAAGACGTCGACAGAGGGAGCCTCTCTCTTCACCTCTTCCACGACCTTGCCCACGTTTGAGACCTCATTGTAAGCCGGAATCACCACGAGAATACGTGAACCTCTTGTCACTGTCTCACCTCTACTTCTATCCTGGCCACGGCCTCTTCGGCCGCGCTGGCTGCCTCAGATGCGCTAGGACCCTGTGCCACGACGTGCCCGACTCTATCGAGGCTACTCCTGAGTCGAGGAACGGTGTCCCCGATTGACATGTCCATGTGTACGTCCGTCACGCCCGCCACCGAACGGGCGGACTCGACTCCCCGTATCGCTGTTATCCTACCGGGGGGCACACGCAAATAACGTATGGCCGAACCCTTCCTGTACCGCGGTGTCATTTGCGGCGCACGGCCGAAGGAAGTCAGGATCACCGCCTCCATGAGGTCTATTCCGGTAGAAAGAGGCACGAGGTCCGAAGTGATCCTGTCACCTCCGAGCCTCGCACCCACCTCCATGACTCGCGGGCCTTCTTCCGTAAGTCTTAGCTCGGTGTGGCTGGCTGACCAGTCCACTCCGAGCGCACGCACACAGTCCTGAACGGTCTCTCTCACTGCCCGTTCGTCCGAAAACACGGACGGCTGGGTGTGCCCCAGTTCAACGAAATGCGGCGGGCCGCTCGTAATCTTGTCAGTCACGGCGGCAATCGTAGTTTCTCCTCCCCGCGTGACGGCCTCCACGCTAATCTCCGGACCGTCTATGAATTCCTCTACGATGACGTCTCCGCAAGCGGACGCTCGAGCCGCGGCCTCAAAACCTGCCACAACCAGCGAGACGTTATCTATTTTTGTGACTCCCCTGCTCCCCACCGAATCCACCGGTTTGAGGATGCAGGGAAAACCAATCGAAGAAGCAGCCCGGACCGCCTCCTCCGGAGAGCTCGCCTTCCCGAAAGCGACACGCCCCACGTGCGCACGCGCGAGTGTTTCTCTCATCAGCGCCTTGTTTGTACACGTTCGCGCTGCTTCGGCGGGAAGCCCCGGAAGACCGAGAGAGCCCGCAACAAAAGCCACCGTCTTCACCGCAAGATCGGTGCAGACCGACAGGACGGCGTCAACGCTCTCGCTTTCAGCGACCTCGAGACAGCTCCCCTGGTCCTTTATGTCCACGACCACCCGCTTGTGGGCCCACTCGAAGCCGAGAGCCCTGGGATCTCTGTCAACGGCTACGACGGTGAGCCCCATTTCGCAGGCTCGTCTGATCACAAAGGCCTGTAGGAAGCCTGCCCCTATGACGAGCACTTTCCCCGACATCATTTGGCAAGATCAGGAACCAGACTCCTGTTCCTTTCTCAAGAGACCCAGGATGACAACCTCATGATAGCGACCGTCCCTGAAGACGTGCTCCCGCAAGAGCCCCTCACCTTGAAAACCGCATTGCTCGAAGCTCTTCGCGGCGCGTTCATTGTAGGAAAAGACCCTGGCGTAGAGCTTGTGCAGGTTGAGCCTCCGGAAGGCGAAATCGCTCAGGGCCGCAATTGCCTCGGTTCCGTATCCTTTCCCTCTGAAGTCTGCCTCGCCGATGTAGACCAAGACTTCGGCGTTTCTCGCGACCCAGTCGATGTTCTTCACGCCGATATTCCCGATGTGCTTGCCGTCCGACGTCATGATAGCGAACATTCGTCTTGTGTGGTCCTTCAGAAGCTCCTGATACCAGAATTGGTGCTCACTCCCGGAGACAGGGAACACGGTACCAGTGAATCTGGTCACTTCCGGATCATTCACCCACTGGAGCGTTCTCTCCAGATCCTCTGCTCCCAGGGCACGCAGGGAGACTCGATTTGCCTTCATTCTTCTCTTCTCCTCCGTCGCGGTCAGCCCTTCCTGTAATAGAGGGCGATCTTCTTCACGGCTTCGACCACGTCCTGAGCGTCCCGCACGGTCATCCGAGGATAAAGCGGCAGGGAGATAAGCCGCGCGTAGGCATCTTCTGCGACCGGAAAGTCGCCGCTCTTGTAGCCGAAAGTGTCACGATAGTAAGGGTGCATGTGCACGGGCACGAAATTCACGGTAGTTCCTATGTTCTCCGCTCTCAATTCCTCAATGAATCTCGCTCTGTCTATGCCAAGCCTGCCAAGATTGAGAAGCACTGGATAGAGATGCCTCGCATGAGTAGCTTCACGCCGAACGGAGAGAGTACTTACCTCGTCCACGTCGGAGAATGCCTCGTCGTAGAGCGAGGCGAGCTCGTGCCTCTTGGCCAGAAAGGCTTCGATCTTCTCAAGCTGGCAGAGACCGAGGGCAGATTGAATGTCGGTGAGATTGTACTTGAAACCCGGGTACAAGACCTCGTAGTACCACGAGCCCGTGGAACTGTATCTCTTCCACGCGTCCTTGCTCATTCCGTGAAGGCTGTAGAGACGAATCTTGTTTGCCAATTCCTCGTCCTCCAGAGTCACGGCGCCCCCCTCGGCGGTCGTTATGTTCTTGATCGCATAGAAACTGAAGCAGGAGACCTCGCTCAACGTGCCTATCTTCTTGTCCCTGTACTTGGCGCCAAGAGCGTGAGCGGCGTCCTCCACAATCGGAATCCCCTTGGCCCGGGCAATGGCCGCTATTTCGTCCATCCTGCACGGATGGCCCGCGTAGTGGACGGGCACGATGGCCTTTGTCTTACGTGTGATCTTTCCTTCGAGCTGGGACGGATCCATCGTCAGAGTCTCACGTTCGACGTCAACGAGCACGGGTTTCGCTCTCAGATGCAATACGACGTTCGCGGTAGAACAGAACGTGAGGGTCGACGTAATGACTTCGTCACCCTCTTTGATGCCGAGAGCGGCCAGCGAGACGTGGAGCGCCGCCGTGCATGAGCTGAGCGCTATTGCGTGGGAAGCCCCCACGTATGCGGCGATCCTCTTTTCGAACTCGAAGGTTCGGGGACCCGTGGTGATCCATCCTGAGTCGAGCACCTTGAGGACTTCCTGTTTTTCTTCTTCGCCCAGAAGGGGAAGCGCGAAGGGCAAGAACTTTTCACGTACAGGTCGTCCCCCCAGGGATGCGAGTGAAGATTTCATCGGCCTCCTCACTTGTAGCGGTACCTGACGTTGTAGTACACGTCGTCAAGGTAATTCTTTACCAGCCCATCCGAGAACATCTTCTGAATCTCCAGCACTCCGGACTTCACGGTGCGTCCTACCCTGTAACCTAACACGTGACGCGCCTTGTCAAAAGAGACATGGTAACTGCGCGGGTCAGGACTTTCGTCGAGGGTATCGACGCCGATGCCGGGGATACACTGTCTGACGATGTCTCCGAGTTCGGCGATCCTGTAGTTCTGTTCGTTGCTGCCGATGTTGAAGGTCTCTTTGTCCACCCGTGAAGGGGGCGACTCCAGCAGCATGACGCAAGCCTCCGCCACATCTTCGACATGTACGTTGGGTCTCCATTGCTTGCCGCCGTATATCTTGATCTTCCCTTCCTTCACGGCCTTTGCCGAGAGGATGTTCACGACGAGATCGAACCTCATCCTGTAGGACGCGCCGTAGACCGTCGCCAATCTCATGATTGAACAAACCACGTCGGTCCCGTCGAAGCCTCTGAGTATTATCTGCTCGGACCTGAGGTTCGTTTCCGCATATAGAGACACGGGATTGACTACGGAGCCTTCGTTCAAGACGTAGTCTTCTGCGGCCCCATAAACGCTGCACGTAGAGGCGAATATGAACCTCTTGAGCCCTTTGTATTTCGTGATCTCCACCATCAATTTCGTGGCCTCGTAGTTGATCGCATGCGTGAGTTCCGGCTTCAATTCGCAGGCCGGGTCTCCCACAAGTCCTGCCAGATGAACGACCGCGTAGCAGCCTTCCATCGACTCGGCGACGTCCTCGATGTGCCTGATGTCTCCTTTCACGAGCTCGAAGTCGGGGTTCGAGTGGAGTTCGCTGACGGAAGCGTCTCCGAAGAGCAGGCTGTCCAAAGCCCTGACTGCGTAGCCCCTTGAGAGCAGCTTGCGTACCAAGTGGGAGCCGACGTAGCCGGCCCCTCCCGTGACAAGGACTCTTCCTTTTTCCATGTTTACCACCTCAGTCAATATGGATCGGCACTCTTAACGTTGACCTTTCCAACCGAACACGCCCAGAACGAGCGACCTGATGGGGGGACCGAGCCCCTCGAGAAGGATCTTTTCTTCATTCCTGAAAATGCGCACCAACCTGGCCGATCCCCAGAAAACCAGGATTCCCAGTACGCATATCGCGATCAGACTGCCGACCGAGCTAATCCGCCTCGCAAAGACAAAGAAACTCAGCAAGGGCAAAGAGGCCAGGTAGCATCTCCCGATGAAACCCCAAGGTATCGAATAGCTGAAGCCCACTCGTCTGAGCGTGTAGTAATAGACAAAAGGCGAGGCCAATACTACCAATCCCACCGGCACCACCGCGCCGTACAACCCGTATCTGGGTATCAGTACAAAATCCAATCCCACGTTCACGGTAGCATTGCAGATGTATATGACGAGATTCAACCAGGTGAGCTCCCTCACGTACAGTGCCATGCTCAGTGGAGTTGAAAAGAACGAGACCGAGAAAATCAAGAAGAACATCTGAGCCAGCGTTCCAGAGCTGGCCATTTCCGAACCGAAGAGTATTCTAACAGCTGGTCCCGAAATCGCCGCGCCAAAAATGGAGATCGGTGCCACCAAGACAAAGAGAAGCTTGTAGTAGCCGCTGATGGCGTCCCCGAGAGATTCTCTCCTCCTCGAATAGACTTCCGAAAACGTGGCCAGGAGCAACGGCCACACGGCTCCAGGCACCAGCTCGAGCATCTGTTGTGGAATCCTGTAGCCGAGATCAAAGAGTCCCGCCTCGACGGGAGTCCTGAAGTAGCCCAGGAACAGCGTCTCCGACTGTCTCCACGTTATGAGGTTGAGCAGAGATATCACGGCAAAAGGCATAGAGTACCTAAGTACTCTCCTCGCGTCGGACAGGGAGGGTCTGAGACTCAGGGGGACATGAAGAGCGCAGCGATCAAACAGAGCCACCGCAAGCATGGCCCCCGAGACGGCTGCCGCCACCAGAACACCCAAGACCCCATAGCCCATCTTCAGAAACACTACGGTCAGGCCAAGTGTGACGAGAAGCGAGATGGTCGTGTACACGCTGAGGAGTTTCACGTCGTAGAAAGAAGTCAGCATCTGCGAAAGCAGAAGACCCACAAGATCGATCAGAATGAGGGCCACTCCGACTTTGAGAATGAAAGCCAGACCGGGTGTCCGGTACAGAACTTCAATGCTGCCCGCCCCAAAGGTGAAGATGGCAAGAAATACTGCCCAGGCTATTACCTGTACGACGAGCACGAAAGCAAAAAGCCCTCTCATTCCCTCGACGTCACGCTTGATCCTCAGCTCGGGCATGAATCTCAGAAGAGCCTGACCCAATCCCAATCCGCAGACGAAGGCCAAAAAGGTCAGAATCGTTCTTACGATGCTCAGAACACCATAGTCATACCTTCCAAGACCCCTCACTACGATGATCGAAGTGGCCACACCTATGGCAAGCCGTGTCACCCTTGCGCCGACACTCCAGCCCATCGCCACGGAGACCTTGCGTGCAGTGAAGTTTCGTCTCGCGTCGTCTCCGGTCACAACCCCTTCCGATGTGGCACCGCGGCCTGTCCATCGGCCGTCGGCTCGCCCTGATCGTCCCAGTCTCTCACGCTTCTCCCTGTATTTTGTTCGTCAACCTAGAATTGGGGCGCACTGGATTGTTCAGACTCGAATCCCGCAGTGTCCTCACGATCGCCTTCCTTGATCCCAGACCGGCGCGGTCCCGTCGCCCCGACAGTTTTCGTGACATCGAGATCGAGCTGCCTCACAAAAAACGAGAACAGATCGCGCACGTGATGCGGAGGGACATCGAGCTCCTTCGAAGAGAGAAAGCAAGCACGGCTGTACTCGTCCGAAGGATGAAAGCCATGCATCGCCTCGAGAGCCTTGCTTCCCACGTGGCTCGGCACGATCAGATGGCCCGGATTCATGACGAAGATGATCTCCCCATACTCGTTGGTTCTAAATCTCAGACCCAGCTCTGTCCTGTCCGCGTCGGACAGGATTCTGCCGAATTGGAGCGGGGCGAGCACCTTCTCGATCTGTGCCTTCGCCTCAGTGTCCTTGGGCCAGAAGCGCGCCATCGTCGCATCGAAAAATGCCTGATGGCGGGAGCCGTCGAGCCCGGAACAAGTCATCACCGACTGTAGGTCATGACATTCCGTGACGGGTGTCATGCCGTGGTCAGAGAAGACAAAGAGTTCAACGCACGAATAGAGTCTTTCGGCCCTCGCAACGAGCCTTCTGATTCTTACGCCCGCAGCCGCAAGCGCCTCCTTGGTCTGTCTGGATTCCAGGCCGAAGCGATGTAGGGCGGCATCCAGCTCGCTCAAGTACAAGAAACAGCACCGAAGTGGCCCGTCCGAGAGAGCGCCGGACGAAGCCTCCGTCCTATGCTCGTCGGAGCGATTCCATCCGCTGGAGTAGTAGGGAACAGAACACGACGTGAGTCTATCGAAAATGTTCGGACACCCTGACAGTGCGCCGGGGGCCCACAGGTTTTTCCTTTCGACGTAGTCAAGACGATGGAGCATCGAGACGGGGACTTCGTACAGACAGAAGTAGCCTGAGATTCCGTACATCGCGCGGGTCAACGCAGACACGAGGCTGCGGGTACGATGATTCTCTCTCAACAGCGCGGGCAAGACGAGCATGGGAAGAGTCCACTTGAAACAAGAGGAGAACTTCGCCTTCTTGAACAGACACCAGTTGCCGTGCACTTCCGGCATCTCTCCGCTCAGGATCGTGGGGATCGCTGCCGAGCTGAAGCCGAGGACTGTCTCCACGGGATACCTGAAGGGCAACATGTCTGAGAGAAAGGCGTGCGCCTGGGCAAACTGCCATCCGAGTGCGTCCACAAGCACAAAAATGGAGATTCTCCCGTATCCACGCTTGCTCCTGACGCTTCTCTTGTTGTTCATGGATGAGATTCCCCGACAAGCGCGCTCGCCAACAGATTCCAGTCTTGAGCCTCGACTCTCCTGCGCCCGAATTCGATCATGCACGCTGCTTCAAGATAGCCGTTCTCCCTTGGCGGGCTCACGGATTCCTGAATCGCATACAGGACCAAAGGAAGGAGCGCGAGTCTTCGTTCCTCGCCCCACAGGGGAAGCCTGGCGAAGCGACCCAGCCTGTCAACGTGGCCCAGGGCACTCCTCAGCTCCGTCAGAGAGTCCTTGAGCCTCCCTCGCAGAGGCCTAAGCCCCACCCTGAGCAGAACAGACGGGTACGCTGTCCAGTCCGTGAGGTTCGCGAACGTTCTATTTTGCTCGACCCACCTGAAGTACTTCTCGTGCAAGAATCTCGCCTCCACGCAAAGCCGAGCGGGGTCCTGCGTGGGCAAGACTCCGAAATCTGCCGTGAGTTTGAACAGAGTGGCGCTCTTATGTTTTTGGAGAAAATCCCCATCGGCGACAGAACTTCCGGACATCTCATCGATTCGCTTCATCCTCTCAACGTACGACCAGTGGTAGAGCTTTCTTTCGAGCAAGATTGCATCGCCCGCGGCAAGTACGACCTTGCTCCACGCGACGGCAGCGTTTTTCCTGGAGACGGAACCGGTCTCGCCGCGCTCAATCGAGAGAAGAACGTAAAGCAGACCAATTCCTCTGTTCAGAAAGAGTCGCGTGGCCTCGGTCAAAGGCAAATCGGAGCTGGCGAACGACGGGACCTGCTCAAGGACGTCGGGTGAACCCCAGAGAATCTTGCTCCCGTACTTGAGGTCATAGAGAAAGATGGTAGGTCGAGCCTCACGAAACTGAGAAGAGCACATGTAGCCTATGTCCAGAAAATCCACGCCAAGAAGCTGCGCCAGAGAACTCTTGAGATGTCGCAGCACGCCCGACGCTATGCCTCGTCTCGTTCCGACGAGAAGCAGGTCAAGGTCGTTGAACGGAAGGCCCGGCGCACCGTCGTCTCTATGCAGAGTCCCCTCCCCCCTACCAAAACCACCCGCCAATACTATGGCTTCCAGGCCCTTCTTGCCAACCCTCTCCACTATGTATCTTGCTGCCCTCTCCAGGACCCCCCGGAGTCTCTCTTCGTCATCTGTCGAACCTTCGTAGACTAGCTCTTCCATCAAAGAAACGACCTGGAGGGCCCTCCTTGCTCAAGAATGAGAGGCTCGAGCACATCAGACTCTTCTATAGATGAATTCTGGGATGGAGTACTTGTACCTGTTGAGGACGACGCCGACTACGTTACAGCCGGACTTCATGAGCGTGTCTCGGGCGCGCGCAACGGCTTCTCGTCGGGTGCTGAGTGCACGCACCACAAGAAGCACGCCGTCCACATGACTACCGAGAACAGACGTCTCCGGGTACGATAGGACTGGCGGTGCGTCAAGAAAGAGGTATTGAAAACGAGATCGAAGGCTCTCTACAAAAGCAGCCACTCCCTCGGTCCCCGCCAACTGAAACATTCCAGCCGTGGTCATCCCGCTCGTTATGACACAAAGATTCCTGCGAGTCGTGGTCTGGATCACGTCCTCCAGTCTTGCGTCCCCTCTGGCGTACTCCACGAAACCGGCTCTGTTCTCCAGTCCGAACAGCTCATGCTGGGTGGCGTCCCCCGGATTTGCATCCGTGACGAGTATGTTTAGCAGAGGATCGTCGGCGAGCGCCTTGGCGAAATTCGCGGTTATTGTGGACACACCCTCCTCTGGAGTAGCGCTCGTCAAGAGCAGCGAGCGAGACTTGCGAGAAGGAAGCTGCGACTCCACAAGATTCCTCATGATGCCGAGCTCGCGCCACACCGAGCGTGGTATGTCGCCCGAAAGCGATGGGCCCAACTCGGACTCTTCCGCAACAAGACCCCCTGACTCCTCACCTCGTCTTCGTTCTCTGTCAGCCTTGTCAAGCGCTTCTGAGATCTTGCTCACCTAAGCCCCTCCCGGTTTGCATTTCGATGCCGACATCTTGTGTCGGCCGTGTCAGGATAGGCACCCCATTTGATCGAGTTTCAGTCACACTGCTGAGAGATCACGCGCCCCTCCGTCGCCTGCTCCTTCCCCAAGCCGCCATCCAAGTCCTTGACGGCGGTGAGCACAAGTCTATTGTCGATGAGCCGTGCTTCCTCAACAAAGCCGAGTAGGAGAGCTCTGTCACAGACAAAGTTTATCAGCCTCGGCGTTCCACCTGAGTACCTATAGATCTCGTCAAGGGCGTCGCCGGTAAACTTGAGCGACCCGTCTGAACCGGCTTTGGCCATGCGCGTTGTCACATACTCTTCGACGTCGCCTCGGGACAAAGGCGTGATCGTGCACACACCCGGAATCCTCTGCCTGAGCTGCCTCAGGCACCTCAACTGCAGAAGCTCCTCAAGCTCGGGCTGCCCCACGAGCGCTATCTGGAGGAGTTTTCTGTCGTCGGACTCCAGGTTCGACAGCATGCGTATTTCCTCGAGAGAGGCGACGGGAACATTCTGAGCTTCATCTATGATGAGAATCACGCTTCTGCCTCGGCGTCTGGCTTCGACAAGAAATTGCCCGAGATCCATTAGAAGCTCTGCCTTGCTCTTTCCTTTGACCGTGCAGCCGAGTTCCTTCACGACGATGGAGAGAAGCTGTTTGAACGAAAGCTTCGGGTTCAACACGACCGCCAGGTCTACGCCGCCATTGAGCGACTCAACGAATGTTTTGACCACCATCGTCTTCCCCACTCCAACCTCTCCAGTCACCGCCGCAAAGCCCTTATGTTCCCCAAGGGTGTATCGAAGATAGGCAAGCGCGTCCTGATGGCCCTTGCTCGAGAAAAAGAACCTGGGATCCGGTGTCACGCCGAAGGGATTTTCTTTGAGTCCGTAGAAATCCTCGTACGTCACTTCTTGCTCTCCAACTCTTGCAGCGTCCTGTCCCAGCCTTTCAAGTCAACAATTGACGCAACGACAGGGACGCCGATAAGAGTCTCGGCCTCGCTCTTTGTCTTCACCGAATGATCAAGACTGTCAAACAAGAACGCCAAGCCTATTCCTACCAAGAGGCCCAGCAGAGGCCCCAGAGAAAGTCTCACGTAGTCCTTTGTCCTGAGCGCCACGGCATGGGAAGGTGAAGAAAGCAGGATGACATCCCACTCGGGAGAGCTCTCCTTGGAAACCATGGCTTCGGTCTTCTTACTCGTCAGGGATTCGTAGTCCTTCTCAAGTATTCTTATCCTTGTATCGAGATCGCCAAGCACGGCGTCTTGCTCGGGATATCCCACCAACTGCGCCTCCACTCTGGCCACACCCTGCTTGAGCTGATTCTCATTGGCCACGAGTGGGCCCAGTCTGGCTTCGGCGATCACTATCGCCTGCTTCACCTCTTTGCTCAACTGGTCTTCCACTTCGGCAAGTTGTCTCCTGAGCGCAATAACACGTTGGTCCTTGTCCGTATAATTCGCCTGCACTTTCTCCAGTTCCTGCCTGATACTTGCTCTGGTGCCGCGAAGCGTAGGTATGACGGACTGGCCGCCAAGAGCCTCGTCGTCAAAAATGGGCATCTCCACGTCAGGATTGCTCAAGAGCTTCCTCATCTGAGCGATCTTGGCTTCCTGGACAACTCGCGCAGAAACGGCGTCGCTGACCTGCGAAGACAAGTTGTTCCACATGTCAAGCAGCGTCTTGGTCTTCCAATCAAGATCGTTTACGCCGTGTTCCTGCATGAACACTTCTCGCTCTTTGCGCAATTCGTCAAGTCTGGTCTTCACCTCTTCGATTCGCGTGTCGAAGAAACCCAGAAGGCCAGGAGCAAGACCCGTCTCCCGCCTGTACTTCACGTACGCGTCGGTCAGGGCCTGGGTCACCGTTCTTGCGACTTCGGGCTTGTAGTCCACATATGAGATGGCCAGAACGTTCGACTCCCCTACGATTCCTGCCTCAGCAGACGCAGCCCTTATCCTAATGCGCTCCTTTTCAGGCACCTGGGTCTGCCATCCGTCGAGTATACCCTGGGCCTCTGCTATGACAACCGCACTGGTCGCAGTTTGCTCCTCCGAACTAACCTGCTCTTCCCAGGGAAGCACGGTCACGTAAGGGACGATCGCACTCTCTTTCTGCCCTCTCCTCAACAGCACCGTTGATGTGGACTTGTACAACGTCCTCGATCCGAGTGTTTGGACGAGAACAACGATGGTCGGAATAGCAAGAACAGTGAGGATTACCCACTTCTGCCGGAACATGATGCCGAGGTAATCCCTCAGCGTAGCTTCGTACCTTTCTGTCTCGCGCTCTGCCACTTTTCCTCGCTTGACTCTCGCTCAGTTCATCACGCCTCGTCCTGCCCGCACATCGCGCCTCTCTATATCATCGTGTTGGAGTCTCCAGGTTACTGGTTGCTTTCCAGTCAATCGCGTAGCGCGCCCAGATATACCAGAGCCACGGAGACGAGGTCTTAGTGAAGAACTGCTCAAGGAAGACGTCGACCTTTCCAATAAAGGTGGAGGGTACATAGATGATGTCGTAGGCACGCACTGTCCTGTCCTTTGAGGAGACTCTATTCTTGAGAAGCCAATCAACGTTGACTCTCATACCTACAACCGTGTCAGGAGACGTCCTCCTGATGACGAGGACGCTATTCAGCTTGGCTGCGTTGGTCCCACCCCCCGCCCTCGCTATGGCTTGCGTGACGGTCAAGGGCCCAAGAACCTCGTAGGCGCCCTGCGACTTGACCTCTCCCATAACGAAGACGTAGTTGCCGGCGAGTTTTCTCACCAAGAGAGATACTTTGGGCTCGACTATGTACTGGCTCAACCCCTCGGCGATTGCTGCGGCGACCTCACTGGGAGTCTTGCCGGTAGCGCCAATCTGGCCCACTATCGGGGCCGAAATCGTGCCGTCAGGCAGGACGCGCGTCACCGTCGACAGGTCATTGTTGTAAAGAACACGGATTTCCACCTCATCGCCCGACTGGAGCTTGTAAGAATCCGCCTCCCAACCTACCCGGTCCTTTCCTGCTTCCCATACACCTGCCTCCTCCGGCTGCGTGAGTTTCTCGAGCCTTATGATGCCACTCTCCATGTTTGAAGGCGCCTTCTCAGTTGTCGCACAACCTCCAACCGCGAGTGAAACGAACATCGCCAAGAGCGGCAAGTAGCTTGTCACGCAGCACATGCGTCGACTTCTCCGCGGACCCCAGGCTTTCATGGCCCCGAGAAGACAACCAGCCTCGCCACGGCGAGGTCTGCCACGCACTTTAGAGGAGGGAGCTCTTCTACCAACCAGAGACAGCTTCACGTGTTTCCACTCCTTGCAGCGATCGTCAGACGAACCGAAGCACCAGCGCCGAAGTCAGTCGTTAAAATAACAGAGGCAAATCGGGGTGTCAAACAAGCGATAACCCCAAGAGCCTCTTACCCCTTGACCTCCAGCAGCAAGACACGTGCCAAGCCTAGTAGGCTCCGGTGCCGGAAAGGACGGCCGGAATGGTCCTGAGAAGAATCCGTAAGTCTAAGAGAAAGGACCGGTTACGAATATACTGGGTGTCAAGTCTCATCCACTCGTCAAAACCTATGATGCTTCTGCCGCTGACCTGCCAGAGACACGTCATACCTGGTTTCACGGCCAGCCTGCGCATCTGCCACGGCTCATAGAGCCTCACCTCTTCTGGGACAGGCGGCCTTGGTCCGACAAGTGACATGTCCCCTCTCAAGACGTTGATGAGCTGAGGAAGCTCATCAAGACTGCTCTTACGCAGGAAGCGACCTACTCGCGTAATTCGTGGGTCGTCGAAGAGCTTGAACACTGGCCCGTCCATCTCGTTCAGGTGAAGAAATTCCTTCTTTATTCCTTCCGCCCCGACGAACATCGAACGGAATTTGTAGAAGACGAAGAGGGTTCCCCCCTGGCCTACTCTCACCTGTTTGAACAGGACAGGACCGGGCGAGTCTAGCTTTATCGCCAGCGCAATGAGACAAGCCAGGGGGATTCCCAAGATCATGCCTATTAGCGAAAGAACAAGGTCAAGCACTCTCTTAAAGTGGCGCAGGTAGAAAGTATCATCCGTGATGATCCACAAGGCACGTGCCGCGGTCTCTCCCCGGACAATCATCCCGGACGCAGGATTTCCGGATGGCCCGGCGTAGGGCCCAGTGCGCGAGACCTCGGAACGCCCTTGCGCTCTGCCTGTAGGCTCAAACGACGAACGGAATAGCACTTCTCTCATGTGTCAACCCCAAACAAAAGAGCCGGTCCCGCTTCTCAAAGCAAAACCGGCCTGTGCCGTCAATCAGACTTGAGCAAAAAGAATCTGACACCGGCGCTCAAGAAGCAAAGGACGAAATACCGAAAGGTCAACCTCCCAACAGGGAGATCCTTATTCAGTTTTCAGAAATCGCCCTTAGCAAGCTTGAGCGGCGCATCACCTCCGTAACGCAAAGACACTACACAATTTTGGACGTTCTGGCCTCAGTATATGACTGAGGTTCGGACACCCTTGCGATCTCCTTGGAAGGCACGAGAGTCACGTGCCCCTTGCCGTTCCTGGAAGGTGTCACATTCTTGAAGAGGCAACCTCCCACGTAAAGAACCGTCACGAACAAGATTCTCAAGTCCAGCCATATGCTGCGATTCTCTATATAGAAAGCATCGCAGGCAAGCATCTCTCTCAAGAATGGGGGGACGGCACCCTTTTCTCTGTTCGTTATCTGCCACAGACCCGTCAACCCGGGCCTGACGCGGCAGCGATTACGCACAAGGTAGTAGAGGTCTCCCTGGCAGTAGAGCTCCTCCGGTATCAAAGGACGCGGGCCAACGAGGCTCATTTCCCCTTTGAGCACATTGACAAACTGAGGAAGCTCGTCGAGCCCCGGCCCCCTTAGAAATCTCCCTACCCTGGACACTTCCTTTTCTACTGGTCTTCGCTGGTCGAGAAACACCTCACACGGTTCCGGCATACTCCGGAACTTATATATGGTGAAGGGCCTCTCTCCTATTCCTACTCTCTTTTGCCTGAAGAGAACCGAACCGCGCGTTCCGACCCTGGTGGCGAGAGCGATGAACAGGAAGAGCACAGAAAAGAACACCAAGCAGACCGACGAGACGACTACGTCGATCACGCGCCTAGTCGCTTCCGAACGCTCTACCAATTTACCCACCTAGCCAAGTCTACGTAACCACAAGCATGATGCGCTGGCGGCCGGCGAGTGGAAAACACGGCAGCCTGCGGTCCACAGAACTGACCGTGACCCTTCCTTGATCAACCCCCGGCTTGGCTGTGGGCCTATACCACTGGTTGGTGGCAACAACAAGCTACCCAAAAGAAACAGGGCAGCCACGACTCGCCCGACAAGAAGCACACAGCCTTAACCGTAGATACTATAACACGCTCCACCGCAAAAGTCAACGCTTTTCTGGTAGTGGACGCGTTCCGCGCCTCTGTTCGCGAGTAGCCACGGGCTCCAACTCTCAAAGGCGTCGGCCTTTCCCGGGGGTCAGTAGAGCGATAAACTCTGGCCACCTACCACGAGGAGCATGGCTGCAACAAGAATGGACGAGACGATAACAGGAATAAGAACGGCCGCCACTGCCTTCCAGGAAGATGTCCCGTTTTGCATCCGTCGCTCCGAGGCCATCGGGGGTCACGCGGAAACAGTATTCCGCTCGTCTCATTCCCCCGTATCTCGTTGTGGATCTTGAGGCGCTGTGCTAGAGTAAGTCCGACTTCAAAGCGTATGCTTGCACAAGGTTCAATCGCTTTCAAGAACAAAGTTCCATCCAAGGACGCCCTGAGAACGGTGCGCGGGGAGAAGGATTAGGGCGTGGCAACTCGGCATTTGGAGGAACGGACAAGGGTCATGTTGCGACACAATCCTCCGATTCTGCTCTATCACAAAGTTGACACTAGGTTCGAATTGGGAGGAACATGGGTGACGCCTTCACAGTTCGAAAGTCACGTCAGGTTCTTGAAGGAGAGCCAGTACCGTTTTTGTACGTTGGAGGAATTACTTCCGGAAGCGGACGCTTCCGCCGGTCACGCCAGGGCGGTCGCGATTACTTTCGACGACGGATACCTCGCCTTGAAGGACTTTGCTCTCCCGCTGCTGAGGGACTACTCAGTTCCTGCCTCGGTCTTCATCGTCACTGCCTTCGTTGGTAAGAAGAATCTCTGGGACGTGAACGTTGGCTGGAGAAAATTCGAGCATCTTGCCTGGAGCGACATCGAAACCGCCGCGTCGTACGGGACAAAGTTCTATTCACACACCGTTACTCACAGGGACCTCACGCGTCTCAGCGACGGCGAGCTGAGGGAGGAGCTGGAGAATTCGCGCGTCACAATACAACGCAGACTTGCGCAGAAAGTACCCTATCTTTCGTATCCTTTTGGCATTTATAATGCTTCGGTAGCAAGAGCGGCCAGAGATTGTGGGTACGAGGCCGCGTTTACACTCTTCAAGAAACGTGGAGAGAATGTCGATCCACTCTATAGTATGGAACGAACTGCCATTTACAGGATCGACACAGTCGGCTCTCTCAGAAGAAAGCTCGAGGGAGGGCCGACGGCGAAGCTCGAGGGACTGAAGGCTCGCGCCATCAACTGGTGCGCGAGGGGAACACCCGTGGCAAAAGGATTACTTAGGGGCACTCGAAGAGACTCCGCTCCTGGGCCTTTGGAGGAACAATGAGAAATCTCTGCGGGACTGTCTGGGCCGGCAGAAGAAAGAACATATCTCTTGTGAGCGTCTCGGCCGCGTTGCTGATGGCGCTCGCGTGGACACTCGCGCCAGCGACGGAGGCCGAGGACGCGATTCTCGGCCAGGCAAGGCCGCGCAACGCAGTCTCTTTGGACTCGACCGACTCCTGTCACGTACGACCGGCTCGCACGCCTTTTGACGCCGGAGAATGGTTTCAGTTCTCGATACAGTACGGCGTCATAAAGGCCGGCGATGCGCTCATGCAGGTGGAGAGCGTCGAAGAGATCGAGGGACGACGGTGTTACCATCTCGTTTCCAAGGCAGAATCAAGCGGCCTTTTTTCCATGTTCTACAGGGTGAGAGACAGAATCGACTCCTATCTCGACAAAGAGAGTTTCGTCACCAGGCGCTTCTCCAAGAATATATCCGAGGGCAACTATCGGACGGCGTTTACCGTGAATTTTGACCATGCAAGGCGGATCGCGACGTATTCGGACGGAACTGAGATGGAGTTTCTTGCCTGCGCGCAGGACATCCTGTCGGCCTTCTTCTACGTCAGAACTCTCAACCTCGGCGTCGGAGACAGTGTTCAAGTCCCTTGTCACTCGGACAAGAAGAATTACCCGCTCGAGGTCATGGTCTATCGCAAGGAGACAGTGGATACGCCGATCGGCAAGTTTGACTGCGTCGTAGTGGAGCCAATCTTGAAGTCCAGCGGTCTGTTTCGTCAGAAAGGACGTCTCACTATTTGGCTCACGGACGACGAATACAAGATTCCCGTGCTCATGAAGAGCAAGGTTGCGGTGGGCTCCATTTCTGCGATTCTCACTGGTATGCATCTCGAAAATGCCGGAGGAAAGTATGCGAGATACTCGAAGGAGTAAATTGCGCGCTCGAGCTTCCTCGTCACGCCCGAAGCGAGTGCAGAGTGCCGGGCGGGCAGGCGCGCACACACGTGCCGGACGCGGACGGCCCGGGTCGCAGGTTTCCATCTCGCTCCGGAAAAGCAAGGTTACGGTGGATAGCTTTTCGCCCGGCTTCTCTCCTTCCTTGAGCTGCGGCGAAATTCACAAGATCTTTCCCGACATACTCGCCGGAAGAGACTTCAAGAAACTCGTCGAGGCCATAGTAAGTGCGAGAAAACACAGGCGGCCCGTCATATTCATGATCGGCGGGCACGTCATAAAGACCGGAGTGTCGCCGCTCATCATACAACTCATCGAAGAGAATGTCGTGACGGCTCTAGCCATGACCGGGTCGGCTGCGATCCACGACGTCGAGATCGCCATGTGGGGGAAAACCTCCGAGGAAGTGGAGGACGCCCTCCAAGAGGGCGTGTTCGGGATGACGGCCGAGACCGCGCACTTCATGAACAAGGCCGTGGCGGCGGGGTTCGAGAGAGCCGAAGGCATGGGTCGCGCGCTGGGAAGCGCACTGCATGAGGCAAAGGCTCCCTTTATCGAGAAGAGTCTGGTGGGGAGCTGTTACGAGAAGGGTATACCTCTCACGGTCCACGTCGCAATCGGGACTGACGTGATTCACCAACACCCTGAAGCGTCAGGCAAGGCCATCGGCGAAACCAGCATGCGGGACTTCAGGCTTTTTGTTTCGCTCATCGAGCACCTGAGAGGCGGTGTCGTTGTTAACGTCGGTTCGGCCGTGATACTCCCCGAGGTTTTCCTCAAGGCAATTGCAAGCGTGAGGAACAGGGGAACAAGATTCTGGCCCTTCACTGCCGCCAACATCGACATGATTCAACACTACAGGCCGCTGAGGAATATCGTGGAAAGACCCACGAGGATAGGAAGGGACTCTGTGGGGATAAAGCTCACCGGCCATCACGAGATAATGATCCCGCTTCTGACGGCGTCCATTCTACACAGACTCTCTGGCGCTTGAACGCCGAAGGCCAAGCCTCTCCACACTTCGAGAAGCGCACGCCTCGAATCACGAAGCTCCGGAGAAGACGCCGCGAGCGTCCGTCGGCCTACTCGCGCGACTCCGCTCTCCCCAGAAATCTCTCCCTCAACACAAGCCACAGGAAGACGACTCCTTCGAGATTTCTTCTCCAGAGACGCTTCGGATCGTGAACGAGCCTGTACAGCCAGGCAAAACCTACTCTGTGCACCCACGCCGGAGGCCGCGCCACGGCTCCCGCGATGAAGTCAAGCGTGGCGCCCACACCTATGGTCACGGGCACGCCGAGTTTCTCCAGGTTTCTGGAAATCCATTTCTCTTGCTTCGGGGTACCGAGAGCCACGAAGAGTATGTCGGGCGAAGCGTCGTTGACAAGCCGAATCGACCTCTCCGTCTCGGTTTGATCGCGCAGTATGTTGTACGCGGGCGAGTAAGTGCCCGCGATTCTGAGGGCAGGAAATTGCCGCTTCAGAATCAGGGAGGCTTTTTCGGCAATCCCGGGACTCGCGCCCAGAAAGAATACCGAGTAGCCCTTTCTTGCAGCAAGCTCGCACGAGAGCGGCACCAGATGCTCGGAACCCGTGACTCTCTCCAACAACTTCACTCCGAATATCCTCGCCCCGAGAACAATCGATATCCCGTCAGCTGTCACGAGATTGGAAGTATGCAATGCCTGGAGGAGCTCAGAATCCTTCTGGGCCTTCACCAGCTTCGCGGCGTTTGCCACTATTATCTTGTGGGGCGTTCTGGAGGAGACAAAGCCGTCGATTGCCCTGACTGCGTGAGCAGAAGTCACGTTGTGAACGGTCACTCCGAGCAGGGTAACGGTCTCTTTCACGTACAAATCCTTGGTGGACCTCTGTGGAAGCTGCGTGCGTGAGATCGCAGGCTCAATTCAGAAATTCAAAATCACACTGCAGAATAGTGTAAGCTAGAGCGCAAGTCAAGGCGTAAGACAAACCACTTTGGCGTGCCGCTCGTTCATGCTATGCTTACAGGTTGTATGTGACTTCATGGTTCCTGCAAGTTTCGCCAAAGGTGTCGTCTTGCGAGGAGGCTTTTATGCCAGAACCTTCCGATAAAGTGAAGAACCTTCCGACCTACGCTCTTGCAAAACTCTTTGCGGCAAAGGACAGAAAGCTTCGCGAGGGTGTCGACGTTATTGACCTCGGTGTGGGAAATCCAGACTTGAGACCGCCGGAACCCGTCATCCGCGCCCTGCACCAGGCCCTGGACGATGTCACCAAGGAGAACCACCGCTATCCTGCTTTCGGTGGTCTTCCAGAGTTTAGAGAAGCGATCGCCGGTTGGTACTCGAGGCGCTTCGGCGTGACGCTTGACCCCGACAAGGAAGTCTTGCCGCTCGTCGGCTCCAAGGAAGGCCTCGCCAAGTTCATGCTGGCCCACTTGAATCCCGGCGACGGCATACTGATAACTTCGCCATGCTACCCGGCCTATCTGGGTGCTGCTACCGTGGCGCAGGCCGACACTTATCAGGTGCCGCTCCTCGAGAAGCATGACTTCATTCCTCAGCTTGATCAGATTCCGAAAGATGTTCTGAAAAAGGCCAAACTGATACTCGTCAACTTTCCAAACAATCCCACCGGCGCCCTGGCGACTGACGATTTCTACGAACGGCTCAAGGAGTTCGCGCTGGAGAACAACATCTTCATCATGTCAGACATCGCGTACTGCGATGTCTGCCTCGACCCGCGCTTCAGGTCCAAGAGTTTCCTGCAGTTTGACAAGAACAAGGAGAACTCTATCGAATTCCACTCTTTCTCGAAGTCGTTCAGTATGCAGGGATGGCGTCTCGGGTTCGCGTGCGGCAACAGCTCGGCCGTCGCCAATCTGCTCAAGATAAAATCTAACATGGACTTCGGCGTGTTCATGGCCGTCCAACGGGCTGGAATGGCCGCCCTGGAAGGGGCGGAGACTTTTTCCAAACAAATGTCCGAGGCCTACAGAAAGAGGCGCGACGCGTTCATACCCGAGCTCGTAAAGACTGGCTGGGACGTCAGATCTCCCATGGCGACGCTGTACGTGTGGCTCAAGATACCCCGCTCTTACTCGTCTTCGGACGATTTTGCGGATGACCTGGTCGAAAAGACTGGTGTGTTGGTGGCTCCCGGTTCGGGGTTCGGAAAGTACGGCGAGGGCTACGTCAGAATATCACTCATCGCGAGCGAGGAAAGGCTCATCGAAGCGGTGAGACGAATGAAAGAGGCGGGCTTCAGGTACTAGAAGCGGGAGCCTCTGCTAGGGGGCGGGAGTTTCGACCAGCCCGGCGATTTCTTTCTTGGAGCAAGGCCCGAGCGCCACGACCGACAGGCTCTCACGCCTCAAGACAAGCTCGGCCGCTCTGGCGATGGTCCCCGCATCCACTTGATCGATCATCGAGACAAGTTCATCCAGGGACACGTACCTGCCGCAATATATCTCCGACTTGGCCAACCTCGCCATTCTGTTGCTCATGCTTTCAAGCCCGAGGAGAAGAGAACCCTTGAGCTGCCACTGAGCGCTTCGTATCTCGTCGGCGGAAGGACTCGATTCCAGCGCCTTCTCGAATTCCTCAAGCACGATGGTGAGAGCCTTACCCGCAGAATCCGGCTTGACCCCCATGGAGGCGCAGAAGAGCCCGGAATCCTTCAAAAAATCTGCGTAGCTGTACACCGAATACGCCAATCCCTCCTCCTCCCTCACTCTCTGGAAAAGCCTGGAGCTCATCCCTCCGCCCATGATGACGCTCAGCACGAGTAGAGAAAATCTAAGCTCGTGATTGTAGGAGACTCCCCTTGTCCCCAAACAGACGTACTCCTGCGCCAACTCTCGTTCGTAAACCTCCGTCTGGCGACTGTAGTCGGGAGGAAGTCCGCCGTCCGCCGACGTACCGCCGTGTGGAAGCGCGAAACTTCTACCGAGCAGCTCCACGAGCGCGCCGTAGTCGAATTTCCCGGCCACCGATATTATGACGTTGGAAAGAAAATAGCGATCGGTGAAGAAATTCAACAGTCCTTGCCTGTTGAAGCCACGCACTGTCTCGCTGTGTCCGAGGATAGAACGACCGAGCGGGTGATCCTTCCAGATGACTTGAGAGAAAAGATCGTGGATCTGGTCGTCAGGTGTGTCCTCGAGCGTACCTATTTCGTCCAGTATGACGCGTTTCTCTTTCTCAATCTCATTCTCGTCAAACAGCGAATGACAAACGATGTCCGAGAGCACGTCAACTGCCAGAGGAAGCTGTTCTTCCAAAACCCTTGCATAGAAGCAGGTGAACTCTCTCGAGGCAAACGCGTCGAGGTGACCACCGACGCATTCGAGACTTTTCGCTATCTCGAGCGCGTTGCGCTTCGCGGTGCCCTTGAACGCCATGTGCTCTATGAAATGAGAAAGCCCGCTTTGGCCCCACGTTTCATTCCTGGAACCGGAGCGTACCCAGACGCCGATTGACACGGACCTGACCTCGGGAACTTCCTCGGCCACCACCGTCATACCCTGGCTCAGGCAATCTCTGTGAAACATACCCTCAGTCATGATCAACCTTTACGACGCACCTCCAAGATACCAACCGCCTATCGATTTCTCCATTCGCTCGGCGGCACACCCGCGCGCAGAGACGGCGAAGCGCCTGCCAGCATCGAAGACGAACGGCGAGGCGTCCAACCTCAGGCGTCGGGAGTGGAAGCCGCCCCGAGTGCTGCCTTTCTGCTGAGCTTGATCTTGCCTTCCCTGTCTATGCCGATCACCTTCACCATGACCATGTCGCCCTCTCTGACGACGTCCTCGACGCACGCCACCCTTCGATTCTCGAGCTCCGAAATGTGAACAAGTCCGTCCCTACCGGGAAGTATCTCGACGAACGCCCCGAACGGCACGACCCGCTTGACCTTGCCATGATATATGCGGCCTATCTCGGGATCTTCGGTGAGGCTCTTTATCATCATGAGGGCCTTCTCGCCGTTGGCAGCATTGTACGAGGCAATCTTGATCTCGCCGCTGTCCTCAATGTTCACCTTGGCGCCTGTCTCTTCGGTTATCTTCTTGATGACCCTACCGCCAGGACCGATCACGTCTCTTATCTTGTCCTGGTCAATCTGAATCACGGTTATCCTTGGAGCATAGGGCGACAACTCCGACCTCGGAGCAGAAATGCATTTGTCCATGGCATCGAGCACGTGGATCCTGGCGTCTCTGGCTCTCTCCATGGCAGCGGTCAGAGTATCAAAACCGATGTGCGTCGCCTTTACGTCCATCTGGAAAGCCGTGACACCCTTGCGAGTCCCCGTCACCTTGAAGTCCATGTCACCGAGGTGATCTTCAATACCCAGAATGTCGGTCAGGATTTCGAACGAGTCGTTCTCCTTGACCAATCCCATCGCGATTCCCGCGACCGCGGCCTTGATTGGAACTCCAGCGTCCATCAGGGAGAGACTTGCGCCGCACACCGTTGCCATAGAGGAGGAACCGTTCGACTCCAATATGTCTGACACTATTCTTATCGTGTAGGGAAACTCCCCTGAAGCGGGTATCATGGGATGGATGGCCCGTTCGGCAAGAGCTCCGTGGCCTATTTCCCGCCTGCCTGGCCCCCTCATCGGTCGGACCTCCCCGACGCTGAAAGGAGGGAAATTGTAATGCAGCATGTAGGTTTTCCAACTCTCTCCCTCGAGTTCTTCGACCCTCTGTTCGTCGAGTGACGTGCCCAGAGTTGTGACGACCAGACTCTGTGTCTGTCCCCTCGTGAAGAGCGCCGAACCGTGAGTTCTCGGCAGGACGCCGACCTCACAAGAAATGGGTCTTATTTCGCCGGGGGAACGGCCGTCAACCCTTCTCTTCTCGGTTAGAATCATTCTCCTCAGGTCTTCTTTCTCGATGTAGTTGACTATCTCGCCTATCTCGAGTTCTCTTCCAGGAAACTTCTGGCCGAGCGCCAGGCTAGCTTCCTTCTTGGTCCTCTTTATGGAGTCCTGTCTCTTCTCCTTGTCAGACACCCTGTTTGCTTCTCTGATTACTTCAAGGTAGTTTGCCCTCATTTCCTGCAGCAAACCAGGATCCATCTCGCGCACAGGGACGACCATCTTGGTCTTACCGCACATTTCCCTGAGCCGCGTCTGAATGCCGTTCACTTGACCGATGTGCTCGTGCGCGAGAGCCAGGGCGGCGATGAGATCCTTTTCGTGGACTTCCTTTGAACCACCCTCCACCATCAAGACAGATCGATCGGTGCCGGCGACAACGACGTCCATGTCACTACGATCCAGTTCCGAGAACGTAGGATTGACCACGAATTTCCCATCTATCCTCCCGATCCTCACGGCAGACACGGGCTCCGGGAAGGGAATGTCAGACAGGCACAGCGCGGCTGAAGCCCCCACCATGGCCAGGACATCCGAGTCGTTCTCTTGATCGGAAGAAAGCACCGTCGCCACTATCTGGAGTTCGTTCTTGAAGTCCTTGGAGAACATCGGGCGTATCGGCCTGTCTATCTGCCTGGAACTCATGATCTCTTTTTCGGTCGGTCTACCTTCCCTCTTGAAGAACCCTCCGGGAATTCTGCCGGCCGCGTATGACTTTTCTCTGTAATCCACCAAGAGAGGCACGAAATCAAGCGACGCCTCGAGGGGCTCCTCTGAGGCAACTGCGGTAACAAGTACCACGGTATCGCCGTAACGGACCGTGACTGCTCCCGAGGCTTGCTTGGCAACCTTGCCTGTTTCTAAGACCAGCTTTCTACCAGCCAGTTCCAATTCAACGGTGTTTGACATCAGACTACCTCCAAAAAAAACGGATAGCTCCCGCCGAACCCTACGCGCTCCGCGCAAGTCCGACACCAAGAAACGAGTTGGGAGAGCTACCCTCTTACTTTCTAAGCCCTAGTTCTCTGACAAGGGACCTGTATCTTTCAATCCGCGTGGCCTTCAGATAATCCAAAAGTCTCCGCCTTTGTCCCACCATCTTGAGAAGGCCTCTGCGCGAATGATGATCTTTCTTGTGAACCTTGAAGTGTTCCGTCAAGGTTTTTATTCTCTCGGTCAGAAGAGCAATTTGTACTTCGGGCGAGCCAGAATCATGCTCGTGTAACTGGAATTGCCCTATTATCCCTTTCTTCGTATCCTTGGAAAGCGGCACCTCGTCTCACCTCCCTTGCTGCGCACAAACGAAGGAGCTTACTCATCCCCACACCCTAAGGTAACTTTCAAACCCGAGTGGGCATTCTATCACAGTCGCCAAAATAGAGTAAAGGAAAAATGTTTCCCCAAAAAACTTTAAGTGAGGTCGATTTGGAGGCCTCAAAAACCTAAAGTCAAACCTGACTAAACCGCTACAACTCATTGTTGTTCAAGTAAATAGGCTATCTTATCCACGTCGCTCCTTATGGCCTGCCTCAGTTCGTCTCGATTTGCGAACTTCCTTTCGGGTCGCATCCTCACAACAAATGTGAGCGTGACTGACTCCCCAACGATGTTTTCTTCAAATCCAATAATGTGTGCTTCCACGAGTCTTGTCCCGCCTGCGATGGTGGGCCTTAGACCAATGTTGATGGCGGCCCTGAGAACTCGACCACGCACTTCCGCGTATCCAGCGTAAACACCATCGGGGGGAAGCAGTTTCTTCTCGTGCACGGAGAGATTGACCGTCGGAAACCCCAAGCTTCTACCGATGCCTTCGCCTTTGACGACCGTCCCCTCGAGGGAATAGCTCCTGCCCAGGAGCTTTGCCGCCGCGTCCATGTCGCCGGTCGCGACCGCCTCTCTCACCCTGGTACTACTCACGGGGGTCCCATCGACCAGCACTGCTTCGACGTCAATCACGGAAAAGCCGAACCTGGCACCGAGCGAACTGAGAAGGGCCCTGTCACCCGCTCTATCCTTACCCATCCTGAAGTCGTGCCCGACCACGAGTTCCTTGAGTCCGAGGGAGCTCAAAAGATATTTCTGGACAAAACCGATTGTGTCAAGGCGAGCCAAGGCCGGCGTGAATTCGACGATCATCGCTGCATCGATGCCGAGATTCGCCAGAAGGAGCTCCTTTTCGCGCCGAGTCGTGAGAAGAAATCTCGTCGTGTCGAGCTTTCCCAGTACTTCGTCGGGGTGAGGATCAAACGTGAGGACTGCCGCGGCCAGACCAAGCTCGCGTGCGCGAGAGGAAACGACCTCGAGTATCTTGACGTGTCCGAGGTGCACTCCGTCGAATACACCTACTGTAGCAACCGAGCCTTTGACAGTTTCTCTAGCCACGTGTTTCAGCTATCACCTTCTCTAGCTTTATGACGTTGTCGCGGTCGGTGGAAGGGGTTCTGCCTACGGCCAGAAACTCCCCCCGCGACGAGAAGATCCTCACCGTCTGATTTGCGGGAACTGCTGCGTCAATTCGATCGAATTCGCTCAACGCAGGGCTCCGGCCGTGCATCACCTTCTGTTCAACATTTTCCTTGAGAATACAGGCCGGCATGAAGGACAGGGCCTCGTCGATGGAAACGGCGCTGAGCGAGCAAGACGCAAGCTCACCCGCTTCGATGACGTCTTCCAGCCTCTGAACGCTGATAGCACTCTCGACGGCGAAGGGACCTATCCTCACTCTCCTCAATGTCTCAAGATGTGCACCGCAGCCGAGCCTCTTGCCCATGTCCCTGGCCAGCGCCCGAACGTAGGTCCCTTTCGAACACCTCACCAGGAAGTCCAGCTTCGGAAAACGAAACTCGAGCGCTCTGAAATCATGGACCGTGACCTCCCTGGCCTCCGTTTCGAAGCTCTCGCCGCGCCTGGCCATCTCATATAGACGTACGCCGCTGCGCTTGAGGGCAGAAACCCTGGGTGGACACTGAAGAATACGTCCGACGAAGGCGGACATCTCCTTCTCGATGTCTTCTTTCGAAATGGAGAAATCCCTTCTCGAGGAAATTACTCTGCCGGTTGAGTCGTCCGTGTCTGTCTCCACCCCAAATGAGATCGTGCCCACGTACTCCTTCTCGAGCTCCATTAGAAAACGGGTTATCTTTGTCGCTTTTCCCGTGCACACGAGCAGAACGCCCGTGGCAAAGGGATCGAGCGTTCCAGCGTGCCCAACTTTACTTATTCCGAGAAGTCTCTTGAGTTGGTCAACGACTCCGTAAGAAGTCACCGACGCATTCTTGTCTACGTTGAGTACTCTATCTTCCAGCAAGGACGTCTGCGATCTTCTCAAGGACGATTCCCTTCACGCCAGCGAGAGTTCCGTTCACCTTGGCCCCGGCCGCATTTGAATGCCCTCCTCCACCAAACTGGCGGGCCACGAGGTCAACGTCGACGGCTCCGCTGGAACGGAGGCTTACTTTCACTATTCCACCGGGAAGTTCTCTCAGAGAGACGGCGGCCTTGACGCCTTCGACGGCCATGGCGAAGTTGACGATTCCCTCGAGTTCGTCACTCGCGATCTTGCTTTCATCGAGCTTGCTCCTCTCGATAGAAATGATGGAAACGGCTCCGTCCATTGCTATTTCTAGCGAGCTGAGTGCGCTGCCAATGAGTCTCAAAGTGGCTGGTGATCTACGATCGTAAACCTGGGCCGCGATGGCCGACGGATTGGCACCTTCTCCGGCAAGTCTGGCTGAGACCGAGAGAGCCTCGGCAGAGGTATTGGAAAGGCGAAACGAACCGGTCTCGGCAAGTATCGCCGCGTAAAGACAGGTCGCCACCTCTGGGCCCACGCTTTGACCGAGTTCGTCTATGATCTGAAGTATCAGAAGCGCTGCGGCACAGGCATCGGGACGTACGAAGTTCGTGCTGCCGAAATGCACATTGCCACTGTGATGGTCAATGTTCACGATGGGGACGCGGCTTTTCAATATCGATGCCGCCACACCACCGGTTCTCTCCATGCAGGTGCAGTCAAGCACTAGGGCTGCATCGAGGTCCTCCAGCTTGCCCGAGAGGTCTTCCAGGAGATGAGCGCCGGGAAGAAATCTGTATGACAGAGGAGAACGGTCCTGATTTACTATCCGCACGTGCTTGCCCATGCGCTTGAGAACCAGGGCAAGACCAAGCTCGGAGCCCAGGGCGTCACCGTCAAGGTCCACGTGAGACGTCACTACAAACGAATCCGAGTCATTCAAGAGATGTACAACGTCAACGAGGCTCAAGACTCTCTCCTTCGCGTCTCGTCTTCCAACTCTTTCAGTATCTGGCTTATTCTCACGCTGTGTTCGATGGAACTGTCGGCCCTGAAAGCAAGCTCAGGTATTGACCTGAGGGAGACTCGCTTGAAGAGCTCATTGCGGATGAAACCAGCGGCCCCAACGAGGAGTTCCACGCTATGAGCGAGCTCCTCCTGTGAACCGGGACTTGTTACGTGTACTTTCGCATGTCTGAGATCCTGGCTCACTTCTACGAACGTAATCGTTACGAAGCCAAGCCTGGGATCCTTCATTCTGAGCCGAATTATCTCGCTGATTTCCTGTCTGAGCAAGTCGCCGACCCGCTGTGTTCTCTGGAAGCTCATACCGCTCACCTTCTTGCAGGTTCTGCATCAGTAAAAATCCATCTGGACCTGAGTAACGTCGACTCTGGTTTCGCTTTCCGTCACGCGGACAATGTGGGACAGCGTGTTTTCAACGACCCCCTTTTCTATTCCGACTACCGCAACTCCGATGGCCGCTCTTTGCCACAGATCCTGGTAGTCCACTTCGGCAACGGAGGCGTTGAATCTACTTTTCAATCGTTCCTTGATTCGATTCAAAACCGAGCGCTTCGCCTTGAGCGAAGTGCTGCCCGGAATGTGTAGCTCAATCAAGACAATCCCTACAACCAACCGGACTCCTCAAACTCTGGGTGGCCGGCCTCGAGAGCGAAAACCACTTCAGGCTCACACGAAAGTGGTCTGCAGATTTCAAAAAAACCAGTCAGTATCTGGTTTTTGCAGGACTTGACTCCTGTGCCAGAAGCAGAACCGTGGGAGATTTCACGGCAACAGATTGGAGAAAAACCGGCGTTTGCAGAAACTAGAGAAAGAACCACACCGACAGGAGACAGTGCAGCCGGCGCTCGGACGGCCGCTCAAATGCTCCTCGCGATTTCCTCCACGGTGTAGGATTGAAGAATGTCGTGTGTCTCTATTTTGTCGAATCCCTCAAGGCCTATCCCGCACTCGAAGCCCGCACTCACTTCCTTCACGTCTTCCTTGAAGCGCTTGAGAGAACGAATGGCGCCTTCAAAGAGGACCTTGCCCTCACGCAGGAGGCGCACTTTGGCGTTTCGCTTCACGACACCGGAGCTTACGGAGCACCCGGCGATTACACCGGACCTGGAAAGTCGAAACACTTCTCGTACCTCGGCAGTGCCGATTATGGTCTCTTTTCTCTCCGGCTTGAGCAGCCCCGACATCGCTTTCTTTATGTCGTCGACGGCCTCGTATATGACCTTGTAACGTCGCACGTCCACTCTTTCCTTCTGGGCAATCTCCATTGCCCTCGGCTCAGCCTCCACGCCGAATCCGATTATGACTGCGTCCGAGGCCGCGGCGAGTAGCACGTCCGATTCGTTCACGTTGGCAACTCCCCTGTGAATTATGTCGAGTCGCACTTCTTCCGAAGAGATGCCCGATAGAGCGTCGCAGAGGGCCTCGACGGAACCTCCGACGTCACCCTTGACGACGAGTCTGAGGTCGTGTGCACCGCGCTTGATCTGCTCGTAGAGATCGGTGAGCGTCATGGGCTTGCGAAGCCGGTATTCGTGCTCTCTGTGAAGCTGCTGTCTCTTGATGGCGATTTCTCTGGCTTCCCGGTCGTCTCTGGTCACGACGAAACTGTCACCTGCCTGAGGAGATCCAGTCCAGCCGAGCACCTCTACAGGGGTCGAGGGCCCCGCCTTCTTCACTCTCTCGCCCCGCTCGTTGCACATCGCCCGCACCTTGCCCTGGTACAAACCAGACACGAAAGGATCGACTATTCGAAGCGTGCCGTCCTGAACCAGAACGGTCGCCACGATCCCTCTTCCTTGTTCGATCTGTGACTCTATCACGACTCCCCTGGCTCTCCTTGTGGGATCGGCCTTCAATTCAAGAACCTCTGCCTGAAGCAGGATCATTTCCAGAAGCTTGCCGACACCCTTGCCGGTCTTTGCCGAAATCTCAACACAGACGGTCTTGCCACCCCATTCTTCAACCAGAACGTTGGCCTTCGAAAGGCTCTGCCTCACGATCTCTGCTTTGGTGCCGGGAAGATCCATCTTGTTTATGGCGATGACTATCGGAACACCTGCGGCCTTTGCGTGGTCGATTGCCTCGATTGTCTGAGGCATGACCATATCGTCGGCAGCGACGACTATGACCACGATATCGGTGACCTGAGCGCCCCTTGCGCGCATCGCGGTGAAAGCCTCGTGGCCGGGGGTGTCGAGGAAAACGACCCTTCCGCCCTCGAGTTCGACTTCATACGCACCGATGTGCTGCGTGATTCCGCCGAATTCTCCGCCGATAATGTTACTTTTTCGAATGTAGTCCAGCAGAGACGTCTTGCCGTGGTCCACGTGGCCCATGATAGTGACAACCGGGGCCCTCTTGACGAGCGCCTTTTCCTCCGGTGGGGCTTCTTCGATGAGTTCGGATCCGTACTCGGAAACAAACTCGACCGCATATCCAAACTCGACCGCGACCGTGATTATGCTGTCCCGGTCAAGTCTCTTGTTGACGTTCACCATGAGGCCCAACTGAAGGCACGCCGCCACCACCTCACTAGGCTTGCACCCCATCCGGGTGGCAAGCTCCGCGACCGTGAGATACTCGCTCACCTTTATGAGTTTCGGTTCTTCAACAACGAGGGCCTCGCCGTCTTCCTTATGCCTTCGCCTCCTTACTCGCGAGACATCCATTCCAGCCAGGGTACGCTTTACGCTCTCCCGCACGGCCTTCTCGTCTACGACTCTCTTCTTCTTCCGAGGCACACGAGCCCGCAGTTTCTTCTCGGGAGGCTTAGCTACGACCTTCGTGGCCCGTTCCTTCGCTTCGGTCTCGAGTCTCGCAGCCCGCTTCTCCATTTTGCGAGCATATTCTTCCTTGACCGCGGCCTTTTCTTTCTCGAATTTCTTCCTGACCTTCTCGACAACATCGTCGTCGACGGTGCTCATGTGGCTCTTGACTTCAATCCCGAAGCTCCGTATCACTTCAAGAAGTGCCACGCTCGAGATATTCAGTTCTTTGGCTACCTCATATACACGTGGTTTGCCCAAAAGTGACACCTCCAGTCGGGTCTAGTCGTCGCCACCATCGCCTTTCTTATCTTCCTCATCCTCACCCTCTTCGTCGTCATCTTCATCTTCTTCGGCCTCAGCTACCGGCTCCACCTCGGCGTCCTTGCCGGAAGCAGGCTCCTCCGTCGAAACCCGAAGAGCATCTCCGTCGACGTGGACTTCGGTCTCGACGCTCTGGACAAGCTCGTTTTCACTCTCAGCCGCAACCCCGGTTTTTTCGGCCGCCTCGCCGGCTGGTTCCGGCTTTTCCGCAGCCTTCTCCTCCCGGGCCGCCGCGGCTCGCTTACTCATCAGTTTCTCTTTTGCGTCGGCGATTGCCTGGCTTGCCAGGATCGCAAGCTTGTCGGCAGTCTTCTGGCCGACGCCCTCGACTTCTACGAGCCCTTTGACGCCGTGCTTTTCAATGTCCTGGGCAGTCTCTATTCCCGCCTTGATAAGTTTGTCGGCAAGCTTTGGACCGATGCCGTCAATGGTCTCGACATCAACTCGCAAGGCCTTCTCCTCGGCGAGCAACTTCTCCTTCTGAGAAAGGCTCATCAAGTCTATCTTCCAACCGGTCAGTTTGGCAGCAAGCCTCGCGTTCTGACCACCCTTGCCTATCGCCAGAGAAAGTTGATCGTCATTGACGACGACCTCCGCTTTCTTCTCGCGCTCGAACATCCTCGCTTCGAGCACCTTCGCGGGACTCAACGCCCTTGTCACAAACACCATGGGGTCGGCGCTCCATGAAACGATATCGATCCTCTCGCCGCTGAGCTCGCGCACGACGGCCTGCACCCTGGAACCCTTGACGCCCACGCACGCACCCACTGCATCCACTTTCTCGTCGTTCGAAACAACGCAAATCTTGGTACGATTCCCTGCTTCCCTGGCCACGTTTTTTATTTCGACTATCTTATCCGCGACCTCCGGCACCTCGCTGGCAAAAAGACCCTTCAGAAAGTCCGGATGCGTCCTGGAGAGCATTACCTGCGGGCCCTTGCTTGACTTATCAACCCCGATAACGCACGTTCTGACGTAATCGCCGTGCCTGAATCTATCGCGAGGCATCGTTTCCTTGGTGAGCAGAACTCCTTCCGTCCTGTCAAGCTTCACAATTATACACGTGCGATCCACCTGCTGAACGGTACCCCTGACGAGCTCGCCGATTCTTCCCTGAAACTCCTTGTAGATGCGTTCCCTCTCCGCCTCCCTCACACGCTGGACCAGTACTTGCTTGACGGCCTGTATTGCATTGCGGCCGAACTCTTCGATGCTCAACTGGACGGACAACGTCTCTCCGCACTTAATGTCTTTCTTCACCTTGTGGGCGTCCGCCAGACTTATCTCCGCAGCAGGATCGTGCACTCGGATGGTCACTTTCTTCTTCACGCACATCCCGATCTTGCCTGCGTCCATGTCGACTTTTGCCTCGACGTCGGCCGTGGGACCTAGTTTCTTCCTGGCCGCAGACAGCAGTCCTGCCTCCAGCGTTTCCGCCACCAGCTGTTTGTCCAGGCTTTTCTCCCTGACAAGCTGGGCAAGCGCCTCAGTGAGTTCGTAGTTCATCGTGCCTTTCCCCGCTTCTTGAGCTTGCCACCGGCGCCAAAGGGAATCTCGCCCCGCAGACGGGCTCTTTCTATCAGCGACAAGGGGACTTCGACAATACTTCCTGCGTCCGTCTCAACGTACAAGGTCGAGTCGTCACAAGCGTGGATACGACCACGCACTCCTCTCGCTCCCTGTATGGGCTCCTTCGTGACAACACGCAGCGGACTCCCCTTGAATCTCTCAAAATGCTCTTTCTTTCTCAGAACCCTGTCTATGCCCGGGGACGAGACCTCCAGAAAATAGCGGCCGCGCACAACGTCCTCGGCATCCAGAAGATAACCGATCTCCCTGCTCACTCTGGCGCAATCGCCTACGGACACCCCTTCGTTGCGATCGATGTAAAGTCTGACTACCGCCCCCCCTGGAGCGCCTAAGTGCTCGACTTCCACAAGCTCCATCCCCATGTCGCTGATCGGGGGTTCACACAGGACCCAAATCTTCTCGACGGTGTCCATCCTCGCTCCACAATACACAAAATATAAGAGTGGACACGTTTCAAGTCCACTCTAGGTCAATTTACTACAAGCAGGCAAGGAAGGCAAGAGAAAAACTGTGAGCCTCAGAACCTGAAGGAAGCAGAAAAACCGAGCCTCAGACTTCGCCCCGTCACACCGGTCTGGAGATTTCTGGTCTGCGCAAAACCCAAGTTGGCGCCTCCCGAGAGGTTCGCGCTGAAACTGTAACTGGCGTTTGAAGTGACGGAGAGGTCGTCACTCTTCTCGGCCAACGACGGGGGCACGCTTGAGCTTGCAGTAGAGTACTGCACCGAAAGGCCGATGTTGACGCTGCTCTTGAGCCTGATGGTCCTTTTGCCGGAAAAAGGAAGTGAGAACCCCTTGGTCGCATCAAGGGTTTTCTGTAGGGTGAAATTGTGATTTGAGGTAGTCGAGGTGGAGGTGTATGCGGTGCCTATCCGGCTGTCTGTTTGGGTCGTGGAGATGTGCGAAGTGAAGCTCGTGCTCATACCGTTTTTCCACGTTGCATTCAAGCTCACGAGCGGCGACCAGTCGCTCTTCGTGATTACTCTCTCGCTCGCTTTTCCCTTGGCGCCCGACTCCTGCTTGGTGTGCTTGAACGTAGAGTCGAGCCGGATGACTTTTATTCGACCTCCCACGCGGAGATATTTTTCGAGTTCACTGACTGCCAACCGGAGTTCGGGCCACACGAGCTTCTTTTCCACCCTGACGCCGGTCAGCGCTTCAGTCTCGCTGCCGGTGGTCTCGAACTTGGTGTCTACGCTGACTCCCCTGAACAGCCTGCTGCTCGCACTCATTGAAGTCGTATGCGCAATGTTGGACGTCATCGAGCCGGCGGCGGCGAATCTCGAATTGCCACCCGGGGCGCGCCTTATACCGAACATGTAACTCAGGTTTGGCTTGCCGTATATCCGGCTGATTTGACTTCCGTAGGAGAAAGAATGGTTCGCTCGAATGTCACCAACCCTCCCGAGCAACCCGGCGAGCGTCAATCCACCCCCCGCCATGGCAGGTCTTGCCTGTGAGGTGTCTCTCGGAGCCGGTTTGGGAGTGAGAAGCTGGGTGAGTCGCGAAATCGGTATGCCGACACCAAGATTGATGGCGCCGGAGTTTGTGACGTTCCGCACTTCAGTCACGTCATCGATTCTCGTTAGCTCGGGACTGTGATCTTCCCTGTAGGAGCCGGCAAAGCTCACGCTCGGAGCAAGCCAGGCGCCGAACCTGGGAGTAAACTCGGACCTGAAAGTCTGATTACGTGAGGTCTCCGTCCCGATGTTGACGTTGCCGAGGACCTTGCTCGGGTTGTAGAGGAGCCAGTTTCTCGAAGTGTTTATGCCGTAGTTGCACCTCAGAATCGAGAACGGCGAGTACGAAGTCTGAAAACTGAAGTCCCCGGTCTTGCGCAACACGTCACTTCTGAGGATGAGATCCATTGGATCCTCGCTCGACCTCTGGTACGACTTTGACTGAGTTCTCAAGCCGTGCCCCGTGAAACTAATCGAAGAGGGCAGGTAGAAGAACGAGATTTTCCTGCCGTGGCCGAGGGGGATGTCGAAGGCAGTCCGCCCCCCGGGTGAGAATTGATAGCTGAAAGTGCCCGAAAGCGAACGCGACGAGTCTACGGTGCTCACGTTTGCAGAATGCATGTCGGTGAGCGCAAGACTCAGGCCGACCCCCTCAATCGTGTGTCTCAACCACTTGCTGGCAGTCGGAGTTTTCCTGAAGCTCACCGCCAGAGAGCGCATTCCGGTCTTGGTGGTCTGAACCTCCTCGTATTCTTTCGTGAGAACAATGTCGTCTCCAGTCCTGAACTTGGGAATCTGCTTTGACCCGGAAAAGGAGAAATTCAGGGGGATGTTGAACATTCCGTCCGGCAGGAACTTGTGAACGGCCATCACTCCCGAGGCAGAATACGAGCTGGTGCGCCTCCCGCTGCCTTTCGTGCTGCCGATGGCAAGGAAATCCTCTCCACGTGATTCCACCTGGGTGGAGACCGAGAGAAAGTCGGCGAATTTCGCCTCGACGAACACCCTTTCGGCCGTGCCGACCGCCTTCTTCACGTCCGTGAGTCTGAGTTCGTCCACCCAGACACTGTCTGACGCAATCATGGTCGAATCGGTTCTCCCGGGGACGTTGACAAGTCCCACGGTTATTCTCTGTACGTTGGTGAAGGACGGCCGTCCCTTGAGCCTAAACCACACTCCGCCGTCTCTTTGTAACGTTGTGTCCCTCACGGAGCTTGCAAGCCCCTCCTTGATGATGCTCAATTCCTCCAGCTTGAATTCCTTCGATTCCCAAGCGGCGGAAACTGGCGTGCCGTATTCGTAGAAATTCAGGCTGTCCGTTCCGAACCTCATTATGAACGCGAGCGAATCGGAACCACCTCTAACCCAGAACTTGAGTGACACGTACTGGGTGTAGTCGGTCCCGCTGGCAAACGACTTGAAGGCGGACACTGTGTCACGGGGGAAAAGGTTTACGGCGGAGAGTACGAGCGACTGTTCCTTCTTCTGGACTCCGTTCTCCTCGCCGATCTTGATGGGAGGCGCCTGATATATGTTGGCGTTGTCCTTGTTGTTGATAACACCTACGTAAAAACGCTCACCGCCCTCCAGCGACAGCGAGTCCCGGACGGGACTGACGACCCATCTGTTTCCCACTATTTCTATGCCGGCAGTTTGAAGCGCGATGGTCGAATCCTGGAAACCGTCAAACCACAGTCTGGCATGTCTGACGTTGTCCCAGCGCGGCTGCCCAACCGCAACCACTGAGCTATCTGAAAGAGGAATTCTGAAAAGCCTCCAGCCGTTTCCGTTGTCCCTGACCTGAAACTTGCTGTTCTGAGCAAGATTCAAGGTAAGCTCGAAATAGTCCTGTTCCGTGTTGAGCGTTCCGTCCCCATTGAGGTCTTCCGTGTCGGGAGTGGGACTGGAAGACGTCGCGCCGTTGCACTCGGTCCCGTTGATTCCGGAAAAGTCATTCGGAGAATCCTGACTGTAATGGTAGTCGTCTCCGTTGGGGTCTTGCTCGGAGAAGCTTACGCCGGCTGTGTATTGTTCCGATGTGCCGTCGTCAGAAGAGCACGGGCATTCGGACTTAGGGTTCGGATCGCACTGCCCGTCCAAACCCGTATCTTCGCCGAGATCAAGAACGCTGTTTCTGTTTCTGTCTTCCGTGTCAAGTTTCCCGTTCGGGAGGGAAAAGGGGTCCCACATCGCGTCTTCGCTCACGGTGCCAAGGTCCAGCTTGATCTCCTTTTCCGGGCCTCTTGTCTGGTTGAAGTCGTTTATCCAAATCTCAACGTACTGCATCTCCGTCAGGTCTTCTCCAAGCCAGGAGATGACCTGAGTGAGACCGTGCCAACCTTGTGCCTGGTTAAAATAAAACTCCAGGGTAGTCAGTACTTTGTCTCTCTCCTCGGCCGTCGTCAACTCAGGGAAAAGGTCTCTCGCGCGCACCTCTCTTCCCGTGTTGTTCGTGGGGAGGATGTTGTACCACCACAGTGCCCGCCTGCCCGTCGGCAAGACACCGAGTGTGACGTCCTCCGGCAGACTGCTGACTCGCCACAGCGCGCGAAGCAGACTGAGGGGTCTCGTCTCCTTGTTGCCTTCCATGTCATCCAGGTAGACTTCATTTCTCGTGTTGGGATTTGGAATGCTCACCCCAAACTCACCTGAGACACTCAGGCTGGATTTCTCCCTCGTGGAAACGAGGGGCAATGCATTCGTCAGTGTAGTCATCAAACTGGGAGAGAGTTTCAGTGCCCCACTGAGTCCGCCCACGATGGTCCGGGACGGCTCCTGGTCGAGGCGTGGCCGTTCCTCGAGGGTTCCCTTGCTCTCATAAAGCCAGGTCGTTGAGAGCGAGAGTTCATCTCTGGGCTTGTATTGGCTTGAGATGCCAAGAAGGCTCTTTGAGAGACCGTAGAGCGAGGCGCGCGAGAAATCAACGGAGACGTCGGCCCCGGGCTCCAGCGCTGCGGAAGTGAGAAGAGTGAGCTCGCCGGTGTCGTAATCGATGGTGTACGCACTGCCCCTTTGCAGCCTCACTCCGTTGAGCGTCACGACCTCCGAGTTCTCCAGAACGTTCCAACCCAGAGAGAACGTCGTCTGCGGACTCTTGTACTCGACGTCCAGATAGTAGCGAGTATCGCTGGCATACACATAATCCGTGTACTTCTTGCTGTACATGGCGGTGTTTATCTCGCCGGCCGTCAAAATGTCCGGCCGCGTCCAGCCGCTTACGGCCCAACCGTGCGTGTCAAACGAATCGGGAGCGAAAGGGTGAAGATCGGGAAACCAGAGCAGCCCCTCTTCAAAATAGACGAAGCTCCCGTCAACCACACCGTCCGGGTTGTTGAGTTTTCCCGTGGCGTCGGCCATGTCAAGACCCATGACTTGGATGTATGGGACCTTCTTGGTTATCGAGGCATCTTCATCCAGATCTGTTCCGCCGACACGCCTCTTAATAGAAAGCTTGAAGCTCTCTTTTATGATGGCCTCCGAACCGAGATAGTAGAAGTTCTTGAGTTCATAACGGCTGAGACTTCCCCACTTAGGATCTTCGATGATGTTCGGCTCGAGCATGTCAAGCCCCGGAGCTATCATCTTGAGTTGCAAGGGGGTCTGACTCAGATCGCCTATCCACCTGTAGTCGTTGCCCGAACCCACCTTCTCCTGATAGGCGACAGCAAGTACGTAATTGGCAGGCAGGCTTCCCGTCACGACGAGAACCGGTATCACCGTGCCATTGAAGTTGAACCTATTCTCGAGCGTGTAGTCCTGTTCCGGTGTCTTAAGCTCGAAGTGACCGTCGAAGTGGGCCGAAGTATCGGGCGTGCCGTCGTTGTTGTAGCGGTAGGCTCTGGCCACCACTGCAGAGGTATCGTTGTAGCCGTTCCGGTCATCCACGTAAACTTGCACGTTCTCGAGGACAATCGGGTACAGAGTCTTGTTGAAGTCGGGTGCGTCGAGGAAGAAATACGTGCGCTTCTTGTAGTCAAGATCGCTTATCACCTTCTCAACCGTCTTCGCTCCTCCGACTATCCTCTGTTTGTCCTGCTTGCCCTCCTGCTTGCTGGCGATGGCAGTAACGTCTACGCTTCCGAGCTTGGCCACTGTCTTGATCCCGAACAGGCCTTCGTGTGTGCCCGAGTAACTTACGTACTGAGTGTTCGGTATCGAGAGATTCGTGTTGCCCAAATCCACGCTCTGGATAACTTCGTCGTCGTAACCGTGGTACTTGATGCGTATTCTGTTTTGAAGGTCCGTGGCAGCGGCGCTGCTCTGATCCCAGTCAACGTCTATCTTGTCGCCGATCGTGCCGCCCATCTTCACGGCAAGATCCTGCTTCATCTCAATCCGTGGAAACTTGCTCTGCTTCCCGTACTCGCTGTACTGCTGTCCGACGGTCCAGCTACTGTAGCCGCTGAAGGAGATCGTCTCGCTCCCCGTCACCTTCAGATTGGGCTTCCCTTTTCCTACGACGGCCTGTACTGCCTTGGGAAACTGGATTGGCAGATCGATGCTGAAAAGACCTCCAGTACGTCCCGCCTGAGACATGTCCCGGATTCCCTTTCCGGCCTCACTTCTCCACAGCGTTCTCAACGTGTTGCGACTCAGAAGATAGGAGTATTGCCGAATAGAGGATGAGACGGGCGGCGTGACATCCACCCCCATTGCGGAGGTTGTCTGCCGGACCACGTCGGATTCGAAATCTACGAAAATCTCCGAATTCTTCAGGGCGTATCCGGGTTTCAAGACGAGACGTTCCTGCGGCGGCGTCAGAAAATCGCGTGGAGCAAGGAGCAGAACTGAAGGTGAAAGTTCAGGACCCGAGGGAGACCACTCCCAGACACCAGGGTTTGCGAACGATAGCCCCGCGACTAAAGACCCCGTGACCAAAAGGAAAACTGTGACTATAGAACAGAATAGGAAAAATCTAACCATCAAAAGCCGCCACCATTGTCCACACAGCAAGGGCGATGCCGCGTAAATCCTAGCACTTAAAGCAGATATTTACAACTTGGCACTCTTCGGCGCCGCAATAATCGTTTGACAGGCACGTCGGGGTGGAATATACTAATTTCCTTATGTTTTGATACACCGAACTCAACGCGTTTCGCCGTTGATTCCGAGGTCATACCATGGAGGCTAGAGAGGCATGAAAGAGGCTTCAACTGCCGAAAAACCAAAGTACTGGAGAATTCCTCTTGATTTGGACAAACTCAAGATGCCGCACGGCAAGCTCCACTTGATCAAGGAAAGGTGCAAGGGTTGCAGCTTCTGCGTCGAATACTGCCCGAGGGACGTGCTGGAACTCTCCACGGAATTCAATTCAAAGGGCTACCACTTCCCGCTGGCAACGCGAGAAGAGGCGTGCGTAAACTGCAAGCTTTGCGAAATGCTCTGTCCGGAATTTGCAATTTTCAGCGAAGCAGTAGAAACGGAGGTGGAGAAAATTGGAAAGTGAAGCCGGTGTTCTCACGGGAGAACATTTTCTTGGCGGCAACGAAGCTTGCGCCGAGGGCGCAATAGCGGCGGGATGCCGCTTTTTTGCTGGCTATCCCATCACTCCCTCCACAGAGGTGGCAGAACACCTTGCCGAAAGACTGCCCGAAGTAGGCGGCATTTTCATACAGATGGAGGACGAAATTGCCTCCATGAACGCGATCCTCGGAGCGTCCTGGGGAGGAATGAAGACGATGACTGCCACGAGTGGTCCAGGTTTCAGCCTCATGATGGAAAACCTGGGGCTGGGAGTGATGACCGAGACTCCCTGCGTTCTCGTTAACGTGCAGAGAGGGGGGCCTTCCACCGGTCTTCCAACGCTCGTGGGCCAGGGCGACATGATGCAGGCCAGATGGGGTTCGCACGGACCTTACGAAATCATAGCCTTGAGTCCCAGCTCTCCTCAGGAGTTTTACGACTTCACCATCAAGGCATTCAATCTCTCCGAGCAGTGGAGAGTGCCGGTGCTAGTGATGGCAGACGAGGTCGTCGGTCACATGACCGAGAAGGTCACGATGCCTGAGCCAGGCACGATCCCGCTCACTCCCAGAAGGACCCCGAGAGTTCCTCCGGACAAGTATCTTCCCTACGAACCGGACGCGGATCTTGTTCCGCAGATGGCGATTGCCGGGCATGGTTATGGAATGCACATCACCGGTCTCACTCACGACAGAAAAGGATACCCGGTCATAAGCGAGGAGGCTCAGGGTGAACTCGTCCTGCGGTTGGTCGAGAAGATCAGAAAGAACAGAGACAAGATAATCGAGTACCGGGAGGAGATGTGTGAAGACGCCGACGTTATAGTCTGTTCGTACGGCATCTCCGCAAGAACTTCTCTATTGCCTATAGAGAAGGCACGGGAAGAGGGAATCAAGGTGGGGCTCCTCAAGCTCATTGTGGTATGGCCGTTCCCGGACGAGCGGATTGACGAATTGGCAGGACGCGTGAAGGGTTTTGTCGTGCCAGAGATCAACTTCGGCCAGATTTCTCTAGAAGTCGAACGTTGCGCGCACGGAAAAGCGAAAGTCATCCTGGTACCGCATGCCGGCGGCGGAATTCACGATCCGGACAAGGTACTGGACGCCATCAGGAGGGCTGCGGCATGAATGAACGGCATCCGATGGATCAACTCTTGAGGGAGGACAGAATCCCGCACATTTGGTGTTCAGGCTGCGGCCTTGGGACCTGTCTTGCGGCTCTCATTTCTTCGATTCAGGAGTCTGGTATTCCACTCGACAAGATGTGCGTTGTGTCTGGAATCGGCTGCACTGGCCGCGTGGCCGGATATCTCAAAATGGATTCGTTTCACACCACGCATGGAAGGGCGATTCCATTTGCAGCGGGTCTTCACTTGGCAAACCCGTCCCTCAAGATCATAGTTGTCTCCGGAGATGGCGACTTGATCGCAATTGGAGGCAATCATTTCATCCACGCGGCCAGACGCAATCTTGACATGACCGTTGTATGCGTCAACAACTTCAACTACGGAATGACCGGAGGCCAGGGCGGGCCAACGACACCGCTTGGATCAAGGACGACCACGACTCCTTATGGCAACTATGAGTTTCCTTTCAGCATCCCCTATCTCGCAGCGGCCAGTGGTGCCTCCTACGTCGCCCGTTGGACCGCTCTTGATACGAGAAGGCTGACCAAGTCGCTCGGGGAGGCCATCCACAAGAGAGGCTTCAGCGTGGTCGAGATAATATCCCCCTGCCCCACTCTGTTCAACCGGCTTAACAAGCAGGGCACGGGGCTCGACGTTCTGAGGAGCTACCAGCAGAACTCCGTCATCCAGCACGGAGCCGATCCGGCCAAGGTGGCCATTGAGAAGGACGGGAAGATCATAGTCGGCAAGTTCGTGGACATAGAGCGTCCCACTTTTCTGGATCTGGTCAAGGAAAGACTGGGAGACAAGTTCAAGATTCCGTGGGAGAAACCTGACCCGGTGCACGTCACGGTCCCCAGCGCGGATGAGTAGGGAGGCACTATGGCAAGAACAGAGTTGAGATTTGCAGGCTTCGGCGGACAAGGAATAATCTCCGCCGGTTACATCGTCGGAAAAGCGGCTTCGATCTACGACAAGAGGCAAGCCACTCTGACCCAGAGTTACGGGCCGGAGTCCAGGGGCGGCGCTTGTAGCGCCGGCGTCGTCGTATCTGACACAACCGTCCACTACCCACACCCCGTGAAGCCCACCGTTCTGGTCGTAATGTCCCAGGAGGCTTGTACAAAGTTCGAATCGCAGCTTCCCGACGGAGCCGTGATGCTCATTGATGAAGACTTGGTGAAGCCGCTACGCCTGAACAAGAGTGTAGAGATCTACGGCGTGAAGGCGACGCGCATAGCAGAGACACTCGGAAAGAAGATTGTGGCAAACATCGTAATGCTCGGCTTCTTCACGGCAGTCACGAAGATTGTGACCCTCGAAGCCATGAAACAGGCCATCTCGACGACCGTGCCGCCGGGAACGACGGATTTGAATTTGGCGGCCATGAAACAGGGCTACGATCACGGCCTGCAAGTGAGGCCGTAGCGGTGGACGTCCAGGCGGCGGCCGGACAACCGCCGGGCGGCATTCCGAGTGGATAATCAGGTATGAGAGACAAAACAGATAGCTTGAAGGCAATTAGTCCAAAGGAGTTCATACCGCGAATCGTCGCGTTTGTGTGCAATTGGTGTTCCGGAGTCAAGGGAGGCTCGCCGGGCTCTCCGGAGGGTGCCGCCAATGTGCGCATAGTGAACGTGATGTGCTCCGGCAGAGTGACTCCCGGCCTCGTGCTCAAGGCATTCGAGCTTGGAGCAGATGGAGTCATGGTCTGCGGCTGCGAGAAGGGCGCTTGCCACTATTCTTTCGGCAACGAGCGGCAGGTCGAAATGTTCGAGACTTCAAGGAAACTTGCCGGCCTTATCGGCCTCGAGCATGAAAGGCTCAGGGTGGATTGGCTCTCCCCTGATGGAGGGGAAGGCTTGTGCAAAGCGATGACCGAGTTCGTGGAGCAGGTGACACTCGTCGGGCCAAGCCCACTTAGAAAATCGGGAGGAATAGGGTGAAAGACACTGTTGAAGCCATAAAGGCCACTAGCGCGCGGCTCTGCCTTGATTGCGGCAAGTGCACGGCGGTCTGCCCCGTTTCTCGTGTCAACGGGTGCTTCTCGCCACGGCGCATAGTGGCGAACGCCGTCTCTGGCGACAAAGAGGCGCTCAAGAACGAAGGCATATGGCATTGCCTCACCTGTAAACTTTGCAGTGAAAGGTGTCCGTCCGACGTCGACTACGTTGATCTCACAAAAGTGGTGCGCATAGACGCGTATAGCGGCGGCGAGGAGGCAGTCTGCGCTCACGGAAGTGCGTTCCAACTCTTGATGAGAATCATGACGACTCCAGATCTGGAGCAGAACAGACTCGGCTGGCTGACCAAGGACCTCAAGGTATCAGACAAGTCAGAGTACCTCTACTTTGTGGGATGCCTTCCCTTTTTCGACGCATTTTTTGAGGACTTGAAGGCCGATCCCGTTAGGATCGCTCGCTCGACGCTGAAGATTCTCAATGCCATGGGAATCGAACCGATGGTTCTCTCCGACGAACGCTGTTGCGGCCACGACTTGCTGTGGGCGGGCGACGTGAAGAGTTTCGAAATGTTGGCCAGACACAACATCGAGAGAATCAGGGCCACGGGCGCAAAGAAAGTCGTCACGGCGTGCCCCGAATGCGCCGCAACCCTCAAGCTTTACTATGCGGATTTTGCAGGCGCCTTGCCGTTTGAGGTTTACCATCTGAGCGAACTTCTTGACAAGAGCCTCGCTTCTGGACAGCTCAAGTTAGAGAAGAGCGACAAGCAGGTCACGTTTCAGGATCCATGCAGATTGGGGCGATTCCTCGGCGTTTACGAGCAGCCGAGAAATCTGCTGGAGGCTCTCTTCGGAGGCGGCTTCAAGGACATGCGCCGCTCGGGAAATGCCTCGATATGCTGCGGCACCAGCGGCTGGATTCACTGCGGCGTCGCCTCCAAGGCCATTCAGACCGACAGACTGAGAGAAGCCCGGCACGGCGGGGCGACTCTCCTTGCCACAGCATGCGCCAAGTGTAAGATTCACTTTATGTGCGCCATGAAGGACGTTGGCTTCCCCGAAGAAGCAAAGATCCAGGTAGAGGATTTGACTGTACTGGTTGCCTCTGCGCTAAGGCAGTGATCAGACAGCCAAGGAGGTGCGAGGAATGGTTAAGCCAGAGACCACTGAAGACCTGAGGGTCGGCGTCTTCGTTTGCGAATGCGGTCTGAACATTGCAGCCTCCGTGGACTGCGACGAAGTCCGCAAGTTCGCCGAGACCCTTCCCGACGTGGTGGTCGCAGTGAAAAACAAGTACACGTGCGCTGACCCCGGCCAGCAAGAGATCAAGCGGCACATACTCGAGAGCAAGCTCAACAGAGTGGTGGTCGCTTCTTGCTCTCCGAGGATGCACGAGCCCACTTTCAGAGCGTGCGTGGAAGAAGCGGGTGTCAACCCCTACCTTCTCGAGATGGCCAACCTGCGGGAACACTGTAGCTGGGTTCACATCGCGGACCGGAAGGCGGCGACCGAGAAGGCCAAGGACCTGGTCAAGATAGCGGTGGCGCGCGCCCGCCTGCTCCAACCACAGGACGAGAAGGAAATTCCCGTAACGAGGAAGGCGCTCGTGATCGGCGGTGGAATAGCGGGTCTTCAGTCCGCTCTCGACCTGGCCGACGCCGGATATCACGTGTATCTGATTGAGAAAGAACCGTCCATCGGAGGGATAATGGCCCAGCTTGACAAGACCTATCCCACGATGGACTGCTCCATATGAATACTCGGTCCGAAGATGATGGATGTCGGTCGACATCCCAGGGTCGAGTTGATGGCTTACAGCGAAGTCGATAACGTTTCCGGCTACATCGGAAACTTCAAAGTCACCATCAGGAAAAAGGCACGCTACGTAGACGAAAAGCAGTGCAACGCCTGCGGCGAATGCGCCAAGGTCTGTCCCGTCGCCATTCCCGACGAGTACCAGATGGGTTTCTCCTCGAGAAAGGCCATCTACATTCAGCTCCCACAAGCAGTCCCTTCGAGCTACGTCATAGACATGAAGACGTGCCTCGGGAACAACCCGATAGCGTGCGCCAAGTGCCTCGAGGTCTGCGAGAAAAAATGCATCGACTTCGACATGCATGACGAATTCGTGACAGTCGACGTCGGAGCCATAATCGTCGCCGTCGGAAACGACGTCTACGATCCGACCGAACTCGACGAGTACGGATACCGAAGCTACGAGAACGTGATCACGAGCATGGAGTTCGAGAGGCTCATCTGCGCCAGTGGCCCTACCGAGGGGCATTTCGTGCGCCCGAGCGACAGGACGACCCCCAAGTCCATCGGCTTCGTGCAGTGCGTGGGCTCTCGCTCGCAGAAAAGAGGAAATCCTTACTGCAGTAACATCTGTTGCATGAACACCATAAAGGACACGGTCCTCCTCAAGGATCATTACCCGGGCATCGACCTCAAGGTCTTCTACATGGACATACGCGCCTTCGGGAAGGGTTTCGAAGACCTTTACATGAGAAGCAAGGCGGAAGGCGTTCAGTACATAAGGGGACTGCCCGGAGACGTGGAGGAAGATCCGAAAACGGGTAATCTCATCGTTACAGTTGAGAACACCACCACCGGTAAGATCGAGAAGCACGAGGTCGACATGCTTGTCCTCTCCGTGGGGCTTCTGCCCAGGAAGGACAGCGAAGTCGTCCGACAGCTACTCACTCTTTCGAAGACCTCTGATGGATTTTTCATGGAATCCCATCCCAAGCTCAAGCCCGTGGACGCCCCCACGAGGGGCGTATTTCTCGCAGGCTGCGCAGAGTCCCCCAAGGATGTGAAGGACAGCGTGACTCAGGCCTCTGCTGCTGCATCCAGAGCCAACATCGTGCTTGCGGCCGGGAAAATCAAGGTCGAGGCGATAACTGCCCACATCGACCCGGATCTCTGCAAGTACTGCGGCCTGTGCGTGAAGGTATGTCCTTACAAGGCCATTACTCAGACCGACCGCAAGACCAAGGTTCCTGCCAAGGTCATAGAGGCTGCGTGCGCGGGTTGCGGGACGTGCGGGGCGGAGTGCGCGTTCGGCGCCATCACGATGCGTCACTTCCAGGACAATCAGATTTACGCGCAGATCGACGCCATCCTCGAGGAAAATTCTCAGAACAAGGTCGTGGTCTTTGCGTGTAACTGGTGCTCCTACGCCGGAGCAGACTTCGCTGGTGTCTCAAGACTTCAGTATCCCGCCACCAACCGTTTGATAAGGACGATGTGTAGCGGAAGAGTGAACGAAGACTTCGTCCTCTACGCGTTCCGAAAGGGCGCGCCAATAGTGCTAGTCTCGGGGTGTCACTTTGCCGACTGCCACTACATCAACGCCAACAGACAGACCGTCTTAAGAGTCGAGAGACTCTGGGACCAGCTCGAGAAGAAGGGCATCAGGCCCGAGAGACTGCAGCTCGAGTGGATAAGCGCCGCGGAAGGGCAGAAGTTCGCGCTCGTGATGCGCGAGGTGGAAGAAATGAGGAAGAAGGTCACGGCGAAGGAAGTAGAGTTCACAAAACAGGCGCTCGCGCCGAAGAAGAAAGAAGAGCCGAAAGAAAAGAAGGAAGCGGCCAAGACACAGTGAGTCAGACGCGGCTGGACACGCCAGATTGTGTGAGGAGATCTTAGATGGCTCAGGAAGCTGATTTCAAGTGCCTAAGATGCGGCACCATCACGAAGCTCCCCTACTCTCCCGACGCCGAGCTACAAGAGCGAGCTTGCCCCAAGTGCAAGAGCAACAGCATGCGGCGAATCAAGGAACAGAAGGAAGCCAGGGCCGCGAAGTGAGAAAAGCCGCAGCATCGGGATTTCTTGTGCCCTCCGGATGAATCACGACTTCGATTTGTCTGAGGTCAGGTTTCATCTAGCTCCACGTATCGCTAGTCGATCTTTAGAGACTGCGTTATTCATTTCAAGCATCCCGGATCCCCAGAGAACGCCACCTACTCTTGGCCCTCCCGTCCTGTTGGCGCGGGGCTCGTCTCTGGGAAGCATCCTGATCCTTCGTCCCTTGATTGACAACCCCTCGGCGCGGTGCTAGCATCTGGCCCAGAGTGAGAAGATTTGGTCACAAAGTAAGCCTGCAGCTGGCAAGACTCGGGACGGAGTTCCCAGGGATGACGATCCTACAGAAATACATCCTTAAAGAGCACCTCTTCCCGTTCCTCATGGGTCTGTGCGTAGTCACGTTCCTTCTCACAATGGATCTTCTCTTCGACTACCTGGACCTCTTGATCGGCAAGGGGATTCCGGCGTTCATCGTGCTTCAGCTCTTCGTCTACGGCCTCGGGTGGATGATAGCGCTATCCATCCCATGCGCGGTCCTGGTTGCGTCTCTCATGACTTTCGGCCGCCTTTCGCAGGACAACGAGATAAGGGCCATGAGAGCCAACGGAGTCAACCCTTTCTCGATCATGTTCCCGCCGCTTGTCACCGCGGGGATCATCAGTCTTCTTCTCTCTCTCTTCATGAATTTCGTTCTGCCGGAGTCTAATCACGCGTTTGCCAATCTTCTGATGGACATCAGCAGGAAACGTCCGGCCGCCCAGATAAGAGAAGGGGTCTTCATCGACGACTTCGAAGGCTACAGCATGCTCATAAACAAGCTTGACGACAGAACGGGAAAGATGTCCAGCGTGACGATATATGATTTTCATACCGGAAGCGTCCCCACGACCATATTCGCCAAGAAGGGGACTCTCACCTTCGCTGAGGACAAGAATACGTTGACGCTTTACCTCCAGGACGGAGAGATCCACGAGATCCCCGACGTCAACGAGCCCCGCAAGTATCGAAGGCTCGTGTTCAAGACTCACGTTATCAATATCACAAATGCATATTCACAACTGGAGCGTTCCAACCGGCAGGTGAGAGGCGAAAGGGAAATGAACGTCTCTGCCTTGAGGGAGAGAATTCGTCAGCTCTCAACACAAGAAGCGGCCGTGATGAGGAGCCTTACGCCGCAGCTCAAGGCGGAAGGTTACGGTTCGTATCAAGACTTCCTGAAAAAGACTGGGCGAACCCTCACTTTGAAGGGTCTCGCGAAAAAGGCGGGCGGCCTTCTCCTCTTCTGGAAGCGTTCTGACGACGCCGCGGGACTCGCGTCCAGGGAGGGACAGCTCAACGTATCGAGGTCCGTTCAGTACACTCTCCTTGAATTGGAGGCGATACGGAACCAGATCAACTCGTTCAGAGTCGAGATTCACAAGAAGTTCTCGATTCCCTTTGCGTGTGTGGTATTCGTCCTTGTCGGCGGCCCACTGGGTATGAGGGCGCGGAAGAGCGGCCTCGCGATAGGGTTTGCCAGCCTGGGGTTCTTCGTGTTCTACTATGTCTTTCTTCTGGGAGGAGAACAGCTCGCCGACAGAAGGCTTCTCCCCCCGGGCATTGCCGTCTGGATGCCCAACATCGTTCTGGGAATCGTGGGACTGGCCTTGACCCTGGACGCATGCGAGATCGTCAGTCTATCTTCGCTGAGAATGCTGGGAAGGCGTCGACCGAAAGCAGTGAGTCCCATATAGTGAACCCCATGTGAGGAGCAGTCAGCCGTGCGCATTTTGGACAGATATCTCCTCAAAGAGCTGTTGGTTTCGTTCTTGCTCGCACTCGTGTTCTTCCTCGCTATTTTTGTCATAGTCGATGTGTTCGAGAAGATAGATACCTTCATCGATCACCACGCCTCCATGGCTTCCATAGCCAAGTTCTACCTGTTCGGCATTCCTTACATAGTCGTGCTGATTCTGCCCATCGCTCTGCTCTTGGGGTGTTTGCTTTCGTTAGGACAACTGGCGAGACGAAACGAGATTATCGCGATGGAGGTTTCGGGAATAGATTTCATCAGGATCGTCGCACCTGCGATCGTTCTTTCTCTTGCCGTCAGCGGTTTCTCACTTGCAGTGGGGGAATTTCTCATCCCCGCGACCAACAGAGCAAGAGAAAACGTGATGAGGGTGGAGATCAAGAAGCAGTTTGGCAGCGTCGTGACCAGGAAAGCCAACGTGAACTATCTGGGCAGCCACGGCCGCATATTCCTGATCAAGCTCTACGATACTGTCCAAAAATCAATGACGGAGGTGGTCATTCAGGAGTTTGGCAGCAACACGCTGCTCCGCCGCATAGACGCCGCAAAGGCAGTCTGGGACGGCAAGCGGTGGGTCTTCTATGATGGATTCATAAGAACTTTCAATCAGGGCGAGGAGCATGCCTCCCATTTCAGCACCCTCACGTTTCCCTACCTCAGCGAAAAGCCGGAAGACTTTACCAAGGGAGACGTGGAGCCGGACGAGATGAATTTCTTCCAACTATTTCACTACGTCAAGAAGGTCAGGGAGAGCGGTGGAAGAGTCCAGAAGTATCTTGTCGAACTCCACATGAAACTCGCGTTCCCTCTGACCAACGTCATAGTCACACTCATCGGGGTGGCCCTCTCGACGAGAGTGAGACGCGGAACAATGGCCTGGGGGGTGGGCTTAAGCCTATTGATCAGCTTCGTCTACTACGGATTCCTCAAGACCGGTCAGGCTCTTGGCCACAGTGGGACTCTTCCTCCGGTGCTTGCCGCTTGGATGGGAAACATATTCTTCGGTGGTCTGGCGGTGTGTCTTCTTTACCGAGCGAGACGGTAGGCAGAATCTATCGCCGCGCGCAACTCTCCTGCCCTTTTTCCTGGTTCTCTGTTTTTCCAGAGTTCGGAAATGAACGCAAGGCCATCGGCGCCTGCTTCTATTACGAGCCCCACTGTCTTGAGCGTGAGCCCGCCTATCGCAACGACCGGAATCTTGACGCTTGAACTGATGTCCTTGAGCCCCCCTAACCCGATTAGCGGTACGTTGCCCTTCGTGGAAGTCGGAAAGACGGAGGCGGCTCCCAAATAGTCTGCTCCCTCGCGCTCAGCGCGAATGGCGCCTTGCACGTCGTGCACCGTCACGCCGATTATCCTATCAGGCCCGAGGAGCTGCCTCGCCTTTTCAGGCGGAATGTCATCGCTTCCCAGATGAACGCCGCTCGCGCCGCTCAGCAGCGCGATGTCGGCTCTGTCGTTTATTACGAGGGGCACCCCACTGCCTCTGATCGCGCTCTCGATCGAAAGCGCCTTCAACAGGAACTCTCTGGACGAGAGATTCTTCGCGCGATATTGAACGACGCTGGCCCCTGCCCTCACCAGCTCGCTTGCGCAAGTGCCCAGGTTGCGCCCACCGACGCAGTCTTCGTCTATTATTGCATAGAGACTGACGTCAATCCTCCGACTCATTGTTCAGAATCCCTGCCAGCCCTCGTCTCTACAGCCTTCCGATGATGTTCTTTTCCAGCGAGTATAACTCGAACCTCAGCTCTTTGAACTTGTTCGAGCTCCCGGCGTCAAACGAGGCCGAAAGCTCTTCAAGAACTCTGACGCCCTCTTGCGCCCTCTTCATGTTTGCCGCCACTATGCCCGCCGCATCTTTTCTCTCGGAAGAGTCGGTCGTGCTGAGTCCCCTCCCGACGTCCGCGTCGCTTTCCCTTGCTGCAACGAGATTGCACAGCGACCCGCCCAGGTCCTGTGCCTTCTCTCTCACGAAGTGCCTAGCCCCCTTGAGCTTCTTGGTGAGATCGGAATCGTCCAGTACAAACCGCACGACTTCCTCGACGACTCGCAGCCCCTCGGACACCCTGTTGGAATTGGCATCAATCGCCCTCAGAAGCTTCTGCCGCTCTTCTTCAACTTTGTTAGCCAAGGGAGCCCCCACGACTGGATGCCGGAGAGTCTGTGCTCTGCGTCAGCCGGAGAGTGTTATCCTCCCCTCCTTGAGAACGGGGAGTACGGGCACGGAATCTGTCCGTGCGCAGATTTCGACGTCCAGACCAAAACCCAAGGAGAGCAGATAGAGTCCGTGCGAAGAGCCGTGAAGCATCCTGTGTATGTCGCCTCCAAATTCCTCAAAAAGCGCGACGGCCGCTTTGGCACCGTCGTTGAGTTCCCACGCCCCTGGAAACACGTCTCCCAGCTTCGATGCGACCATGCCTGCACAAACAGCGTCTTCCAAAGAGAATTGACCGTTCGTGCCCGAACAGGCTATGACCGGTTCCGGGCCTTCCGGTCTCAATCTTTCAATGACTTTGCCCATGTTGACAAAGGAGCACAGAAGCTGTTCCTGGGCCTTCTGCCCCTTCGCCATGAGCTTGGTCCCGTTCGTACTGGCAAAGACCAACGTCTTTCCCCCGACGATTGCACGCGTGTACTCGAGTGGCGAATTGCCGAGATCGAATCCATCGACTTTCTTGCCCTCTCTCTCACCGCAGAGCAGCGTGCTCCCCCTGTCCAACGACGACATGAGCTTCGTGGCAGCCTCCACGGTCGCCGCGGGGATAATCTTCTCGGCGCCGTTTACGAGTGCATACGCCACGGTAGAGCAAGAGCGAAGCACGTCAATTATTACGACGATCTTCCCCCTCAATACGGTTTCGGTGATCTCGGAGGGAACCATGTAGCAATCTAATTTCATCGCAGTCCACAGGACCTTTGGTTAAGGTCCTTCACCTTTCTTTTTTGGGAAAAATGCTTCACAAGCACGCCGTCGGAGCGACTATCCTCCGATCTCGGGTTTGTCCTTCACCCCTCCTTCTTAGAGAGGCGTTCGACAAGAGTTGCGTCTGCTTTTCCGCTGACAAAGGTCTCGTCGGAAAGCACTTTCTGGTAGAACGGTATCGTTGTCTTTACTCCTTCGATGAGGCATTCCCTGAGAGCCCTCTTCATTCTCGCCGTGGCCTCTGCCCTGTCCCTTCCGTGCGCAACTATCTTGGCGATGAGAGAATCGTAGTGAGACGGAATCGTGTAGCCGGCATACACGTGCGTGTCAACCCTTATGCCATGCCCTCCCGGCAGATGAACATAAGTGATCTTTCCCGGGCAGGGTCTGAAGTTGGCTTCAGAATCTTCGGCATTTACGCGGCACTCGATCGCGTGCCCGTTGATCGACACGTCTTCTTGGGCGAAGGTCAGATTCCCGGTAGAGGCTATGATGATCTGCTCTTTCACCAGGTCGAAACCTGTGACTTCTTCCGTGACGGTGTGCTCCACCTGAATGCGAGTGTTCATCTCGATGAAATAGAAGTTCGCATTCTCGTCAAGCAGGAATTCGATCGTGCCCGCGTTCTCGTAGCCAATCTTCCTTGCGCCCATCACGGCAATGCCGCCAATCTTCTTGCGCAGTTCAGGCGTGATGGCCGATGACGGAGCCTCCTCTATGAGCTTCTGGTGCCTTCTCTGAATGGAGCAGTCTCTCTCGAAGAGGTGCACCACGTTGCCTGCCGAATCCCCCATAATCTGGATTTCAACGTGGCGAGGTTTCTCTATGTATTTCTCTATGTAGACTTCCGGACTCCCAAAGGCGGACTCGGCTTCCGCCCTACACATGAGAAAGCTGTTCGGAAGGCTCTCGCTTGACCTCACCACCCTCATTCCCCTTCCGCCGCCGCCAGCCACCGCCTTTATCATTACCGGATAACCGACGTCCTCGGCCACCTTCTCCGCATCGCGCACGCTGTCAACGGCGCCTTCGCTGCCCGGCAGGACGGGGACTCCTGCTCTCACCATGCTCGAGCGTGCAAACGCCTTGTCGCCCATTTTTCTGATGTGCGCGGACGTCGGACCTATGAACTTTATGTTGCTTGCCTCGCATATCTCGGCGAACTCAGGATTCTCGGCAAGGAATCCATACCCCGGGTGTATTGCTTCTGAGTCTGTGATCTCGGCTGCGCTTATTATGCGGGGGATGTTGAGGTAGCTTTCGGCGCTGGGAGGCGGGCCTATGCACACCGCCTCGTCGGCGAGTCGCACGTGAAGCGAGTCGGCGTCGGCCTCCGAATAGACCGCCACCGTCTCGATTCCAAGCTCCTGGCAAGCGCGGAGTACGCGAATGGCGATTTCGCCGCGATTTGCAATCAATACTCGTTTAAACATAGGTACGCGCTAGGACTTCGCACCTCCGCTTTCGAACATCTCCCAGGTCTTGCTCGACGTGGCCTCGATTCCTTTGATTCTCAGGCTGAACTCCGAGGGATTGGAGCAATACCTGAGTGCGTCATCCAGCGTTATGATCTCCTGCCTGTAAAGTCGCATGATGGCCTGATCGAAAGTCTGCATCCCGTACTGGCTGACGCCCTCTTGGATCGCGGACGTTATTGAAGAAGTCTTCTTGGCATCGACAATGTAGTCTCTTATTGCCGCGGTGCAGACCATGACCTCGACTGCGGGAACTCGACCCTTTCCCGCGGCCTTGGGGATCAGTCTCAAGGAGATGACGGCCCTCAAGGTGGAAGCAAGCATGAAACGCACTTCTTCGTGCTGATGAGGTTGAAAGAAAGAAATCACGCGTGCCACCGTCTGGGCGGAATCGGCAGTATGAAGGGTACTGAGAACGAGATGTCCCGTGTCGGCGGCCATCAGCGCAATCGACATGGTTTCTACGTCTCTTATTTCGCCGATGAGAACCACGTCGGGATCCTGCCTCAAGACGTGCCTGAGTCCTTCCTGGAAGCTCAGGGTGTCCATGCCCACTTCTCGCTGGCTGATTATGCTCTTGTCGTCCTTTATGAGAAACTCCACCGGATCCTCGATCGTGATTATGTTCCTCCGGACGGTCGTGTTTATGGCCTGTACCATGGCCGCGAGCGTGGTGGACTTGCCGCTGCCGACGGTCCCCGTCACAAGGATGAGGCCCCTGGGGCTCATCGGGAGGTCTTTTACGGCGGCAGGCAAGTTGAGTTCTTCGAAGGTAGGAACGCTGAAGGGGACCCTTCTGAAGACCATACAGATCGTGCCCCTCTGAACGTAGAAGTTACACCTAAACCTGCTGAGGCCGGGGACGCCGAAGCCAAAATCGACCTCTTTCGTGTCGTCGAAGATCTTCTTCTGGCGAGGGGTAAGGATTTGATCCGCGACCCTGACGAGCTCTTCTTGAGTCGCCGGGGGCATGTCGAGAGGCTGAAGCCCACCGTCAACCCTAACGGTGGGAGGAGCTCCAACCTTGAGATGCAGGTCGGAAGCGTTGAGTTGAACCATCCCCTCAAGTACACTGATGATATTCATTGGATGTCCCTCCTCGGGACTCGGGCCGGCTGAGCGAGCTCAATGCGAGTCGACAAAGCCCGCAAGCCCTGGTTCAGGTTGGCCGGATTCTCTCAACCGGGTGCCACGAGGAAAAGAGTCTGGCCGTACTCCACGGGTTGGGCATTTTCCACGAGGATTCTGGCGATTCTTCCAGACACCTCCGACTGAATCTCATTCATAAGTTTCATGGCTTCGATGATGCAGACGGTTTGTCCAACTTCAATCCTGGAGTCGGCCTCGATGAATGGTTCTGCGCCAGGCGCAGGGGCCCTGTAGAACGTGCCGACCATGGGAGACTTGATCTCCTTCAAGTCACCGAGCGACTTCTCATGGGAATCAGTCTGGGTGTTCCTGGAAGCAGACTCACCCACCCCGGACGTCCCCTCTCTGGCCGACACAAAGGCAGGAGCGTGGGAGTGGTAGGAATTACCCGACTTGGAAACTCTTATCCTTCGCCCCCAGCTCGAGACTTCGATCTCTTCTATGCCACTCTCTTCCAGAAGCCGGACGAGTTCCTTTATCTTACTGAGCTTCATAGACTCTCCCCTCCGGACAGCTCGGTCAAGTCGCCCTTTCCACGTATTCCCCCGTTCGCGTGTCTATCTTCAGTACGTCGCCCACCCGTATAAAAAGAGGCACCTGCACTACAAGGCCAGTCTCCAAAACGGCGGGTTTCGAGCCGCCCGATGCCGTGTCTCCTCGCAATCCCGGATCGGTGGAGCGAACAGAAAGCTCCACGAACGTCGGCACTTCCAAAGCGATGGGCTGTTCTCCCTGCAACAAGACGGTCACCCTAAGGTCTTCTTTCAGATAGCCCTTCTTGGACTGAACTTGTTCGCTCGGAAGCCCCAGCTGATCAAACGTCTCGGTATTCATGAAGTAGTAGGAACTGCCGTCGCTATATAGATATTGAAAGGTCGTACGCTCCAGCCTGGCTTCAGTAACCTTTTCGCCCGCCCTAAGCGTTCTGTCTATCACGCTTCCCGTCACAACATTCTTGAGCTTCGTGCGTACAAAGGCGCCCCCCTTGCCGGGTTTCACGTGGAGGAACTCGACAAGTTCGTAGAGCGCTCCTTCGTAGTCCAGTATCATCCCGTTTCTAAAATCACTAGTTGTTGCCATCCCAAATCACCTTGTCTGCTCAAGCTGTTCAAGACGCCAAAGGGTGGAGGCCTTCCTCAGTCTTGGCCACCAAGATGCGTCCCGCCCTGTGGCATTGGGTGGTCTTGCCAGTTAGCGCTGACCCATTCCGCGAATCTTGAGAAATCAGAACGTCTGATCTCCCTCTTGAGGAGCTCACGTGAGCCTCGAAGTGATGTCTCCAGACTCGAGGGGTCGCCCACGGCGGGAGATTCCTCTTTGGGCGGATCGAGTGCGGACGCCCCCTCGGTACAATGACGATTCAGCGAGGAGGGCGTTGACTCCCTATCTTGAGAAGTCTCAGGAAGTTGCATAAGCTCGGTAAGTCTTCTCTGGGCATCCATGTCTCCAGGGTTGATGCGCACGAGCGCCCTGTAATAATCCACTGCCTCTCTCAATTCCCCCTGGGCTCTGAGTATCTCGGCCATCACGCGCAGCGAAAAAACGTTCTCTCTGTCCAACGTCAGCACGTCTTCCAGCTCTCTCCGTGCCTCTTCTCTCATGCCGAGCTCTATCAGACATCTCCCGAGAAGAACTCGGCAGCTAACGTAGCGAGGATGGATGGCCTTCGCCCGTATACAGATGTCAATCGCTTCGCCGTAGCATCCTCTCCTCCGCAACTGCTCTGCAAGCGGCATGAATAGCTTGGAGTTGGGATCCCTCTGGCAACTGTCTCTGAGGGCCTCAAGCGGAGCTTTGTCGGAGGAAGTCTCGAGAATAAGCGTCATGTCGAACCCTTTCTACCATGGAGTGGACAGGGCATGGCTCCCCGGAAGCCCAACCTAGCAGACCCCCTACAGCCTGTCAACACAAAAGGCCCCAGTGCACAAGAGGTCCGGATGGTCCCTGCAACCCCTTACCAGGACTCTAACTAGCCTCTGAACGTCATCATCATCGCTTCGAGTTGCTTGAAAAGCGCACCCTTGCGGGTACCGGGGGCATAAATAACAGCGTCTATCATGTAGAATCTGTTCTTGGCCAGGAAGCAGTACGTGAAGAAGGGGCCGCCTATGACGTACTTCTCGTTTTGCCAGATCCCCTCGATCTTGACTGCCTTTCGACCTTCAAACACCGCTTCCCTCGTGATGGTTCGTGCGCGGTCCATCACGTCCTGGTCGTAGACGGCCCAGACCAACTTGGCGCGGAGTTCCAGGCACTTCCTTGGATCGAGGACCTCACTCTCGTTTCCATGGAACGGCATCCAATAGACGAACACGAGACGAGTGGGTTCGTCGATTCTTAACCTGAGCAGCATGCCCGTTTCTACAGTGTCCAGCTCCACGGGCTTGAACCCGGGAGGTACTCTCAGGCTCCAACCATACCTGGAAGCAAGGTCGTTCGTGATGAGCGGCTGCTCTCCTCCGGCGAAGATAACCTCTCCTGTCCTTTCCGTCACCAGGCTATCCAACTCTGCGTAGAGGCTCTCTCCTTCGCTCTCAATGACTGCGGCCAAGCTCTCTTTGCCTGCTCCGGCGATGATGGTCAGAGTCTGAGCAAGTGCCCACACGTCGGAACGCACGAAATACTCTGCTGAGCCTTCCTGAATCCGCTTGAGGACTTTCGTGCCAAGCAGGCCTTCGATCTTCTTCGTCAGGCCGTCGTCCCTCGTAATGTCTACGAGCATGACAAGATTTCTGTAGGCGTCGTACCTCCTGCCATGTTTTGCGAATTCAGCCCCGGAGAGGACTTCCGGGATGTACAACGTGTCCTCGTCAACGCTTATCAGAGGTTTGGCGAGAGTAGACCTGAGAAGTACTACGGCCTCGTCCTGAGTGCCGAGGTTCGTAACGATTGTTATCTCGTTGGCGGCACCGTAGGCAGGTAGTTTCTTGGGTGAGCAACCGGCAAGAGACAGTGCCGCCAGGCAAAAACCAACGGCGACGAGAACGAGCGATGCACGCTTATTCATGGAAGGATCAAGGTTTCCTATTGCGTGGACAGCACCCGGCGGTCGGCCTTGGGTGCAGAGGGTCGAGGTCTCACGCCTGTTGGAGTTTCGTCACGAGAGGCGCGTGTGGTTCCGATCGTCACCGCAACAGTAAACCTCTTTGGGCCGCGCCAGAAAGAAACCCTGACTCTTTCGCCAGGCCTTGTGGCGCTCACCATCTGGGAAAGTTGGGCCGCTTCAAAAACAGCCTCGTTGTCGAATTCACTCATGATGTCACCGCTCTTGAAGCCTGCCTTCTCTGCCGGGCTGCCAGAGATGACCTCGGCAATCTCTATGCCAGGAGCCGAGGAAAGGCCTATTCTTGTAATGGGCCCACCGGCGGCATAGCTCTGTATTCTCACGCCAAGATAGCCGTTCTCCACGTAGCCATTCTTGAGCAACCCGTCAACCACCCTGCGCACATCTTCGGCCGGAATGGCGAGCCCTACCCCACCCCCCGCGCCTCGTGAAAATGCGTCGATTTGTTGTCCGACGTCACCCGAACCCGGGTTAAAACCAGCCCCCGAGTCGTCCACCAGCTTCCCAACAACCATGGCCACAAGTTCCCCTTTAGTATTCAAAACGGCTGCGCCGCTGTTTCCGGGGTGTAAGGGACCGCTGATTTGAACTATCTCCCATTTTCCCTGGATTCTCGCAACCCTCTGCCTTCCACTCACAGTTCCAAGTGCGACGGTCGGCAACTTCCCGAAGGAGTTTCCCATGAGAACGACCAGCGAACCCACCCTGATGCTGCCTGAATTCCCGATGGTTACGGGTCTGGCTTTGAGACCGGTGACGCGCAGCACGCACACGTTTGCATTCCTGTCCGTGCCAAGCACGGTTGCGTTGTAGCTCTGTCCGTTCTCGAAGACGACTTTCACTTCTTTCCCGGACTTCACAACGCTTCCGGAAGTCACGATTATCTCTCTGTAAAAAACGATTCCTGAACCCACGCTCTGGCGAACGGCATTATTGTGAGAATCGACGCGAAGCCCCAGTCTCTCGAAGGGGGAACTGGAACTCCCGGTTGCACGTACGTCATACTGGGAGCTGACGGTTACAACGCAGAATTTCACGTTGTTTACGATTGACTCAAGCTCTTCTTCGAGGGAAGAAAGTGCGTTGCCCGCGTAGCAGGAACTCAGGCGAAGAAAGGACAGGATTAACAGGGCGGTCAAGAACAAAAGCCCCGGGCTTACCCAGACATCTCTATCCAAGACGGCGCGGCCTCTCATGACAGTCTAGAAGGTCATCGAGACAAGTTCTGGTTCAATCCCTGAAGCAGACGTAGTCTCGAGCCTCCTCACCTCCGTACCTTCCAGGCAGAAACGATCCAGCACAAACTCCACGTCGAGAATCACATCCTTGGCACTGGCCACGCCGCCTCGAACCGGAACAGCCGTTCCACTCGAAACGCGGGACGAAGCCAAGCGCGCGTCCTGAGCTGGCCAGGCGGTGTTTCCATCCGCACTCAACCGGTCGGCGTCATAAGAGCCAGATGCTGCGCTCTCGTATGTCAGATCCGAGGGTGCTTCTGGTACTCCGCCAACCTCACTCAGTTCCGGAGTGCTCGGCACGAACTCGCTGATGGAGAGTCTGCCGTTCAGACCTACTTGGCCCGGTGGAACGAACAGAAGGAGACTGACGAGGACCGCCATGGCAGCGAAGGCGATGGCAGGTCTGAGAACGAGGACCGACGAACGCTCTCGAAGGGGAACTGCTTCCCTCTCACCGACGGCGTGCTTCAACCTCGCTTCGAAAAAGGGATTCACAGGAGGCCTGCTGAGCGAGCTCACAAGTCGTACGCTCTTGGAGAAGAGGTCGAATTCGCGAGAACAGCCATGGCAAGAAGAGACATGGCTGTTGAATTCCCTCTCTTCAGCCACGCTGAGTTCGCCATCGAAGGCGACAGAAAACAGATCACGGGCGGCGCTACATCTCATCTCTCAACTCACGTACGGCTCAAGCCTTTTCTTGAGGATCAATCGCCCACGATTGATCCTGGAACGCACGGTCCCTCCCGGGATCGAGAGAATCTCACCCACTTCTTCGTAGGAAAGACCTTCGATATCCCTCAGGATCACTGCGTCCCGGTACTTAGACGGAAGCTCGGCAATCGCACCGCCGACCACTTCCTGAAGCTCCCGCTCTTCGAGCTTTTCGTCGGGGCCTCTGCTACGATCCCTCAAGAAGAAACCCACGTTGCTCCCCATCTCCTTCAATGCGTCAAGACTCATTACCCTGGAGTGCCTCACCCTGTGACGAATCTCATTCTTGGTCAGGTTGAGGGCAATCGTAAAAATCCAAGTGGAGAAGCGAGCCGTTCGTCTGTACTTCTCTCTGTGGATGTAGACCCTGACGAAGACCTCCTGGGCTATCTCCTGGGCACGAATCGGGTCATTGATGTAGCGGTAGATCACGCTCACGATGCGAGGCTTGTACCGCTTCACCAGCTCGCTGAAGGCGTCTTCCGAGCCCTCAACGCAGAGGTTCATGAGTTCTTCATCAGTTCTTGAGTCCAGAGCGTTCATCCACTCGACTCCAGGGGAGTTAGGGCCAATCCCCGTATGTGAATACACCACCCAAATGGGGAGGTTCCTCGAAACTCTGACAACTGAGTGGCCTTTCTTGCGCCGAGCCCACATCGCGCAGGTTGGCGGCAAGGAACGGCCTACTCCTAGGCACGGTTATTGTACCACACAACCACGGGCACCTCAAGAGAAATGGTTGGGTGTGAAAGTACCGGCAAAAATGCATCATCGAGATTGACTCCGCCGTCAAACTGGAATATGATTTTCTTGTGTAGTCGGGACTCCTAGGAAGAAAGGGAGTGAATGAGAATGAGTACAAGAGCATACTTTGTCGTCAGTCTACTTCTTCTGGCCCTGGTCGCTTCAGGTTGCTATACGGTCCTCAAGCACCCCGAGGGTGTGGCGCTCGTCGATGAGTCCCAGAATCGCAAGAACTGTATGGACTGCCACCAGGAAACCTGGCTCTATCACTACGACCCTTACTGGTACGGATCTTATTACCCCGGCGATTGGCGTTACTACTACGGGAGACCGTGGTGGTATGACGACTACTGGTACTACACTCCGTCCGGAGAGACTCAACCGGTCGAGAAGGGTGGCAGACACATGTGGTCCCAACCGGGTCTCACCGCGCCGGCGAACCCTGGGGTCACTCCTTCCGTGAGGGAAAAGACGACTCCATCTCAGCAGGAGTCGTCCGGCAAGGATGCTTCTTCTGACGCTTCAAAGGACACAAAGAAGAAGGAAGAGAAGGAGACAAAGCGACACATGTGGACCAAGTAATGTGTGGCGCGCAGCGAGGAGGATGGTGATGAGCGTACTCTACCTCAACAGGAACTACTGTCTCGTGGCGGCGGTTCTGTCGGCTTTGCTTGTCATTGCTCAAGTCTCCTTGGGGCAGGACTTGCCGGACCTTCCGATCATCTACGATTTCGGCGTCGGTGCGCGCGCCATGGGTATGGGCCAGGCACATGTGGCCGCGTGTGAGGACATCTCTGCAATGTTTTATAACCCGGCCGCTCTCGCACAAATAAGGAGAATAGAAGTCTCCACGGGCTTCTCTCACATGAACGATAATCTGGAGACCGTCCTGTACGGCCACAGCAGCACCTCCACCGTGGGCAGCACAAAGCTCAGCTCCGTGGGTGTCGCCTATCCCTTCCCCACCTTCAGGGGGAGCTTCGTTCTGGGCGTCGCGTACAACAGAACCAGAAACACGGATTCGGACTACCTCAGGTATGGGAGCATTCCTTCGTATTATCTTGATACGTATGGATTCGTGTCCGGCGAAGAAAAAGAGAGCATTTTCGAAAGAGGAGGGATGTCGAGTTGGGCGGTTGGCCTCGCCACGGACGTCTCACAGGACGTGGCCGTCGGAGCAAGCTTTTCGTTCCTGAGCGGGCAATCTACCAGAGAATATGAGTGGAGGGCGCTCTGGGATACTCCTCCGGACAACGTGTACGAACACTACTACAAGGCTGACGACGCCGACATAACCGGCTGGACCGCCTCCTTCGGAACACTTGCCAAGCTGGGCAACGTGGGCAGGATAGGTTTCAATGTCCGACTCCCCGAGCACCTGGTCCTAAAGGGTCAGGAGCACACCGAGGAGTATGACGCAATCAGTGACGATTATCTGGTCGACGACTTTGCCTTCGAGGACAAGATCACCTTGCCCCTCTCTTTCATGGCAGGCGCGTCGGCCGCACCCGTACCCGGCTTGATTCTCGCCTTCGACGCAACGTACGCAGACTGGAAGCAGATTGACTACGCAGGACCCATCAGGGTGGACAACCTCTACGCTTACAGAGCGACGGCCTCTCTGCGTTTCGGCGCCGAATTCATGTTTCCATTCGCGCCCCTGAGAGTGAGAGGAGGTTACTTCACCGAGCCCGTCGCTTTCAGGCTTCTGCCGGACGTGACCAACAGCGGCGGACCGTGGCTGGCCTCGATTGACTCGGACGGCAAGTTCTACACTTTGGGAGCGGGATACCTCTTTGAGGAAGCTTTCACACTTGATGCGGCGTGGGTGCACGGGGGATACGAAAGGTCCATTCCAGATTATTCCGAGAAGAAGACCACGGACAAGATTTTCGTGTCGGCGGGATATCGGTTCTAAATCGCCTCACGGCAATCCCCAGGCCGGTCTTTCTGGGCTCTGAAGCGTCTACTGTCTAGGACTTCTTTGACCCTGCCTCTTTAATAAGGCTCAGGGCGATGATGCTCCTCTGTATCTGATTCGTCCCCTCGTAAATCTGTGTGATTTTCGCGTCTCTCATCATCTTCTCGACAGGATAATCCCGCATGTATCCGTATCCGCCGAAGATCTGTACGGCGTCCGTGGTGACTCTCATGGCCACGTCCGAAGCGAAGAGTTTTGCCATGGCAGACTCTCGCGATAAGTCCTTGCCTCCCCCGTCTAGCGCCTTGGCGACCGCATAGACAAGAGCCCTCGCCGCCTCAACCAGAGTGGCCATCTCGGCCATCATAAACTGTATCCCCTGGAAGGAAGAGATCGGTTTGCCGAACTGCTGCCTTTCTTTTGAGTAGCGCACTGCCTCGTCTAGTGCTCCTTGAGCAATCCCCACGGCCTGAGCGGCGACGCCGGGTCTCGATTGGTCGAAGGTCCTCATCGCGACAGGAAACCCCATGCCTTCCCGGCTCAAGCGATTCTCTGCGGGAACGGCACAGTCCGTGAAGATGAGCTCTCTTGTCGCAGACGCCCTTATGCCCATCTTCTTCTCTTTCTTCCCGAAGCTGAAACCGGGCGTGTCTTTCTCCACGATGAAAGCGCTCAAGCCCCGAATGCCCTTCTCTTTGTCCGTTCTGGCAACGACGGTATAGATGCCGGCCTCGCCTCCGTTGGTTATCCATTGCTTGGTGCCGTTGAGAATGTAGGAATCTCCCTTCCTGATCGCCGACGTCTGCACCGCAGCAGCGTCGCTACCCGCGTTTGGTTCCGTGAGGGCGAACGCCGCAAGTTTTTGGCCGCTTGCGACGGGCGGCAGAAACTTCTTCTTCTGCTCGTCACTCCCAAAAAGGAGAATGGGAATCGCACCGAGGGCAGAAGCAGCGTAGCTTACTGCGACGCCGCCGCAGACCCGGCTCAATTCCTCGGTCGCAATGCACAGATCCAGGCATCCGCCTCCGCTACCTCCATACTGCTCGGGCAGATAGACGCCGAAGAGACCAGACTGAGCTAGGAGTCGCATGATTTCCCAGGGAAACTCTTCCTTCTCATCCAGCTCGGCCCTCACGGGGAGTACCCTCTCCTGGGCGATCTGCCTCGCGAGATCTCTTATCATCTCCTGGTCTTTTGTCAGAAAATATTCCATTTCTTTGCCCCTTCGTGCATGGGCGCCTCATCAGGCAGAACCCTGGAATCCCGACTAATCCTTGGTAAGCAGCTCGAGCTCTGCCACGGCCTCTCGCGCGGCGGCCTGCTCCGCCTCCTTCTTGTTTTTCCCCGAGCCTCTCCCCAACACCCGTCTATTCGCGCTCACCTCAACGGTGAAGAGCTTCTCGTGTTCAGGTCCCTTTTCACAGAGTACCCTGTAGACGGGATGGATTCTGAACTCACCTTGAATGTATTCCTGGAGAATGCTCTTGTAGTTGGTGTGCTTTGAGTCGCCAACGATCTTCTCCGCGTCGCACAGCAGGTTTTCGTGCAGAAATTTCTTGACCACGTCAGGCCCTTTGTCCAGATAGATGGCGCCGATGAGAGCCTCGAGGCTGTCGGCGACAATGGAGGTCCTTTCTCGCCCCCCAGATTCAACCTCTGCGTCTGCGAGGAAAAGAAAGTGCCCGATGTGCATGGCTCTTGCCCTTCTCGCCAAGACCGCCTTGCTGACTAGCAGGGACTTCATCTTGGTCAATTCGCCCTCTTCGGCAAGAGGAAACTGTTGATAGAGGAATTCGTTCACCACCAAGCCCAGGACTGAGTCACCGAGAAACTCCATGCGGCCGTTGGATCCTTCTCCCTTTCCCGAGTTCTCATGCAGGTAGGACTTGTGTGTGAGGGCCTGACGGAGAAGCGCAGGCTTGTTGAATCGTATGCCCAACTTCTGCTGCAGTGCTTCGACCGTGCCCTTGGATCTGCTGTGGGAGGAGAATACTTCTCTCAAGAGTCTCAAGGGATTGCTGAGCGGGTTCATCTGTCATACTTCTTGATAACGAGAGTGGAGTTGTGACCCCCAAATCCGAGCGAGTTGGACATGGCGACCGTCACTTCTTGCCTTCTGGCTTCGTTCGGAACGCAATCCACGTCACACTCTTCGTCGGGAAACTCGTAGTTGATGGTGGGTGGGATGATTGAGTCTCTGATCGAGAGTGCGCACGCCACAAACTCAATGCCACCGGCGGCGCCAAGGAGATGACCGGTCATGGACTTCGTAGAAACGAGGACCAGCTTGCGTGCGTGGTCCCCGAAAACGGCCTTGACTGCCGTAGTCTCGAGCTTGTCGTTGAGAGACGTGGACGTGCCATGCGCGTTTATGTAGTGGATGGATTCGAGAGGAAGGTTGGCATCCAAGAGCGCGAGTTTCATCGCCCTGGCCGCACCTTCTCCATCGGGGGCGGGTGCAGTGACATGGTGGGCGTCGGCGGTCGCGGCATATCCGACCATCTCGCAGTAGATTCGGGCGCCGCGCGCCAGAGCGTGCGTCAAGGTCTCCATGATCGCGATTCCCGAACCCTCGCCCATGACAAAGCCGTCGCGCTCCTTGTCGAACGGCCTGCTCGCCCTTTCGGGTTCGTCGTTTCTCGTGGACATGGCCTTCATCGAGCAGAATCCGGCTATCGCCATGGGAGTGATGGTGGCCTCGCTGCCTCCGGCGATCATCACGTCAGCGTCACGTCTTTGAAGCGTTCTGAACGCCTCACCTATCGCGTGCGCTCCCGAAGCGCAGGCGGACACGGTGGCGAAATTGGGACCCTTTGCAAGAAACTTCATGGAGATTTGTCCCGCCGCCATGTCTCCTATCATCATGGGGATAAAGAAGGGACTCACGCGCGACGGACCTTTCTCGAGGAGAATGGCGTGTTGATTCTCAAAGGTCTCCATGCCTCCTATCCCGGTACCTACGATGACACCCACCCTCTTCCTGTCCGTGGCGTCGAGATCGAGTTTGGCATCCTGAACGGCCTCCACGGCCGCAGCCACGCCATAGTGCGTATATCGGTCGCTCCGTCTTGCGTCCTTTCTGTCCATGTGAGTTTCCGGATTGAAACCCTTGAGCTCCGCGGCGATTCTGGTGTCAAAACCTGAGGCGTCGAATCTTGTGATTTTCCCGACGCCGCTCCGCCCTTCGCAAAGGCTCTTCCAGAAATCGGGCACACTAAGCCCAACGGGAGACACGACTCCCAATCCAGTGACCACCACGCGTTCCATTTTTCCCGCTCCAAACTCCAGTCTGCGGAAACCCGGACACGATCACAAGCACGGCCTCAAAAACTCCCGCAGACACGCTGGACACAACAAGAGGTTGCTCCGCCGGTCCTAATTCTCCTCCGTGACGTGTTTCTTCAAATAGTCGAGCGCGTCCCGAACCGTCCTCAGCTTCTCGGCGTCCTCGTCGGGGATCTCAATGTCAAACTCTTCCTCCAGTGCCATGACGAGTTCTACCGTGTCGAGAGAATCAGCGCCGAGATCGTCGATAAAGGATGCATCTGGCGTAACCTGCTCAGCAGACACACCCAGTTGATCCATTATGATTTGCTTCACTCTTTCTTCGCTGAATGCCATACCCGTTTTCACCCCCTCTCTCTTGTCTCTACGCGAGCATTCTATAATGTTGTTACATCAGCATCCCACCGTCAACATGGATTGTCTGACCGGTGATATATGATGCACTATCGGAAGCCAGAAAAGCAACTGCGTTGGCAACATCCTCGGGCGATCCCGCCCTCCCCAGCGGAATACTTGACATGAAGGAGGCCCTGGCTCCGTCGGAAAGAACTTTCGTCAGCGCCGTGTCGATGAATCCCGGCGCCACTGCATTCACGGTGATGCCGCGCGATGCCACTTCTTTGGCCACAGACTTTGCAAAGCCGATGACACCGGCCTTTGAGGCGGCGTAGTTGGACTGCCCGGCGTTGCCCATCATCCCCACGATCGAAGAAACGTTGATTATCCGTCCGTCTCTATGCTTGAGCATCTCCTTCAAGAAGACACGAGTACAGTTGAACGTTCCCTTGAGATTGACCTCAATCACGCTGTCCCAACTCTTCTCCTCCATTCTCACGAGAAGAGCGTCGCGAGTGATCCCGGCGTTGTTGACAAGTATGTTCACCTTTCCGAGGGAGTCCAGGATAGACTTGGCCGCGGCCTCCACGTCGGAGAGAATAGCGACGTTGGCCTTCACAAAGAGCGCTCCTCTGCCGAGATCCCTTATCTCGGAAAGTAGCTCTGCGGAGCCTTCTTCTTTCATGTCGATCACGGCCACGTCGCTTCCCCTTTTCGCGAGCGTGAGAGCTATGGCCCTCCCTATGCCCTGAACCCCACCAGTTACAACGGAGATCTTACCTAAAAGTTCCACGTCGACACCTCAAGTCACCTTTTGTCTGTCAAGGAGAGCGACGGCACTCGCGATGTCACCGGGAGTGCCCGCGCTCAGCACCGTGGCTTCCTTGTCCACGCTGCGCATCAGTCCCTTTAACACATTTCCGGGGCCGACTTCGAGAAAATGCCTGACACCGGTCGAGAGCATCCGTCGCACTGATTCTTCCCATCTGACGGCGCCAAGCACTTGCTTGGCAAGATGCTCTCGGATGTCTTCGGGTTCTCTCACCGGAAGCGCCGAGTAATTGGCAACGACGGGGAACTCGGCCCTGTTGATTTTGATCTCGGCGAGTATCTTTGAAAGTCCGAGAGAAGCCGATTCCATGAGAGGCGAATGAAATGCGCCGCTCACGGGCAGCATCACGGCCCTCTTTGCGCCACGTTCCCGCGCAAGATTCACGGCGGCCTCGACCGCGACGAGCTCACCCGAAATTACACTCTGAGAAGACGAGTTGAGATTCGCGGGTTGCACCACGCCAGCCCTCGAGGCTTCGTCGCAAATCTCTATGACCTCCGCCTGGGAAAGCCCCAGTATGGCCGCCATGGAACCCGGCCTCTTCAGGCCCGCCTCGTGCATGAGCTCCCCTCTTCGCCGGACAAGACGCAGCGCGTCGGCGAATTCCAGCGCACCTGCCGCGGTTAGCGCGGAATACTCGCCCAGGCTGTGGCCCGCGGCCACCGAAAATTCGAAACCCGACTCAGACAGGACTCGGAAGGCAGCAATGCCGTGAACGAAGAGAGCGGGCTGAGTATTCCTGGTTTCTCTGAGCGTCTCCTCGGGGCCGTCGAACGAGATGCTTGATATGGAGTAACCAAGTATCCTGTCCGCATCCTCGTACGTCTCCCTGGCCAGTTTGTATTCCTCGAAAAGTTCTCTACCCATTCCAGTATGCTGAGAACCCTGGCCGGGAAACAGCAGACCAAACTGCAAGATGACCTCCGCTCAGAACCGGGTCTATCGCATTGAACTTCAGACCAGACAAGAAGGTCAACCCCAAGTTACCCCAGGAGAACTCTCGGCGGGTCAACCGTTTTTCTACCAGCGTATGATCGCAGCGCCCCACGTAAAGCCAGCTCCAAAGGCAACGAGCTCTACGAGATCTCCTTCCTTCACTCGTCCCTCCTTTCTGGCCTCGTCCAAGGCCATGGGTATGCTGGCCGACGAAGTATTTCCATATTTGTGAACGTTTACGAAAACCTTTTCCATGGGAACACCGAGCCGCTTGGCGGTGGCCTTGATTATGCGCAGGTTGGCCTGGTGAGGGATCAGCAGGTCAAGGTCCTCCGCCTTCACGCCGGCCTTCGCGAGTGCGTCTTCGGCCACGCTCCCCATGGCGCGGACCGCGCTCTTGAAAACCTCATTGCCTTTCATCTTTATGAAGTGCAGCCGATTTCGGACGGTTTCCTCCGTGGTTGGATTGAGAGAACCGCCAGCGGGAAGCTCGAGAAGGCAGCCAAGCCTACCATCACATCCCATGCTCGTCGTCAGGATGCCCCTGTCCGGTTCGCCGGGTACAACCACGGCAGCACCTGCGCCGTCGCCAAAAAGAACGCACGTGTTTCTGTCCGTCCAGTCAACAAGCTTGGACAATGTCTCAACGCCGACAACAAGTATTACGTCAGCGATCGAGGTTCCTATGAGACCCTTTGCAACGGCGAGGCCGTAGATGAAACCGGAGCACGCAGCAGACAGATCAAAGGCGGCGGCCTTAGAGGCTCCCAGTTTCTCCTGTAGACTGCATGAAGCGGAAGGAAACATCCTGTCCGGCGTCACGGTAGCGACGATCACAAGTTCTATGTCGGCCGGCGAGATACCTGCCTCTGCCATGGCTCGCCTGGAGGCTTCTGCGGCAAGGTCGCTCGACGCCACGCCGCTTTCCGCGATGTGTCTTTCCTGAATGCCCGTGCGCGTGCGTATCCACTCCTCGCTTGTCTCAACCATGCGCGCGAGGTCGCGGTTAGTGAGCACCTTTGGAGGCACGAAGGAACCCGTTCCGACGATGCGAGCTCCTCTAGGCTGTCTCAACTCGACCTCCGGGATAGAGCTTCAGCTCCTCTTGGATTCTGTCGTTCACTCTTCTCTCCACGAATCTCACGGCGACTTTCACGGCATTCTTGACGGCCTTGGCCGAGGAGCTACCATGTCCGATTATGCACACACCGTCTATGCCGAGCAGTGGCGCTCCACCGTATTCGGCGTAGTCGAGCATTTTTTCGAGCTTCCGGAACGTTGGTTTCATGAGAAATGCGCCCACTTTTGCCCGGAACGCGGCGGAAACCTGTTCCCTTATCGAACCGGCGAGAAGGTCGATCACGCTCTCCATGAATTTGAGGAGAATGTTACCGGTGAAACCGTCGCAGAGAACAACGTCTGCCCTTCCCCTGAACACGTCCCGACCCTCGACGTTCCCCACGAACTTGAGAGGACTTTCCGAAAGAAGCTTGTAGGCTTCCACGGCGAGGTCGTTTCCCTTTGTCCCTTCCTCTCCGATGTTCAACAACCCTACCCTGGGCTCGGGTCGATTAAGAAAGTGCTTTGCGTAGATGCTTCCCATGATTCCGAATTGGACAAGATTGACGGGCTTGCACTCGGAATTGGCTCCCACGTCAAGCATCAGGCAGCCACCGAACTCATTCGGAACGACCGTGGCTATCGCCGGCCTCGCAACGCCGCTCAGCCGGCCGAGGTTCAAGAGCGAGGCGGCCACGACGACCCCCGTATTGCCCGCGCTCACGAATGCGTCGGTTTCCTTTTCTCTCTGCATCCTCGTAGCGACGGCTATGGAGGAGTTCTTCTTCTTTCTGAAGGCCATCGCAGGCTCGTCCATTCCGATCTGCTCGGGGGCGTGCACTATTGTGAGAGGAAGACCATCTGTCTCGAACTTGAGGAGTTCGCCTCTTATGACGGGTTCGTCGCCGAACAAGAGCACTTGTGCTGCGCCGTTGAGTTCCCTCAACGCCTGAACGGCTCCCTTCACGACAACAGAGGGGCCGTGGTCCCCACCCATTGCATCCAGGGCTATGCGTGGAATCTGCGTTTGAGACATGTCTGTTCTACGATCGTGCCAGCTAGATGACTTCCCTGACGCTATGACTTCACCCAGGGAGAAGTAACCTCTTCGCCTCCGTAATAACCACAGCTGGGACAGGCTCTGTGGGGCAGCTTCGGATTGCCGCAGTGTGCGCAGCTAGAAAGCTCTGGCTTCGACAGCTTCCAGTGGGTCCGTCTCTTGTCTCTTCTCGCCTTCGAATGTCGCCGTTTTGGTAGCGCCATCTCTAGTTCTCCTTCTCCTTGTTGAGTCGTTCAAGAATGCTCCAGCGAGCACCCGTCTTGTCTCTGGGACAATTGCACGCGCCGTCATTCAAGTTTTTGCCGCAAATTGGGCAAAGACCGTTGCAGTTCTCCTTGCAGAGCGGCTTTATCGGAAGCGAAAGAACGATGGCTTCCCGCAAGCATGGGCGAAGATCGAGGATCTTGCCATCGTGATACACGGTGAACGTCTCACCTTCGACTTCCCCGGACCTTTCTTCCCCTTTCCGAGTTCCAATCTTATCACAGAAGGCCTCAAACTGCACATCAAACTCGCGGTCGAAGGATTCAAGACACCTGGAGCACTCCTCGGTAACTGTAAGACTTGAGGTTCCCCAGACAATTATCTCATTCTCGTGTTTGTGAAGCTTCAACTTGACAAGGACTTCGGAGCTGAGCGCGGTGGAGAGAGAACCCATGTCAAGCGATGCAACGGTCTCACGAAATTCCAGGAAATTCTCTCCCTCTCTGAGCTCAAGAACGTTGACTTTCATCCTGCAACCCCAACCTCAATCCTCGCGAGCGCGTTCCTTCTCTCTCGGACCGAATATGAGCCCGATTTCTCTCTGGGCATTATCGACCGAATCTGGAGCATGAACCGCGTTCCGCTGAACGTCAAGACCGTAGAGCCTGCGGATAGTCCCCTCGGGGGACTTGGCGGGATCAACCTGTCCCACGACTTCTCTCAACTGACCCACGGCATCGTTCTTCTCAAGAAGACAGGCAACGCAAGGGCCGGACGCCATGTATTTCGTCAGAGACTCAAAGAACGGCTTGTCTTTGTGAACCCTGTACAGCACTTCGGCGTTGGAGAGGGTCAGATGCAGCATCTTCAAGTCGAGAATCTTGAAACCCCTTGCTTCGGCCAACGAGATTATCTTCCCCACAAGCCCTCTCTCGACTGCGTCGGGCTTCACGATCATCATGGTCTTGTTCGTTTCCATCCAGGGCGAAACTCTCCTTCCAAGTTCGATCTTTAGGATCTCATGCAGCCTTCGTCAGTCCGGCAACCAAGCTACTGATTTGAGATGGTATGTCAGCGACTGCGATACCCGCTTTTTTGAAAGCTTCTATCTTTTCCTTCGCCGTCCCGGTTCCACCAGAGACAATCGCCCCGGCGTGACCCATTCTCTTCCCGGGAGGGGCCGTCTGGCCCGCGATAAAGCCGACAACAGGTTTGCTGATTTCAGACTTGATGAACTCCGCCGCCTCCTCCTCATCCGTGCCGCCTATCTCACCAATCAGCACTACGGCTTTGGTTTCCGGATCCGTCTCAAAGAGCTTTAGCGCGTCGATGAAATTCGTACCTATGATAGGATCTCCTCCTATGCCTATGCACGTGGACTGCCCCAACCCTGCGGCCCTGAGTTGGTTGACCACTTCGTATGTGAGAGTCCCGCTCCTCGAGACGACACCAACGTTACCCCGGCTGTGTATGTGCCCGGGCATAATACCAACCTTGCACTTTCCCGGAGAGATGATGCCGGGGCAGTTGGGTCCTATCATTCTCACGCCGAGCGCCTTCATCTTGCCGTATATTCGTATCACTTCAGACGTCGGGACCCCTTCCGTGATGCAAACCACAAGTTCAATCCCCGCGTCAAAGGCTTCATGCACGGCATCGGCTGCAAAGGCGGCGGGCACGTATGCAACGGAGGTGTTGGCTCCCGTGGCCTTTCTTGCTTCGAGAACGGAATCAAAAACGGGAACGCCGACGCACTCGGTGCCGCCCTTGCCGGGAGTCGCACCGGCCACCACCTTGGTGCCGTAATCTATCATCGCCTTCGCGTGAAAAGAGCCGTCGCGGCCCGTTATGCCTTGAACGATGACTCGCGTGTTTTCATCAACCAGAATACTCAACTTACTCCCTCCTGCGCGGTCTTAAGCACCTGCCTGACGCCTTCATCCATCGAGGTGGTAGACTTGAGGTTTGCCTTGCCCAAGATCTCTCTGGCCTTTTCCTCGTTGGTTCCGGTAAGCCTGATCACAATCGGGACTTTCACGTCCATTTCCTTCAGGGCAGCCACTATGCCGGTGGCCACGTCGTCGCACCTCGTGATGCCGCCGAATATGTTGAAGAAAACCGCCTTGACTTTAGGATCCGAACAAATGATCTTCATCGCAGTCAGCACCTTGTCGGGGCTTGAACTGCCTCCGATGTCCAGGAAGTTCGCAGGCTCACCACCGTAGTGCTTTATCAAATCCATTGTCGCCATTGCGAGTCCGGCGCCGTTGACGCAGCAGCCGATCGAACCGTCCAGCTTCACGTAGCTGAGTCCCATTTCCCTGGCCATGCGATCATGCTCCGTCTCACCTTCGCGCATGGCCGCCAGATCGGGATGCCTGTCAAGCGCGTTGTCATCCAGATTGATTTTCGCGTCCAGGGCGATGATCTGGCCGTCCTTGGTTCGCACGAGCGGATTGATCTCCGCAAGAGAGCAATCCATTTCCCAGAACACCCGCCACAATTTGTGAGCGATGGAGGCAATCTGACTTCGGAGCTTCGAATCTTCATCGAGCTTGGAGGCAAGGAATCTTGACTGGTATGGAAGAAGTCCCACGCAAGGGTCCACGTGCATCTTGAAAATCTTCTCGGGAGTAGTGCGAGCGACCTCTTCTATGTCGACCCCTCCGGCAGGGCTGGCCATGAACACCGGTTTCTTCGCCCTTCTATCCACCACGAGACCGAGATAACTCTCGGCGATGACGTCAATGCTCGCGGTAACGAGGACTTTCTCGACAACGAGACCCTTGATGCTCATTCCCAGCACCTGAGAGGCCACCTTCTCGGCCTCCGAGGGCGTGGTTCCAAATTTGATCCCTCCTGCCTTGCCGCGGCCGCCGACGTGAACCTGAGCCTTGACGACAACCGGCTTGCCCAACTCCGAGGCAATCTTTCTGACCTCCGCCGGACTGGTGGCAACTCGACCGGGGGGCACAGGAATTCCGTAGCGGGCAAAAACCTCCTTTGCCTGATACTCGTGAATATTCAAAATCGACCTCCTTTCCTAACTGGGGGGAACGTGCGGCTCGGGGTTCCCCGTGACCGCCGCAACACATAAAACCCAGACTGGATCTGGCCCGTGCACATCGGCGCCTACTTGACCGCCCGGGTCAGAATCTTGGCAAGCCTCGGGGTACCTATCTCCTCGAGCTCATAGCGGACTCTCACGGTAGGTTTCTCAAAAGACACTATCCTTCTCAAGTCCGTAGGGGTGGCGATTATCACAACCTCGGGATTACACGCTTTTATTGTCGCTTCGAGCTCCTTCACCTGCTTGTCGCCGTACCCGATCGCCGGCAAGACAGCGCCTATGTGGGGGTAGTGCTCGAACGCGCTCTTTATGTCCCCTACGGCAAAAGGTCTTGGATCGATGAGCTCCTTTGCCCCATATCTTCTTGCAGCGACGACTCCTGCCCCGAAACTCATACCTCCATGGGTGAGCGTCGGGCCGTCGTCGATGGCGAGAGCTCGCTTACCCTTGATCAGTTCAGGCCGGTCAACCAGGATCGGAGAGTTTGCGTCAATGATCTCGGCCCCAGGGTTGACGGTTCTCACGGATTTCTTCACGGCCTCTATGGCCTCCGGCGTGGCAGAATCTTCCTTGTTTATTATGATCACATCCGCGCACCGCAGGTTTGTCTCGCCCGGGTGATAACGCAGCCCATGGTCGGGCCTGAGAGGGTCGACCACGACTATTGTCAGAGAAGGCTCGTAGAAAGACATATCGTTGTTGCCGCCGTCCCACACGACGACGTCGGCCTCCGCCTCGGCAGCCTTGAGAATCTGTGCGTAGTCAACCCCGGCAAACAGCACGATTCCGTTCTCGATGTGTGGCTCGTATTCCTCTCTCTCCTCTATGGTGCAGTCATGCAAGTCGAGATCCTCTATCTTCTCAAACCTCTGAACGTTCTGGCGTGCGAGGTCGCCGTACGGCATCGGATGCCTCACGACAACTACCCTCTTCCCCATGTCGCGCAACAGACTGGCCACCTTTCGAGTCACGGGGCTCTTGCCCGCACCGGTACGAACGGCGAGGATCGCAACGACGGGGATCTTTCCGCGTATCGTGCTTCTTTTCGGGCCTATGATTCTGAAGTCACAACCCGCGGCAAGGGCAACCGAGGCCGCGTGCATGACATACTCGTGGGAAACGTCGCTGTAGGCGAAGACGACTTCATCTATGTCTTGTTCTTTGAGGATGGAAGGGAGCTTCTGCTCAGGAACGATGGGAATGCCTTTGGGGTACAGTGCGCCGGCAAGCTCGGCCGGAAAAGTCCGGTTCTCTATGTTGGGGATCTGGGTGGCAGTGAAGCAGACCACCTCATACTCCCTGTTGTCCTTGAAGTACGTGTTGAAATTGTGAAAATCCCTGCCGCCTGCCCCCATGATGACGACTCTGGTTGATTTCATGATTGACTCCCGGTGAACCAGCAGCCCATTCTGTTAACTTCAGATGTGCCTGACAGTTGATGCCCTGCCCGGTGGAGCCCGGCCAGGTAAAGCCGTGCCAACGCCGACTACGAACTAGAGCCGAGTACCGGCTAAGCTCGCTCGAAATGTCCACATTACCATCACTGGCCAGGCCTGTCAAGCTGGAGCGTGTTCAAAGAAACGGGGCAACCTCGGGTGCGGCAAGTCTGCAGGAGGCGTCTCCTGTAGGAGACTGTAGGCAATTCCTTCAAGAACCGAATCTTCGGCAGATAGTATCGATGAGCGATTGAGTCGAACGACCCTCGAGCGCTTCTATGACGACAACCTCCCCTCCTCTTCCCCGCACGAAATCCGCGCCGACTATTTCTTCGGGCCTGTAGTCGCCCCCCTTCACAAGAACGTCGGGCGCAACTTCACGTATGATCCTGTCCGGCGTTTCCTCGTCAAAAATGCAAACGTAGTCCACGCTGCTGAGGGCACACAAGACGCCCGCCCTGTCGGCCTGCGGTACTATCGGCCGTCTCTCGCCTTTGAGCTTTCTCACCGAAGCGTCGCTGTTCAAGCCGACAAGAAGCATGTCGCCAAGCCTGCGGGCCCTGGACAGATAATGCACGTGGCCCACGTGCAAGATGTCAAAACAACCGTTCGTGAAAACGACCTTGAGACCCTTGTCCTTGGCCTCATTCCTCACTCGTACAAACTCGGTGGCGGCCACGAGCTTTCGCCTACACATCGTCCCATTCCCCGTTTTCCTCAAGAGACCCTATGAGCTCCTTGATAGTGGCGGTCGCAGTACCGAGCTCTCTTATCACGATGCCGGCGGCATGATTGGCGATCGAGGCGGCCTGCCTGAGACTCGCACCCGCGGCAAGTGCCAGGGCAAATGCAGACACCACCGTGTCGCCTGCTCCCGTGACGTCAAACACGTCGCGCGCAACCGTAGGAAAATGAGTGTACTCTCCGCTCTTCTCGAAAAGACTCATACCCCTTTCGCCGCGCGTGATGAGGACGCCGTCGCAGCCCAGCTTCTTGCTGAGACCCCATCCCACTTCTGCCAGCGTTGCCTCGTCGACTATTCTTCTGCCGTAGGCAAAGCCGGCCTCGTGTTGGTTTGGTGTAATCACGGTGACGCCAACGTACGACAGGAGTTTTGTTTCCTTTGGATCCACGCAGATCGGTACGCGGAGAGAGACGGCCTCTCGAATGACACATTTTAGCACTTTGTCCGTAAGCACGCCCTTGCCGTAGTCGGAAACAACGACTGCGTCGGAGCCGGGCAGGTGTTCCTTGATTGCGCGGATGAGCTCCTCCTCGAGAGTCTCGTTGACGTCGGAGCGATTCTCCCGGTCTGTGCGAACCACCTGCTGGCTGTGGGCAATGATCCTGGTCTTGACGGTCGTCGGCCTATTCGAGTCCAAGAGTAGAGAATTGAGAGGAACTCCGCATTTCTCTATTTCCGACACAAGCTCTCTCCCCGACTCGTCGTCTCCCACCACACCCAACACTTTGGCTCTCGCTCCGAGAGAGACGACGTTGTTTGCGACGTTCGCCGCACCTCCAAGTCGCGTACTCTCTCCGGAAAGCTCTATCACGGGGACCGGCGCTTCGGGTGATATCCTGCTGACGCTGCCCCACAGGTAACGGTCCAGCATGACATCGCCCACCACCAGGACTGAGTGATCTCCGAACGACTGTGCGATCTTGCGAAGCTCATCTAACTGGTTTGATTTCATACAGAAACACTGCCCCTTCAGAGAAAGCTATCACCGGCGTCCGCCTTGGGTCAAGCGGATTCAATAAGTCGCTTCGCACTTGTTTGAACCCATGACCGCCGCGAGGTTCCTGGCAATGGCCCTCGTCTCTTCGCCGCTCAGCAGACTATCTATCCCGAAGCTGTCGCGGGACGCCGGCCTCACGACGCCGAGAGCCGCCATCGCGACAACCGGTCTCCAGAGGTAGCTGGAGGCATCGACGTCGGAGTAGACGGACGTTAGGGCGCTGCTCAAACCGGATGCCTGCAAGACGCGACCTCCAACGCCCCGGACCGGTTCTCCCAACGTATCTTGTACTCCTGACAGTGCATTCTCGCAGTGGCGTTCAAGAAAAGAGTAGAGCTCCAGGGCCAGCACGCCTCGTCTCACAGTATCGAGCGGTCTGAAGGTGTTGTCAGGGTAAACGTCCAGGAATCCAAGACTCACCGCTTTCTCCGCAAATGGAGCAAACCAGAAGTGTGCGCAATCAGGAATGCGAACGGAAGCCTGCGGACTGACGTTCCCGAGCGTGGAGGGAGACTCGGACCCTGAGGGTAGAGACCCTGAACGCGTGTCAGGCCTGGCCCGCCATTCCTGCTCCAGACGGGCCGTTTCGAATTCCACCACGAGCACGGCGGCAAGCTCTCCTCGAGTCAGGGCACTGCTTCTCAGTGTCCGCAGGTACTCAATCGGAAAGCTGTCAAGCCCAAGAAGGGAGGCCATCGAGCCACGCCATGCGTCTTGCGCGCGGGCGTCAAGCGAGTCTACCTGAAGAAATCGCTCGAAGGTTCTCACGGCTTCAAAAATCTCATTCTGGTCGAGGTATGCCTCTGCCAATCCACGCAGGCTCTCGGTGTCGTTGGGCTCGAGAGCGAGTGCCGACTTCAGGTCTTCCACGACTCCCGACAGCTCGCCCTGCTCTCTGCGCGCAAGAGCCCTCACCTTGTAGGCAGACGCGAGGGAAGGATAAATCCCGATTGCTCTTGACGCATCTTCTTCCGCCGAAACGACTTCACCGCGCGCCAGATGGAGCGAAGCCTTTGCGTCGCTCACCATCGCCCTCTCGACGCCGGACTTGGCCTCTTGTTCGAGCTTCTTCAGTTGCGAGGCCGCTTGCTGAAACTTTCCCGTCGAAACGAGGTACGTCACGACGTCGTAGCGCTGCGAGAAATCAAGCCTCTTGTCAGATCCGGGAACACGGGCGGCGTTGCGTGATGCACAGCCTTGCCATGCCGTGGCCAGGAGAAACGTTGCAGCGAGAACGGCCGCGAACTTTGTCACATCAGTTTCCTCTCTTTGAGACTCACGAAGGAATGCCTTGCGACTATTACATGGTCCAGCACGTCTATGCCCATTATCTCCCCCGCTGAAACCAGTCGTTTCGTGAGCAGCAGGTCCTCTCTGCTGGGCTCGGCTTCGCCAGAAGGGTGGTTGTGTACAAGAATGACGCTGGCAGCAGAGCATTCTACGGCAGGCTGAAAGACCTCCCTCGGGTGCACGAGGCTCGCGTTCAGAGTCCCGATCGAAATGGTCTCTTTCTTTATCACGCGGTTCCTGGTGTCAAGGTAGAGAGTACAGAAGTGTTCCTTCCTGGCCCCGGAAAGCTCCTTGCCGAGAGCCGCCACGTCGTCGGGCCGTCTTATCACGACAGAGGGCTCGTCCTCGGAACGGAATATCCTTCTGCCCAGTTCAACGCAGGCGAGTACCTGGCAAGCTTTTGCCATGCCTATCCCCTTCATGACCTCGAGGTCCCTGAGCACGATGGAGGGAAGCCTGGCGGTGTCGTAACGTCTGAGTATTTCATCGGCTATTTCAAGGACGCTTGCTCCACGCGTTCCCTTTCCGAGGATAACGGCAAGAAGCTCGGCATCACTGAGGGCCGAGCTTCCCTTCTGAACCATCTTCTCTCTTGGTCTGTCCACTCTGGGCAGGTCACCCACAAACTGAGGCTTTCTCTTCATTGCCACCACACTCCTCACTGCCCGCGAGAAAGTCGCCCCCTCTCCCTAAGGTATTATGAAGGCCGGAGACATTCCTGTCAACTGGAAGCTGAGCGCCTGGCAACATGCGTGGATACGGAGGAGACGATCGAGAAGGACGAGCGACGAAGAAAATTAGCGCGAAGTGGAAAACGCGGACCTCGCGGGGAGTAGGCGCGGCAGATGACCCTAGTCTCTTCTAGGGCACCTACTCCCCAGATGTGCCTGCGGCCCGTCAGTATCAGTAGCCTGGGGGTACTGAGGCTCAGAATCAGTCAGAGTTTCCTGCTGAACTTTCTTCCTGTACTCGCAGGGAAGCATACCCAAATGCTTGACAAACGCCCTGAGAAAGCTTGAATCTGAGCCAAATCCAACTTCCTGTGCGATCTCCTTTATGAGCAAGGGGCCGCTGAGGAGCCTCGTTGCCCTCTCAACTCTCAAAGAGACAACGAAGGACCACAGTGGGCACCCCAAATGCCTCTTGAAGCTCCTCGAAACGTGTTCCCTCGAAACACCCAAGGCCCCTGCCACCTGACCTACCGCTCGAATCCTTGGCAAATTCTCCGATACATAACTGGCAGCTTCAGCAGCCAGAGTCTTGTTCCTCGTTGCCTGAACCGGCGCGAACGTTCCCTCTCTCTTGAGCGCAGGACGTTCGGACTCTCTTGCCGGGGCTTCCTTGTCAAGTGCGACGGTTCTTGTCGTATCTCTGCTCCTCCCGTTGGTTGTATCATCAAGATTCGTGCCATCACCCCTGTCTTGCTGCCTTCTAACTTGTTGCCAAAAAAGCGATTATGAGACTGGTCCCCGTGGCCGTTCGCTCTCTGGTGAGAATTCGACACTGAAGGCGGATGTTTTGCGGTGTGTACGCTAATTTGCTGGCACTTAACGAATTGCGGGCGCTATTTTTAGCGAGTTTGAGGCGTCGCGATCGTGTCTACGTGGGCGTGCCCGTCAGACCTTCGGGGTCAGCCTCGTGCGCGGGAGGCAGTTCCCGCTCCTTCGGAAGAGTGAAGAAGAATGAACTCCCGCGACCGTACTCGCTCTCCACCCAGACACGGCCTGAGTGCAATGTCACGAATCGGCGCACCAGGTCGAGCCCAAGCCCGACTCCACCGTGCTCCCTCGTCGCGGACGAGTCCACCTGCGCGAACCTGTCGAATATTCTTTCAATATCCTCGGGCCGTATACCGACACCTGTGTCGGAGATCCTGACAACAAGCTCTGCACCGCTCTCCTCGGAGCGGACGGTGATCTTGCCCCCGAAATCCGTGAACTTGACCGCGTTGCACAGCAGATTCCAACATACCTGCCTGATTCTCTTTGTGTCCATGCTCACCAGGGGCAACGCAGGGGCCAGATCAGTGAAGACCTCCAGACCTTTCTTGTCGGCAGTGGGTCTTGTGGTTTCGACCGCAGAGAGAATAATCTCGTTCAAGTTAGCCGGCTCAAGGATAAGTTGCATCTTTCCGCATTCCAACTTGGAAAGGTCAAGCAGGTCGGTGATCAACTGAAGAAGGCGATTCCCTTGTTCGGTGATGATCTCCAAGAACTCTGAGCGCCTGGCTTCGTCCACCCTCTCGTCCCCCAGGAGTTCACTGTAGGCGATTATCGAGGTGAGCGGCGTGCGCAGCTCGTGGCTCATCGTTGCGAGGAATTCCGATTTCAGTCTATCCACTTCTTGCAGACGTTCGTTCGCTTTCAAGATGCTCTGCCTGGAGATCTCCAGGTCTCTGCAGGCCACATCAAGCTCCTCCGCCTTTTTCTCGATTTCTGCGTAAAGCCTTGCGTTTTCGATTGCCACGGCCGCCTGCGCCGCGAGTGAAGATAGGATTCTAACGTCCCTCTCGTGGAAGGCGCCGAGCTCAGTACTCTCCACGTTCAGCACTCCCAACACGTTCTGTCCGATCTTGAGCGGCAGGGCTATTTCCGATCTCACCCCCTTCATGCCTGGAACGTAGCGGGGATCCTTTTGAACGTCGGGAACGTAGAGTGGCTGTCCCGTTGCCGCAACCCAACCGGTTATTCCTTCGTTTCCAACCTTGAGGCGAAGATTGTTGACGCCCTCGCCCGCGTAGCCGCTGGCTGCCTTTACGTAGAGTTCCTTCTCGCCGCCCACCAGAAGGATCGCGCAGTGGACGTAGCCGAAGGATTCTCTCAAGATGTGCATCATTTGGTCGAGGACGCTTTCGGGTCGAAGTGTGGAAGTCAAGGCGCGACCCACCTCATAGAGAACGGTCACTTCTTGGACTTTTTCCTTGACCGCCTGGTACAGTCTTGCTCTCTGAATGGCAAGCCCCGCTTGGTTCGCGATCGCCTGAGCTCTTCTGATGTCTCCTTCCGAGAACACCCGCTCGCGCTCGGTGTCATCGAGGACGAGTGTTCCTATGGCGGCATCGTTCACGATTAGGGGCGCGAACAGGGCGGATTTTTGATGGTATCTGTCTCTTAAGGCCGGACAGGCTCGCGGATCACTAGAGAGATCCCTGATGCTGAGGGGTAGCTTCTCCTTTACGACCCAGACCCCTGCGACTGTCTCACGCATGCCGATGCGTAGATCTTTGAAGTCCTCGTCCTGCGTGGTGGAGGCGGCGCCGACTAGTTCGTTTCTTTTCTCTTCGAGCAGGAAAAGGAAACAGTTACTTGCGTTCAGGGCTTTTTGAGCGCTCTTGACGATGTGCTTCAGCGTTCTCTCCAGATCAATACTCTGGCTTATTGCGACACTGACCTCGTACGTCGCGTGAAGCTCGTCGTAGGCCTCCTGAAGTGCGCGGAAAAGATTCGCGTTCTCCATGAGGATACCGACTTCTCTCCCCATGGCCACGAGGAGTTCTTTTTCCTCTTCCGTAAAGGTGCCCTTCTCTCTCGACGAGAGAACAAGCACGCCGACCAATCTCTGGCGTGCGACCAAGGGAAGCCTTATCGCGGAGCTGCAGCCTTCCTGTTTCGCGTGAGTGCACCGACGCCTGGAAGCCAGGTCTTCGTGGAACCATGGACTGTCCAGGCTCACGGGTTCATGCCCACACTCCTCGCCAGTGCAATTCAGAAACTTGAGAGAAAAGGCGGAGTCCATGTCCTTCAAACAAGCGAGACCAAAGCCACCCGCCTTCTCTTGGATGAAGAGCGCGCCTGCGTCCATGCCACTTACTTCGATGAGTTGGTCGAGGAGGATCTGGGGAAGTTCGTCCGGATTTGTGAGTTGCGCCGCGGCAGACGTCACGCCTTTGAGGGCTCTGAGCTGGTGCTCCAGCACGAGGAATTCGTTTTCTGTTCTTCTCTTCTCCGGTATCTCATAGATAAAGTTGGCCACGAGGGTGACGTTGCGTTCTTTGTCTGTCAATGGGGAGGACGTCATCGTGACGGGAAATTCCTCTCCGTTCTTTCTCAGACTGAGGATTTCCCCTCGCCAGCCGTTTAGGAGGCACTGCGTTTGGGCTTGCACAACGATTTCGACGGGATTCTTGTCAGAACACAGAATTCGGAACTTCTTGCCAACCAACTCGTCGACAGCGTAGCCATACATCGTCTCGACGGTATCGTTGGCGTCCACGATGTCGCCGTCAAGATTCGTGATGACAAGGGTCACCGACATCCTTCTCAGGACGTCGAGCAACTCTTCTCGCGAAAGAAGACTCCCCGTCGCGCTCTGTAGCAACCGAACTTCCTCCCTTGGAGTCCACCTTGCCCCCCCTCCACCTACCGTCATAGGAATATCGGCACTTTTCGGTCCAACTTGAGGCACGTTCTGGCATTACGGGGAAGGCGCACGGCCGCGAGAGACCGTGTCAATAGAGTGCCCATCTCTCCCCGGCCGACACTCTCGGGGACGCTCTCCGCCGGCTGCACGGGTTTCCTTGACGCGGCCCTTGCAGGGGTGTACCCTGACTGCGGGACACCGGAATTCAGGTCTTCGCTGATTCCTGCAGTTCTACCGAGGGTTTCAGTGACGCAGACACACAAGGAAAAGCGAAAATCCCCGTCTCCCAAGAGGCAAGTGGCGAGATTCTTGATCGTGTTCTTCGGCCTGTGGGCCATCTTGTGGGCCGTCCCCTACGTGCTTGGGACTTTTCCACCCGGAGTAGAGAGGCTCTGTACGATAACGGCCGCCTGGTTGGGCGGAATACTCTCCCTTCTGGGATTTCACACCGCAGTGAGCGGCGCGTTTGTCGGTATTGGTTCCACCGGGGTCACAATAATCGCGGAGTGCACCGGCTACACGGCGATGGCCCTGTTCTTGAGTGTCGTCGTAGCATATCCTTCGTCAATTGCCGCGAAGCTCATAGGGCTGGCCGTCGGCATCCCACTGATTCTTGGGTTCAACATGCTCCGGCTCGTTGTTATGGCGGTTGTGCTGGCGTACAGACCCCAGTACTTCGAGTTTGCCCATCTCTACTTCTGGCAGGTGGCCCTAATAATATTCGTTGTTGCCATCGTCATCTTCTGGATACAAAAGCTGGTAAACCGTGAGAAACCTCTTTCTGTTTCTTCTTAAGTTCTTTGTCCTCTCCGTTGGTTTCTTTCTTCTTTGGATATTGATTGAAAAACCTGCCCTCGCCGCACTGGGCAAGATCGTCCTTGTCCCCGTAACGTTGTTTGGTTACAGACCAACCGGCATGGAGGTGGTGGGCAAGACCATCCGCTTTGTCTCGGCCATTCCCGGCAGGACCTGCAATTGTGATGTCGAGCTTGCCCCGATAGGCTTCATAGTCTTTCTCTCCTTGGCCTTTTCGACTTCTCCCGTCGCCCTCTCGCGACGTCTAAAGGCGACCGGGTTGGGGCTGCTTCTCCTGCTGTGTTTCCACGCGGCCTATCTTTCTCTCAGGGTTTTGTTTTTTGCGCCCGGCGGGTTCCAGGGGGCAGACGCGTACCTGATCAGATTCTTTGTGCCGGCCGGCATACTCTTTCCGGTCGTACTGTGGGTAATCTTTTTCCCCACGAATCTTCTCCAATTCGCGAAGACCCCCGAGAGCACTCTCAGGGCGGACACGTGCCCAATCTGCGGCAGCCGAAGGGGGGACGTGTTCGCTCACATAAGAGACACCCACGGCAAAGGCAAGAAGGGATTCAAGAGTCGCGCCGCCAAGCGCTATCTTGAGCTTTTCGGAAAAGAGGAGGTGAGTCAGAGGCGATGAGCTCGTACGGCTCACCCAAGTGCAGAGCGCTGTTTCGGCTGCCGCGCACCGACGGCCGAGGGTTCATCCTCCGGTCGGGCCGCTCGGGACGGCCGAAATCACGCCCTCCTCTCCGGACACTCCGTGGCGCATCTCTCGGCCTCCAACCGGCAGGGCTCAACGTGGATCGTAACGCTCACGAAACGAACCGCGCTTTCAATGTCCGCCTCGAGGTGGTCACAAAGCTGGTGTGCCTTGTCCACGCTCCTGTCACGACAGACCACTAGATGAAGGTCTATGTGCCTTGTGCTGCCCGATCTTCTACACCTGAACTTGTGGAAACCTACAAAGTCCGTCACATGTTCAGAAAGAATGAGCTCTATCTTTCTCTTCTCCTCGTCGGGCAGCCGCTCGTCAAGCAATTCCCTCAGAGCCTTCGCCGTCAGGTCGTACGCCACTTTGACAATAAGTGCAGCCACGACTATCGCCGCGACGGGATCAAGTACTCTGAGTCCCGTGATTCTGACAAGAGCGAGACCCACGAAGACTCCCAAGGAAGTATAAACGTCGGTGGCAAGATGCTGCGCGTCCGCTTCAAGTGCTATCGAATCGGTCTTGCGTGCCATGCGGAACAGGAATCTAGAGATAAAGAAATTCGTGATTGCCGAGATCGCCATTACAAGAAGCCCGGTGTCTGTGGATTTGATGCCGGGCTCGCCCATCAGTTCCTTTCCCGCTTCCCGAAATATGAAGATGGCAACGACAAAAATCAGCACCGCTTCCACGCTCCCGCTCACGCTCTCGTACTTTCCGTGTCCGAAGGGATGACCTTCGTCGGGAGGCCTTGAAGAAACGCGGACGCTCCCCCAGGCAAAGATGGAGGCAATCAGATCTATGCCGCTGTGGGCAGCCTCGGAGAACACACTGATGCTTCCAGTGAGGACCGCCACGATCACCTTTATGACAACCAGAAACGCGTTGGAAGCAATAGAGAATGCCGCGGCCCCGGTCTTGGTTGAAACTGAGAACATACCGCTACAAAGCCCCCGCTCCGGCACGGCCGGCGTTCTCATCACACAGAAGCGCCTCGACAAACTCGGCGGGATCGAACTCAACGATGTCTTCGAGCGACTCGCCCACGCCGAGGTACTTTACGGGAATCTCAAGCTCGCCCGCTATTGCGACGACCACCCCACCCTTTGCAGTGCCATCTAATTTGGTAAGTACTATGCCCGTGACCCCCAGACAAGAGCCGAATTCACGAGCTTGAACGAGGGCATTCTGCCCCGTGCTTGCATCCAATACGAGTAGCACCTCGTGCGGAGCACCCTCGATCTTCTTTCCGAGAACCTTCCCTATCTTCTTGAGTTCTTCCATCAGGTTGACCTTGGTGTGCAAGCGACCTGCGGTGTCGACCAGTACGACAGTGGCTCCACGCGCAAGACCAGCCTCTGCGCCGTCGTAGGCAACGGCCGCCGGGTCCGCCCCCGGCTTCTGTCTCACGATTTCGACTCCCGCTCGGCCGGCCCAAATTTCCAACTGCTCACCCGCCGCCGCCCTGAAAGTATCGGAGCATGCGACGATGACCTTTTCCCCCCTGCTCGCATAAATCTTTGCGAGCTTGCCGATCGTGGTTGTCTTTCCGGAGCCATTGACTCCGACGACGAGCACCACATGAGGCTTGGTCGTAGATTGACTTCGAGCGCGCGGCGCTTCCATGAGACCGAGGATTTCCTCTCTCATGAACGACAGGAGCTCCGAGTCACTCTCCACCTTGTTGCCCTTGAGATGCAATCTCAGTCTCTCAGTGAGTCTGTCGGTCGTAGAGACTCCGACGTCGGAGGAGAGCAAGAATTCCTCCATTCGGTCCGCCGTCTTCTCGCCGGAAGAGTCCTCGCTGGAAAAGGCCCGCACCAAACCGGCAAGAAAGCTCTTTCTTGTCTTCTCAAGTCCTCTTCTAAGCTTTTCCAACATCTGCTCAGGCGTCTCCCAAATACAACAAGCGGCAGGCAAAACCACAACCTGCCGCTTCCATTGTCTCAAATCCAGATTCGTTAGGCAAGAGCTTCAAGTCTCGACCGCCACGGCCTCCCTGGGGTACTCCACCGGTTTCTCCGCGTCCTTGAACCTCACCGATACTACCTTGGAAATCCCCGGCTCCTGCATCGTTATTCCGTACAGATAGTCGGCAGTCTCCATCGTTTTCTTGTTGTGCGTTATCACGAGAAATTGCGTCTTGTCATTGAACTTCTTCAACATGTTGAGGAATCTGTTTATGTTTGCATCATCAAGCGGCGCGTCCAACTCATCCAGTATGCAGAACGGACTCGGTTTGACCAGGTAAATCGCAAACAGCAGGGCAATGGCAGTGAGTGCCCGCTCACCACCCGAAAGCAGATGCAGGCTCTGGAGGGTCTTGCCTTTCGGCCTCGCGACCATTTCTATGTCTGCCTCAAGAGGGTCGTCGCCGAGGAGTCGCAGTTCGGCCGCTCCTCCCTCGAAAAGTGTGAGGAAGGTCTCCTGAAACTTCTCTTGAACGCTGTTGAAAGTCTCGAGGAACAGACCGGAAGCCCTATGGTTGATCTTTTCTATCACCTCGAGCAGAGAGGTCTTAGCCTGGAGCAAGTCGTCCCTCTGGTTCTTTATGAAATCAAGCCTCTCCTTCTTCTTTTCGTACTCCTCGAGGGCGAGAAGGTTGACGGGACCCAGACCCTTCATCTTCTCGCGCAAGACCTCGACTCTCTGTTCCGCGTGGGCGGAATCGAATCCCTCCGGGACAGTGAGTTCCGCGGTCAGATCCACGCCATAATCGGAGTAGATCCTCCTCACCACACCTTCACGCTCGATCTTCTGCCTCGTGAGACTCAGCTCAATGGCGTGAGCTTCCTCCGAGAGTTTGTCCAGCTCCGTTCTGTGCACCTTGAGAGCCTTCTCCAACTCTTCAATCTCGGCCTTCACCGAACTGTATGACACTCTTGTTGCCTCAAGTTTGCTCTCTTTTTCCCGCCCGACAACCGCCACCTCCGCTGCTTGCTGTTCAAGATTGTCTGCCTCGCTCTTACTCTCGCTGAGAGCCAAGGTTGCGATCTGAAGGGATCCCTTCTTCCGCTCCATCTCTGCTCCAAGAAGCACCTTCTCTTCTTCGAGCCGCAGCCCGAGCGAAACAAGCCCGTTCTTCCTTGCGAGCTGTCGCACTTCCTCCATCCTCAGTTCACCCACCCTGGCAAGAATCGCCTCCCGTTGTCCTTCCAGATCCTTCGCGAGCTCCGACAGCTTGTCCAGTTGCTCAGACTTCGGGGCGAGCGAAAATCCCGTCTCGACGACCTCTTTGTCGAGGACGTCTCTTTGCTGCGAATAGGCAGACAGTCTTTCCGTCAGATCCTTCTCTCTGGTTCGGAGAGACTCGGCTCTCGCTTCGATCAGCCTTGTCTCGGCCCTGCGCACCGAGATACCATTTTCGTTGGATCCGATCAGCTCGTCCAGCTCGCGCAACTCTGAAGAAAGGGACACGTTGTGCCCTTCCGCTTCGGTTCGTTGTGCTCCGAGAGAGTTCTTCTCCACGGCGTAGTGCGAAAGCGCGCTACGGAGGTCTTCCAGTTCAAGCGTCCCCTTACTCAATTCGGCCTTCACCTCGAGACCGCCAGGAATCAAGCCCCTGCCACCCGTGAAGAGTTTTCCCTTCTGGATGAGCCCGCCCTTTCGAGTCACAAACTTGACGTCCAATTCCATGCACGCGGGGAGATTCCGGATCGAATCCGCCGTCTGAACGACTACCGTTCCCTCCAACAGCGACGAGATCGAGTGCTTGAGATTGTCCGGGCAGCTTATGAGACTGACTGCCCGGCCCACGACCTCGGACGACGAAAGAACGTCTTCGGGTATTCTTCTGCCGGGTTCCCGATCGGACTCATCCCGTACGAGGACGGTAAAGCGTCCCAGAGACGTCTCGCTCAGAGCGAAAACACACGAGAGAGCGGTCTCTCTGTCCCCTGCTACGACAACCGGTCCGTATTCGTACAGAAGCGCATCGAAGGCCGAAGAAAGCTCGGCGGGAATCCCCACGAGATCCTCGAGGAGTCCGGCTACGTTGCCGTTCACGTTCGCCAGCGTGCTGCGAATCAGCTGGTTCTGCTCGCGATGCTCGGCCGCCAGAGATTCAAGCGCACCCAGTCGGCCCTCTATCCTTTTTGCGTTGCCCAGGAGCGCGGACTCTTCCTCTCCAAGTTCGGCAAGCCTCCTGTCCAGTGAATCACGTTTCGCAACATTTTCTCCTATCCTGTTCTCGAGCTCTCCCAGTTTCACCTTCTGTCTTTCGATCTCGCCACCCACAGTATCCTCGGCTGACCGGAGCTCGGAAAGCCTTGATTCAAGCTGCAAGATCTCGTCGCGCACGACGTTGAGCTGCCTTTCCATTTCCTCTTTCATGGCGGCCAGCTCCTCCAGCTTTGAGCTTCGCTGTCCCTGCTGCGTCTTCGTCTGCGCAACAACCGAGACCAGAGCCTGGACACTGCTCCTGAGCTCCAGAAGTTCTTGTTCTTTCTTGACCAGCTCCTCTTCTTCCATTCTCGCGTCTTCCTGGTTCTTGCCGAGAGAGCTCTCGACGCCGGCCAGCTCGCTCGAGGCTTCCAGGTGACGTTTGGCGATCACTCCTATCTTCTCCTCGGCGTGACGGATGTCTTCACAGAGCCCGTCACCCTTGGAGGCGAGCGCGTCACGCCTCTCTTTCAGCACCATAATGCGATCTCTAATTCCTGCTTGCTGTTCTTCCACGGCGGCAAGCTCCTGCGCGGCGGCACTCACTTTCTTCTCTTCCTCGACCAGGTTGAACTTAAGCTTCTCGAGAGACGCTTCCAGAGACCTGATGGCCGCGGAGGCTTGCCCCTTGTTTGCCAAGCAGGTATCGAGCTCTCCGGAAAGCTTGCCGGCCTCGCTGTCATACTGGCGGTAGGTCAAAAGGCCGAGGGTGACATCAAGGTTCCTGATTTCTTCCTCCAGCCGCTTGTATCTTCGAGCCTTGGCTATCTGCCTGCGCAAGGAGTCAGTTTCTCTCTCGATTTCCAAAAGAATGTCATTCACTCTCAGGAGATCATTCTCTGTGGCCTCAAGTTTGAGAAGCGCTTCCCGTTTCCTCGTCTTGTACTTCATTATCCCGGCGGCCTCTTCAAAGAGAAACCTGCGATGGCCGCTGTTGTCGCTCAGAACATTGTCCACCATTTCCTGCTCTATCTGTGAATAGGCGTGACTGCCGATGCCGGTGTCGAAGAACATGTCTCTTATGTCCTTGAGCCTGCACGGCGTCTTGTTCAGAAAGTACTCGCTCACACCGTTGCGAAAGATCCTTCTGCTCACAGTAATCTCATCGTATTCGAGGGGAAGAAGCCGGCTGGAGTTGGAAAACGTCAACGCCACTTCTGCCATGCCGATGGGTTTGCGATTGGCGGTTCCATTGAAGATCACGTCGTCCATACTATCGCCACGCAGTGCTTTGGCGCTCTGCTCTCCGAGCACCCATCTGATCGCGTCGGCAACGTTGGTCTTCCCGCAACCGTTCGGTCCGACTATGCAAGTGATGCCTTGGCCGAACTCCATCTTCAGCTTCTGAGCAAAGGACTTGAAGCCCAAGAACTCGAGCTTTTTGAGAAACATTTACTTTTTCACCCCTTCCGTAATGATTCGTGTCTCGGTGGATAACCCCAGGGGTTCTATCCGCGATGCGGCGATCCTCGCTCCGTCAGCCGTGAGGAAGGGCCCGACGACGACTCTGTATCCTCTTTCCCCACCACCCAGATCAACACGCTCCGTGAAGGCTCTCAAGCCGACATCGGCGACCCTCGAGGAATCCTGCACCGCGTCGTCATGCCTGGCGCGTAGACTAGTCTCAACATAGAATGTCGCAGATCTCGCGTCATTTGGAAAGCCGAAAACGTCCGAAGAGCGGGGCACGGCTCCGGCCTGAGAACCTCGACTCTCGTCTCCAGTCGTGACGCCATCAGAACCCGGCAGGATAATCGACCTCATCATTCTCTCGTCCATCTGAGGGCTTCCAGACCCGGGGGGGCTCGCTTGCTTGAGCGCAAGGACGCCCACGATTCCCAACACCACACAAGTTCCCACGACGTACTGGCGCCATTGATGCTGCTTTCCGAAGAGCGTCCTCTCGACAAACTCGGAATCCTCTCCAGACGTGGTCTCGTGAGAGTCAATCTCATTTGACAACAGGCCCTCGCCCTCGGTCGCGTCTCTCGTCGAGGAAATGGGCTCCCAACCAGGGACCTGCCTTTCCGCTCGAGCGGCCTCTCCCTCCCGAACGGTCTCGCGCGCGCGAACAACTTCTGTTCCCCGGACGGCTTCTTCGGAAAGAGCGACGGACCCTGTCGGAATAGAACTCACGGAACTCTTCGTTCCTGAACTGCCGCGGGAGTCGGGCGCGTTCTCGGCTGAGGGAGGCTGCTGCCTCAACGGCTCATCGTCCTCAGCATTGGCGCGCAACACCAAGGTCTGTCTCTCGTCAACCTGAGACGATCTCTGCGCGACAATCCCAAGAACTGGAATGTCGGACTTCCACAGGGCAGAGAAACCTTTCCTTATGCCGCCTTTGGTCCCGGCCGAGTCGTTCAGGCAAAGAAGGACTCCATCCGCACAGTTCAGAATCGGATTCACCTGTTTTCGAATAAGAAATGGGGGTACGCAGGCCAGAGTGATGTCCGCCTTCGTTCTCAGTGAATGAAAGACTCGCTCCAGTTCCCTGCCCACGAGCTCGCCTTCCGAAGACACGGGGTGAGAACCGGCCCCGATTATGTATATTCCTTCCTTTTCCGTCTCAGAGGCGACCGTAGAGAAAGAACAGCCGTGTTTGACCATGTCGATGAAGCCCTCCTTGCCCTCTCCGGCCACGAGAGTGTGCATGGAAGGCGCCCTCAGATCGCAATCTATAATGACGACCTTCTGGAGAAATTTCCTCAGCGCCACGGCCAGCGAGCAAAGGAAAGGTCTGAGAATGACGCGCTCCGTGAGCGCACTTACTGCAACTATGTCAAGCGGTGATATCTCGCGAAGCTTGATTAATCTCTCCCCGACGTACTCGCAATCGTGCACCCAAGAGGATTCGGAGAGCAAAAGAAAATCTCTCTCCCACGTGCCTATCGCGTCACTGAGTTCAAGCTCGGCCAGCAAAGGAACCTTGAGGTCGGTGGCTATGCTGGATGCACCTTCGTAGCTGTCGAGGGATGACACAGAGTCGGCATCCTTTTCTGAGAAGAACACGTCCTCAAAATCAACTTTCTTCTTTTCCACTCAGACTTTCCCTCGTCTCACCCAGATGTTCCTTCGCCCCGTCCAGATTTGCCCTCGCCCGTTCCTCTGACTCCCTGTCGCGCCACTTCGGCAACATGCTTGAGAGCCTCTTCCACGATCTTCTCCTCCTCGGGCAAAACGGTTCTCAAGTCAAGACACACCGCCCCTTTCTCCACCCTCGCAACGATGGCCACTTCGCCCTCCCTCAAAATCTTCTCGATGAGGCACTCGTCCAGCACGGAGCATCGAACCACGATTATCCACGTCGGGACTCCGACTTCCGGGAGCGCTCCGCCGCCAATCTGGGATAGGCCTCGTTCCGCAGTGATATCCAGTACGTCGCTCGAAGCTTTGACTCGCGCGAGAAGCGCCTCCACCCTGCGTCTCACCGATTCCTCTTCCTCGGTTATCATTCTCACGGAGGGAACCCTTTCGCGGGCGGTGGAAGTGTCAAGCATCTCAAGGAGTGTGGCTTCCAGTGCCGTTGCCGTCAGCTTGTCGATCCTGAGAGCCCTGCTGAGGGGATTCTCTCGCATGGGCATCACGAACTCTTTCTTCCCCACTATCACCCCCGCCTGAGGCCCGCCCAGAAGCTTGTCGCCGCTAAAAGTGACCACGTCCGCACCGGCGAGGATCCTCTGTGATACCAGGGGCTCACCCGGAAGTCCGAAGAGAGAAAAATCAATCAAGGCTCCGCTTCCGAGGTCCTCCATGACGGGCACCTTCTTGCTCTTTCCGAGCCCGACGAGCTCTTCGAGCGAAACCTCGGACACGAACCCCACCATCTTGAAGTTGCTCTTGTGCACCTTGAGAAGAAGGGCGGTTTTCTCACAGATGGCCCTCTCGTAGTCGCCGACGGTGGTGCGATTTGTCGTACCGACCTCCACAAGCAGAGCCCCACTCTTCGCCATGACCTCCGGCAGCCGAAAGGAGCCTCCTATTTCGACGAGCTCACCCCTCGAGACAATGACTTCCTTCCCTTCAGCCAGAGTGTTCAGAGCAAGAAGCACGGCGCCCGCGTTGTTGTTCACTACGTGAGAGGTCTCGGCCCCGGTAAGTTCACGAAGGAGTCTGTCGAAGTGGACCTGCCTGGAAGTTCTCCGACCTTCTTCGATGTCGTATTCCAGATTCGTGTAGTATCTTGCCGCCTCGGTCACGGCCCCGACGGCGGATTCAGATAGTATCGCCCTGCCCACGTTGGTGTGCAGCACGACGCCGGTCGCGTTGACAAGACGCCTCATGCTCTTCGTCATTCGCTCCTCAAGCGCGCGTATGACCCTGGCGGCGATCTCCTCGGGAGACGAGACTTTCCGTCTCTCTCCTTCGAGGATCGAGCGCCTCTCTTCGTCCACGACTTCTCTGACCGCGGAAACCGTGAGGGCGCGACAATACCGCCCGGATATCGACCTCAGGTGCTCACTGTCCAGAATGAGTTCTACCGAAGGTATCCCCCTGAGTATGTCTGCTCTATCCTTTTGCACCATCGCAAACTACCAGATGTTGTATGTGTGGTCAAGTGCTTTGTACTACATGGGGGGAGTCTATCACGCCAGAGCTTCTTGGCAACAGGAAACTCTCTTCAGGCTCTTGCCGACAAGGCCGCGATGCGCTATTCTACGGCGCGCCGTTGTCCGGACGTTTGGGGCGTAGTGAGATTCGAACAGCAAGAGAAAGGACGCGAAGAATGCAGGCGAGGGTAACCTCAACGACCGTTGTACCCCATCTCCTGGCATGTCTGGTATTGGTGACGGCGTGTACTATTCCTGGTTGTGCAAGGTTGACACGCAAGTCTACTCCGCGCATCTACGAAGGGCCTCTCACAAAAGTGACACTACTTGACACTTCCTTCCTGAAGGGCAAGCGCATCGTTCTTGATCCGGGTCACGGCGGCGCGTTTCCCGGAGCCGTGGGCCGGGGAGGACTCAAGGAATCACAGGTAAACCTCGGGGTGGCGCTCTACCTCTGGGGATTGCTCAGGGATGCGGGAGCCGAAGTCCTTCTCACGCGGTCATCAGACCGAGACTTCCTGCGCGGAGAAAACGCCGGCCTCAGAGACGATCTTTCCAGGAGAGTGGAGATCGCCGTGGCCTTCGGACCGGACCTGTTTGTTTCGTTGCACCACAATGCTGACATATTCCGCTCGCGAGATCGGAATCAGATAGAAACCTACTTCAAGATGACTGACGAGAGCCCCTCCAAAGACGTGGCCAGACTCGTCCACGAGCGGCTCGTCGAAAACCTCGGCACATCAAGTGGCGAAGTTGTTCCGGGAAATTACTTCGTCCTCAGAAACATGCCCTGCACTGCGATCCTTGGCGAGCCGTCCTATCTCACCAATCCGCGGGTGGAAAAACAGCTAAGACTCGCAGAAAAACAACTTCTTGAAGCGCAAGCATACTTCCTGGGAATACTCGAGTACTTCAGACGCGGCGTGCCCCGGGTCGCGTCGCTTTCGCCGTGCGATACTGTTCTGATCGACGCTCAACCGTTGTTGACGGCCGTCTTCTCGCCGGAGAGATCGCCGATCGACACATCTTCGGTGATCCTGCTACTTGACGGAACGCCGATTGCCAAGAATCTGGAAAGAGAAGGCGAACTCGTGAAGGCCAGGCCGCAAAGCCCCCTGGCGAACGGCAGGCATGAACTTTGTGTCTCGTGTCAAAACCTCAACAAGAATTCGTCCGGTCGACGCTGCTGTCAATTCGAAGTGTCGCTGCCTCCGTCTTCGCTCGCAATCAAAGCCTGGCCCGACTGCATTCCTGGCAAAGGAGGCGTGCTTGTCACGGCGGAGGCCAAGGACGTGAATGGTAATGCGATCAGAGACGGGACGTCGATACGATTCTTCAGTCAGAACGGGGGTTTTTCCGCCGAGTCCGTTGCCGCGCTCGGCGGGTCGGCCACGAGTGTCTTCTTCGCCGATCTCTCGGCCGATCAGAGTATTGTCAGGGTCTGCTCTCGAAGCTCGAGAGACTCCCTCTTTGTTGGAGACTCTCTCGTTCTGAGATCTTGCCGCGCCGCAGAACACCTCTCTACGCAAGCTCTTCGGGTCGTTGCAGACAACACGGGAGAGCCGTTGGGCAATGCCGGACTCCGAAGCCTGGACAGGGACAGCCTTCTGGCCGCAAGCAGCCCCCAGGGACTCATGGTGTTCACACCAGAGCCCGGAGAGAAGCTCGCGCTCACACGAACGGGCTTCATTCCCATTCCCATCCCTGCCACAGCTGGAGTTCCACGTGGTTCCCGGCCGGGCCCGACTGCCGCCGAGACAACTTCCGTCGGCACGGAAGACGTCGCGACCGTCAGGATGAAAGCCGTGGCGTCCGGTGCTCTTTCCGATGCCAGGATCGTAATTGACGTTGGATCGGCGTCCAGGCATCAAGAGCGAGCTCTGTCCGGACATCGAACACTTGATGCAAGCGAACCGGAACGTGAGGCGGAAGAACTCAGCGCAGAGGTGGGCGTGCGTCTGGAAAGAGCTTTGCGCGGAGCCGGAGCGCAGTTGCTCGTTCTGAACGAGACCGTGCCCGACGAAGACAAGGTCCTGAGATCAGAAAAGTTCGGCGCTCAAACATACGTGAGAATCGAGCCCTCGCCCCAACGATCGGGCTCCGTGCTCCATTATCCTGGAAGCTCCACCGGGACGGAGCTGGCTCGGGGAGTCGCACGTTGGTGGGGCAAGATGCTCTCCGTGAGAGAGCCGTCTGTCGGAGAAGATGCTCGTTACGTTGTTCGCCAGACAAGTTGCCCCGCCGTCGTAGTAATGCTTCCAACTTCGGCCGGGCGTGGGGACGAGAAGTACTCTTCGATCGTCGCGTACGCCCTGTTCCTTGGAATCTTGGAGAATACTGGCCTGAAAGGCGATCGGTTGGCCGAGCTCACCGTGAGGACAGCGAATCACGCCCGGGATGAAAGACTCGACGTCGTACTCGACGAATTCATTTCCGTCAATACGTCGGCCGGAGAAGACGTCACATTTTTCTGTAAAGAAGGACAACACTTAGTGAGAATTCATTCTCGGGACGGGAAGGACGCACTTCAGTTCGTCTACGTGGACAAGAATGCTCCCACGAAGCTTGATCTCGGGTGGAAATAGTCAGCGGAAACCTCAGCGCCTATGGAGTAAACTTCCCGAAGTCTTCCGGGTCGAGCTCTTCCAGGAACTTCCTCAATTCTTCGGCCCTCTCCTCTTCGGTCTTCTCCTTCTCTTCTTTCTTTAAGAGACTGACATCTTTCGTGCCTTCCAGGAGTGTCTCCGAGAGATAGATCGGCGATTGCGTTCTCAGGGCCAACGCGATGCTGTCGCTCGGCCTGGCGTCGACGTTCACTATTTCGTTGTCCTTTTCTCTTTCCAGGACGATCTTTGCAAAGAAAGTGTTGTCCCTGAGGTCAGAAATAATGATTTTCGAGACTTTAGCCTTGAGTCCCTTAACGATTGTGGCCATGAGGTCGTGCGTAAGGGGTCTCTGGAATCTCTTCCCTGCGATCTCCATTGCGATGGCGCTTGCCTCGGCCGGACCAATCCAGATAGGAAGAACCCTGTTGCCGTTTGCCTCACGAAGGATCACGACGTGACTTCTTGTTTTCTCGTCGAAGGCAAGACCCCCGACGTTGACCTCAATCACAGAAGACACTCCTCACGCCTCCCTATTTCTTGGAATCCTTGGACTCCTTCGCTTTCCTCTTAACGTCCTCCACCGTCCCGACCTTCTGAGATTCGTCCCTCATGTTCTTGATCATCCATTTGGCTGAGTCAACAAGTTCAGATTCTGGGTACTTCTCTGTTACTACTCTAAATGCCGCCTCGGCCTTGGCGTAATCCTTGAGTTCCTCGGAGTAAATGAAACCTATCATGAACTGCGCCTGAGCCGCGTACTTGCTCTCGGGAAACTTCCTCAATAGCTCTTCGTAAATACCGATTCTCTGCCCGCTGGCCTTGGAATCCATCGCCGCCTGGAACAGTTCCTCCGGCGTATTGGCCACTCCCGGTGGAGACACGTTCTTCGAGGCCGCCACGGAGCTATCCTCTATCAGGTACTCCGCGGGAAACTTCGTCTTGATCTCCTGGAAAAGTTCCGATCGCATCGCGTTGACTCTCTCACCACTGAGCCCTTCTTCGATGCGCTGCTTGACACTTTCGAAGGGCATGATTTCGGGTTCGATTCGCTCCTCAACGTTGATTATCTGATAATCCTCGCCGGACTTGATAACCTCGCTCAGGCCACCCGCCTTGAGCGAGAAGATGGCTGCCTCCAGCGCCGGATCACCTCCAACAGGGGCCGGCACCGCGGCTCCTTGAGTGATAAATCCCACCTCGCCACCGCTGTTTGCAGTGCTCCCATCTTTGGATTTTTCCTTGGCTAACTTGGCAAAATCCGCTCCAGCCTTTAGCTGGGCCAGAACCTGCTTCGCTTCGGTGGAATCAGCGAGAAGAATATGTCTAACCCTGGCCTTGATAGGGCCCTTAAACTTGGCACGGTTCTCATCGTAGAACTTCCGCACCTCAGTCTCCGTCGGAGCCACCATGGCGACCATTTTTTCGTACGCCTTGCGGATCAAGATCTGATCCCGAGACATGTTGACAAGCAGCGTGACTTCAGGGTCTCTGTCAAGATTCTCCTCAAGAGCCCAGTTGACCCAGACCTTTTGATCCACGAGCATGTCAAGCAACTGTTTTCTGCCGTGTGGATTCATGAACATGTTTCTCTTGTCCGCCGGAAACTTCTCAATCGCGGCCCTGAACTGAAGATTGAATTCCTGTTCTGTGATGGCAATGCCGCCGATCTTGACCAGGATTCTCTTTGCCGGGTCGACCTGTTCTTTCCCCTGCTCTTTGCCTTGCTGCGCTTCCTGCAGTTCCTTCTTCTGTTCCTTTGGTTGTTCATTGTCTGCCGAAATCGCCAGGCTCGGCAGCCACAGCAGGCTCACACTCACAAGCAGGAACACAATGGCCCTTCTCATCATGTACTCCTTTCAACTGTCCGGCTTCGCATCCTAGTCGCTTACAACCCACACTTTGATTTGGGCGTCCACATCTTGGAACAGCTTTATCGCAACAGTATAAACACCGAGCACCTTCAGGGGTTCCTCGAGCATGATCTTTCTCTTGTCTATCTGATAACCTTGCTTCTTGAGGAGTTCGGCTATGTCGGCGGCCGTGACGGCCCCGAATAGCTTGTCGTCTTCGCCGGCCTTGACGGCAATGGTGCACGAGACTCCCGCCAATTCTGCGGCCAACCTCTCGGCAGCCTTGCGCATCTTGTTTTCCCTGGCGCCTCGCCTTCTCACCTCTTCCTGAAAGATGCGAGCTCCCGCCCCTGCTGAAGCCACAGCTTTTCCAAGAGGCAAGAGATAGTTTCTGGCGTAGCCGTGGGCAACTTTGACCGTTTGGCCGCGCTTTCCCAGTCCTTCAACGTCCTCAAGAAGAATTAGCTCCATGTCTGACCCCTCGTTTACAGAAAAACCACCCCCAGCACAGTGTCAAGGCCGGGGGCTAAGAGTACGTGACAGAATCTACCTGTAGTGTTCGCTTGTGAAAGGCAGTATCGCCAGAGCGCGGGCTCTCTTGATGGCCGTCGCAATCTGGGATTGGTGTCGGGCGCAGGCGCCCGAGACTCTGCGAGGCACGATTTTCCCTCTGTCTGTTATGAATCGAGAAAGTCGCTTCTCGTCCTTGTAATCAACGTGCTTCACCTTCTCAAGGCAAAGCTTGCATATTTTTTTCCTTGGGGTCTTTGCTTCTTTGTCTTTCGGCATGACTCCTCCGGTCTACTCGTCGATTTCATCTACCTCTGGACCGGTCGCTAAAAGGGTACCTCCTCAGAGCTCGTGTCTTCGACCTTTCCCTCGACCAGTTCATCTTCTTCTTTCTTCTGCCTGTCAAGGAACTGAAGCCGCTCGGCCCTCACCTCCAGAACGCTCCTCTTCTGCCCTTCGCTTGTCTCCCACGAGCGACTTTGCAGGCGTCCCTCAACAAAAACTGCGCTTCCCTTCTTCAAATACTCGGAAGCCAACTCTGCCTGCCTCTGCCAGGCGACGACGCTGACAAAACTGACTTCGTCCTTCCACTCGCCGCTCTGGTCCTTGTATCTCCTGTTGAGCGCAAGCGAAAATGTCATGACGGCCACGCCACTAGGAGTATACCTAAGCTCCGGGTCTCTGGTCAACCGCCCCGAAAGCATCACCTTGTTGATGGTAACCAGTTTTATGTCAGACACTCTTGCCACCTCCTCACCAATCCCCGAAGTCCTCGCTCAGTAGTCCAGGGAATCGTCGGATTCGTATGAATCACTCCCGCCAAGCTCGCTAGCCGCAGAATCCAACTCCTCAGCCTTTTGACTTGCGACAATCAAATGCCTGAGGATGAGCTCGTTGAGCTTGAGTCTCCTGGTCAATTCTTGAAGAACAGAGGGCTCACCACTGAAACGCACAAAGGCGTACGTTCCCTCCTTTTTCCTCTTGATGTCGTAGGCAAGTCTTCGCTTCCCCCAGCTCTCTGCTTCCTCCACCTTACCGTCACCGGCAGTAATTATCTCCTTCACGGTGTTGACTTCCCGTTCGACTTGCGACTCGTCACAACCTGGGTCGATTATAAAGACTGTCTCATACTCCCTCACGCAGCGTCCACCTCCTTAGCTTGCGCTAAAAACAGATCGAGTAACTGTTCGTGCAGCATCAAAACGAAACGCATTCCTCCCTATTATCCCACGCTCCGCCTACTTTTTCCAACAAAATGGGCACCGGCAGTTCAGAAACCCCAAAACCGCCGATCGGCATCCGAAGGCGCCCGGAGAGGAACTGCCACCCCCGGACACGACCCGTTCAGGCCAACTCCAATGACGGCGGCGTCACCCGCGTTGTCACCAACGTCATCGACAGTGACAGTAGGACGGCAAGAGTCGTGCTCGGAAATTCCCGCTTTGACCTCATCCGTGAGGCCGACGCCGGCATTGACGGCGTCAGTGCAAGCAATCTCTTCAGACGCGCTCATACGAGCACTGACAGGACCACCGGATTCCTCTTGCAACAGTCGTGCCCACATTCCGACCTGCTCCGCCTCACTACTCGTTTTCCTCTTGCGGTATGCGCATACTGTAGAACGAGCGATACACAAAAAGCAGGGCCACGAGGAAGAGCAGCGTGCCGATGACCATTTTCAACGCCGGAGAAGTCATGGTCACGGCAATTTCAACGGCCAGGAGTCCAAAAAGAGTGGTGAATTTTATCACCGGGTTCATCGCTACCGACGAAGTGTCTTTGAACGGATCACCCACGGTATCGCCTACCACTGTCGCCTCGTGCAAAGGCGTGTTCTTGGCTCGCATGTCCACTTCAACGATCTTCTTGGCGTTGTCCCAGGCAGCACCGGCGTTTGCCATGAAGATGGCCTGAAACAAACCAAAGAAGGCAATAGCAATCAAATAGCCGATGAAGAAGTAGGGACTGAAAAACGGCAGCGCCAGGGCTAAACAAAAAATTGTGACAAAGATGTTCAGCATGCCCTTTTGCGCGTACAAGGTGCAGATCCTCACGACTTCCTTGCTGTCGTGCATCGACGCCTCGGTGCTGTCCAGCTTGATATGTTCCTTGATGTAGACCACGGCCCGATACGCACCGGTGACCACCGCCTGCGTGGAAGCACCCGTGAACCAGTAGATCACCGCCCCACCCACGAGCAGGCCCATGACAACCTGCGGCTTGACCAGACTGAGGAAACTCACCACGTCGTTCTCAGGAAAAACTTGTTTCAGGAGGAGAATGATGCCAAAAACCATGGTGGTGGCGCCGACCACGGCAGTGCCGATCAAGACGGGCTTCGCCGTCGCCTTGAAAGTGTTGCCCGCGCCGTCGTTTTTCTCCAATGAGTGCTTGGCGTTCTCGAAATCCGGCTCGAAGCCGAATTCTCTCTTTATCTCTTCCTTGACGCCGGCCTGTGATTCGATGCGACTCAATTCGTATATGGACTGAGCATTGTCCGCGACGGGGCCGAAGCTATCGACGGCGATCGTCACCGGCCCCATGCCCAAGAATCCGAACGCCACCAAACCGAACGCAAGAATGGGGGCGGCAAACTCCAGACCAGGCGGCATCAGTCCCAACAGATCAGGATGAGAAGAAAATCTGTAACTGATCATCATCAAAGCAGCGATCAACAGACCCTGCCAAAAGGCGGAGAAGTTACCTGCCACAAAACCGGAGAGAATGTTCAACGAGGCGCCGCCCTGGCGGGAAGAAATGACCACTTCCTTCACGTGGCGCGAATGAGTGCTCGTGAAGATCTTGGTGAATTCGGGAATGAGCGCTCCGGCGGCAGTCCCGCACGAGATGATTATTGCCAGGACCCACCAGAGATTGCCGTAAACGGTCCACGGCAACAACAAATAGCTTGCGCCGAAAGTCACCAAGACGGAAATCGTCGAAGTCACCCAGATCAGACTGGTCAAGGGCGCCTCGCGATTGAAGTCCCTGGCCTTCCCGTACCGCCAGACACTGAAGCTGTCGTTGAGAAAATAGGAAACCAGAGAAGTCAGGATCATGAGGATGCGCATGACAAAAATCCAGATAATGAGATGGCCGGCGATTTCGGGCCTGCTGGCCAGGGCCAGAGCCAAGAAGGCGATCAGAGCCACGCCGGTGACGCCGTAGGTTTCAAAGCCGTCAGCCGTCGGACCGATGCTGTCCCCGGCGTTGTCGCCGGTGCAATCGGCTATCACGCCCGGATTCTTGGGATCGTCTTCCGGCAGCTTGAAGATTATCTTCATCAGATCTGAACCGATGTCGGCGATCTTGGTGAAAATGCCCCCGCAAATACGCAGAGCGCTCGCTCCCAAGGATTCCCCTATGGCAAAACCTATGAAACAGGGGCCGACGAGATTTCTGGGCAAGAAGGCGAGGATGCAAATCATGAAGAAGAGTTCCACGCTCACCAGCGAAAGACCCACGCTCATCCCCGACCGCAGGGGAATGGCCACGGACAGCCAGGGCAGGCCGCGGAGAGCGGCAAAGGCCGAACGTGAATTGGCCTGCGTATTGATCCGGATGCCGAACCAGGCCACGCCGTAAGAACCGAGAACACCCAAAATGGAACAGGTCAGAATAATGAGAACGTCACCGGCTGATTTGTGCTGCAGAGCGCCGAAATAATAGAGCATGCACAAACCTATCAGCACCCATAGAATGGCCAAGAACTTGCCCTGTTGGAAGAGATATGTCTTGCAGGTTTCCCATATGGTTTGAGAAACCGAACGCATCGCGGTCGGCACGGGCAGGTTTTTGGTTTGATAGTATTGGATCAAACCAAAAATGAGACCGATCACGCAAACCACCAATCCACCGTAAAGCAAGGTCAGACCGCTCACAGTTCGGCCGGAAATGTCAAAACTGACGGCGCGCAAGTCGGGCAAATTGATGTCCGCCTCGCCGGCACACGCCGGCGATACGGCACACAAGAAAAATCCCAACGCCAAGAGAGCGCACACGAACCAGCCAATTGACTTCTCGCGACTTGATTTCCTGAGATGAAGAGCAGGCAGCACCGCTACCAGTCCTGCTCCGATGCCAACCAAGGCTTCACGCGACACGTCGAATTGCACACAACCTCCTTGTCCTGCGCTGACAGGGCCTGGACATTCTTGTGTCACACTAATTGAACCTGGCCATCGCCTCATCCAGACCTTCTCTCAAACTGAAAAGCAGCGCGTCGGCCGCCAGAGCGACGGCTTCCGCGAAATCCTTCTTCTCGGAGCCGTCCGGCTTCCTGAGGACGTATTCTTCCAAACTCTCGCCGGGAGCGGGCATTCCTATGCCAATCCTGAGGCGAGGAAAAGCTTGTGTACCCAGGGCCTCGATGATTGACTGAAGGCCCTTGTGCCCGCCGGAACTCCCCTTCTTTCTAAGTCTTATCTTCCCCAAAGGCAGAGAAGCATCGTCGCATACTACAAGAAACTCCTGGAGGAAAATCTCAAAATCCCGGCGAACCGCATCCAAGGCTATTCCACTCAGATTCATGTACGTGAGCGGCCGCACAAGAAGTATTTCCGAATCCTCAAGCCTGCACCTTTCGGCCTCGTACAGTTGAGTCTTCTTTCTCCAGGAGCATCCAAGCGAGCCATGGAGTTTCTCTATTGCAAGAAATCCTGCATTGTGTCTTGTGAGTCGGTATCGCCTCCCGGGGTTTCCCAACCCAACGGCACACCACACAGATTATTTCTCCCCTTCGCCCTCTTTGCCCTCTTCCTCCTCGCCCTCCTTCTCCTTGCGAACAAGTTCCGGTTCTGCGGCCTCTGGTACCTCGACTTCCTTGGCGACCTCTTCGACAGCAGGCGGAACCACCGTCACAACGGATCTCTCCCCAGCCGTCACTATGGTACCTTTCGCCAAAGTGAGTTCGCTGACGTGAATCGAGTCGCCGATCTTGAGGGCGGACACGTCCACCTGTATCTCGGGTGGAATCTCCGTAGCAAGACATTCCACCTCGACTTCTCTCAAAACATGCTCAAGAATTCCGCCAAGGTCCTTCACGCCGATGGGAATGCCGATCACCACGATGGGCACATTCACGGTGACTTTCTCGGTGAGAGATATGTGATGCAAGTCGAAGTGCAAGACGGATCCGCTTACGGGATCGCGCTGAATGTCACAAATGATGGCCTTCCTGTCGCTCGAGTCTCCCTCGAGCTTGAGGTCCACTATCACGTTTGCTCCCGAGGCTGTGTGAATGAGGGTTTGGAAGTCGTCGTACTTCGCTTCAAAGGGAATCGATTGCTCTCCCTCTCCATAAATAATGCCGGGGATTATCCCGCTCCGCCTGGACCTTTTCGCAGGACCCTTACCAATCAGCTTACGAAGCCTCCCCTCCAGAACAACGATCGCCATTTCTCTTTCCTCCCGTCAAACAAAAAGTGAGCTCAGAGAGCGCTCCTCATGGATTCTCTTTATGGCTTCGCCGAGTAGCTCGGCCACCGAGAGAACCTTTATCTTGGGAATCAGCGTCTCAGGAGCGAGTGGAATTGTATCGGTTACAACGATTTCTTCGATGGGCGCACGGCCCAGGAGTACCAAGGCGTCCTTACAAAATACGGGGTGCGAGCAGCCAACCGTAATGCGACGCGCCTTCTGTCTGTGGAGCGCTGCCGCTGCCTCTGCTATAGTGCCGCCCGTGCTTATCAGGTCATCCACTATCACCACGTCTCTCCCCTCAACCTCGCCGATCACGTTCAGCACCTCCGACACATCAGGCTTCGGCCTGCGTTTGTCGATGAGGGCCAGCGAGGCACCCAGCCTCTTCGCAAATGCTCTGGCCATTTTCACACTGCCTATGTCCGGCGCCACGACCACAAGGTCCTTGAAGGCTTTCTTCGAGAGATAGTCTATCAACACCGGCGCAGCGTAGAGGTGGTCAAAAGGTATGTCGAAGAATCCCTGTATCTGAGCGGAGTGCAGATCCATCGTCAGCACGCGCTCGGCACCGGCAACGGTGATGAGGTTTGCCACGAGCTTCGCCGTGATCGGGACGCGCGGCTGATCTTTACGATCCTGCCTAGCGTAGCCAAAATACGGAATGACGGCGGTCACCCTCCTGGCAGAGGAACGCTTTGCAGCGTCGAGCATGACCAATAGCTCCATCAGGTTTTTCGAGGGTGGAAAGGTCGGTTGAAAGATGAAGACGTCTACACCGCGGATGTTCTCGTTGAGTTTCACTCGCGTTTCGCCGTCGTTGAACTCCGAGACTTCGATGTCGCCCAGCGCCGTGCCCAGGTAGCCGCAAACGTCGGCCGCAAGTTTACTGTTCGCGTTTCCGGAAAAAACCTTCAATTCGTCCATCTTCCTTCTCCGTCAAGAAGTGACGCTCCTCTGCGCACGACAATTCCCACAAACAAAAAAGTGACCCTCTTGAGCGACTCTGCTTCACGACCACATTGGGTCACTTATCGTGACACTGAGCGGGAAAGCATTTGCTGGGGCGGGAGGATTCGAACCTCCGGATGCAGGATCCAAAATCCTGTGTCTTACCGCTTGACGACGCCCCAAGAGCCAGCAACGAAATCTGCTCTAGACCCTTCCTTCTTGCTTCGGACGGTCGTCGCAACGGCTTTCTAAGGCTTATGTAGGGAGTCCGTCACCCGCTCCCGACAGTACTTAGCTGCCTGGTTTTCTCCTCTCGGTAGGCGCGCAGTACGGCGTCCTCAAGAGTGTCGCGACACTCGTTGTTGATAGGGTGCGCGACATCCTGGTAGGTGCCGTCGACCTTCTTCTTGCTGGGCATTGCAACAAACACCCTGCTGTCTCTGCCCTCAATCACCTTGAGCCCCCTCACCACAAAGCAGTTGTCAATGGTGATGCTTGCAAAGGCCCTGAGTTTCTGGTCGTCTCTGAGAGTGATCCTGACTTCTGTGATCTGCATCAACCGTCACCGCCTTACAGCTCCGAGGAACCTCAGTATCTGTTAACCAGTGTGGACCTAGCGTCTGTCCAAGAAACGTCTGGGGGGCTCCACAACGGCCAACGCCCGACGCTAGTTCCAACTGAGCTCGACCCAGCCCGTTCGCACCGTGCGTACCACAGAAACAAAAAGACCGAGACGACTCATCCTTGTAGCGATTGCGGTCGCAGAAGTCCTGCCGCGCGCGACTCCAAAAACTGTCGGTCCACTGCCGCTCATAAGACTCCCGATCGCACCACTGGAGATCAGAGCGTCTTTGAGCTCGTGGACCACCGGATAGGTCTCGATTACGCCACTCTCCAAATCGTTCCGGAGAGTTTTCCTCACGTTGGCCTCGTCAAGGCCTGCTCCGGGAATCATGATTTTAGACTTGTGCCCTGCCTTTGTCAACCCTATTTTGACCACCGAATAGGCCCACCCCGAACTGATTCTCAGTGAGGGAGTTACCAGGACAAACCACGCCTCCGGGAAGCTCTCCACGGGAGTGAGTCGCTCTCCCCTACCTTCAACGAGCTGAGCTCCCCCTCTGATGAAAAACGGGACGTCCGAACCAATCTTTTCCCCGAGAGCCTGCAGCTTCTGTTCGGTGAGCGACAACCCCCACAGTTTGCTCAACCCCACCAGGGTGCAGGCCGCGTCGCTGCTCCCGCCGCCAAGACCCGCGGCGACCGGGATGGATTTCTCAAGCGTTATCTCTGCTCCCCCGCGGTGATTCGCGTATTCTTTCAGCACTCGGGCCGCCTTGAGACAGAGATTGCCGGGCCCCGACGGGACGTCGCCCGAATCACATTTGAGAGTGAGGTCGGTGCGAATCCTTCTGAACTCCAGAGTGTCAGCAAGATCCACGTTCACCATCAGGGAGCGAATGTCGTGGTAGCCGTCTTCCCTTTTCCCGAGAATCTCGAGAAAAAGGTTGGTCTTGGCAAACGCTCTGAACCGCAGGAAAGATCCGCTCATCCTCCCACGCCTTGCCTTTTCTATGAAACGTAAAAAATCAGAAGCACGCCGAGAAACCAGAGAATGATAGTCGCGATCAGGGGGACGTCACGCAACAGGAGCTCGGAGGGATTGCCGCCTTCCCTCTTCTGCGTGACGAGGAAGGCGTAGCGAAATATGCCGTATATCACAAACGGAATCGTGAGAACCATGTTACGCGAGTGAAACTTCTCCACCGTGGCGGGCCAGATGGTGTAGATGGAATATGATATCACGGTCGCGGACATCAGCGCGTATATGATTCCGTCAAGGAAATCGAGTGAATATTCGCCGAGCGTGCTCCTATGCTGCGTCGCCTTCTCGTCCAGCAAATACATCTCGTGCCTGCGTTTTCCGAACGACATGAAGAGAGCAAGAAAGAGCGTGCAGACAAGAAGCCACGGTGACAGGTCAATCGCTGCAACGTGTCCCCTCAGGACTTCGACTCCCGCGATGGCCCTCAGAACAAAGCCGATCGAGATAACGAGAACGTCGAGAATGACTACGCGCTTGAGATATAGCGAATATAGGACGCTGAGGATGAGGTAGACGGCCGCCACGCCGGCAAAAGAGGGGCCGAGAAGCAAGGAGAGGACCATCCCCACGACGATGAAGACGCCGGCCGCCACGCTCGCTTCGACCACGCCGAGTTCTCCGAGGGCGATGGGCCTGCTTCGCTTACCGGGATGAAGCTTGTCAGTCTCAAGATCTGCGATGTCGTTGAAAATGTAGACACCTCCCGAAAGCAAGCAGAAGGCCACGAAGCCCAGAAGTGTCCTCAGAAAAAGAGCCGGGTTCACAAAATGCTGCGAGAATATCAGCGCAGCGAAGACGAGCAAGTTCTTCACCCACTGATGAGGTCTCGCCTCTTTCATGATTCGCGAAAAAGTGTCATACATCTGGCCGGTCTCCTAACTCCTGGAAAGTAAAGTCACGCCCACGCAGATCACTGCCAAGCCTGCGACTCGCAACACGCTCACCTGCTCCTTGAAAAGAAACCACGAAAGGAAAACGGCGAGCACATAGCCCATGCTGACCAGGGGGTAAGCATAACTCAGTTCGACCCTCCCCAAGACAATGAGCCAGACAAGGGAGCTCAACCCGTAGAGGAGAAAACCCGACAGCACAAAGGGATTGGTGAACGCCGAGACGAAATACGAGTAGACGGAGGACATCTCACCGAGTCGCGCCACGAGGTTTGCCTTCTGGATGCCGTGCTTCATGGACAGCTGACCAAGGACCGCGATGAAAACACTGATGAAGATGAGAAGAAAGTTTTTCATTTTCCTCCAAAGATTGCTCTCTCCACTAGAAAGCAGATTGCGTGACCTACGGCTATGTGCGCTTCCTGAACTCTCGGGCAGTCCGAGGAAGGCACGACGAGACACATGTCGCACCTTCGGGCGAACCCGGTCCCCTCGGCTCCGGTGAAACCTATGACAAACATCCCGATTTTCCGAGCGAGGGTCACCGCATTCAACACGTTTCGAGAACCACCGCTGGTAGAAAAAGCCAGAAAAACGTCGCCGCTCCTGCCCAGACCTTCGATTTGTTTCGAGAAAACGCGCTCGTATCCGTAGTCATTCGCTATGGCCGTCACTGACGAAGAATTCGTCGTAATTGAAATTGCGGGAAGCGCGCGACGGTTCAAATAGAACTTTCCGGAAAGTTCGGCGGCGATGTGCTGCGCGTCCGCGGCGCTACCGCCGTTGCCGCAGCACATTATCTTCCCACCCCCCTGCAATCTCGTCACTATTTCGTCGGCAGCCCGTGCGGCCCATCCCGGAAAGGACTCGGCCACGGTCTGCAGGAGCTGCGCGGAACCGCCGAGGGCCTCGCGGGCGCTCTTCTCGTACTGGTTGAGTCTGACTCGCCGGCTTGTCTCCGTTCGCCTCGCCCGTCCTTTCCCCGACGTCGCTCCTGGTTTCCCGCCGGTCTTCTTCCCCGGTCTCTTTAGCCGTCTCTCATCATGTTTCTTCACTTGGCAAATCCTTGTGTGTTGTCACTAAGTCCCAATACGTGATGCCCGGCTCTCCGAGCCAGACCGGCCATTGCCAAACACTCTGAAGGAGCCTACCGGGCCCCTTCGGCGGCCGCGCGTTTCTTCTTGAATTCGACATACTCGGCCAGCGCGTTCTTCCAGTCTCGGAGAGAAAAACCGAAGGTTTTCTGAAAGAGGGACGTGTCGAGCACCGAAAAGGAAGGTCTCGTCGCCGCCCTCTTGACGCGCGCGCTATCACTGGGAACGACCCTGGCTCCGGAGCGCCCCCAGAGTTCGAGTATTCTCTTTGCGAAGTCGTACCACGAACAGCTCCCGGCGTTGCAGACGTGATAGATTCCATAGTCACTGCTCCCGACTATGGCCGACAGGGCCAAACACAAATCTCTCGTGAACGTCGGACATCCCACCTGGTCATTGACGACCTCGATGGTTTTCTCATCTTGCCCCAGCCTGATTATTGTGTCAACAAAGTTCCTCCCGTGAAGTCCGAACAGCCAGGAGGTGCGCACAATAACATGCTGTGACACGAGACGTTGCACAAACCGCTCGCCTTCGAGTTTCGAACTCCCGTAGACGTTCAGAGGACGAGGCGCATCGGTTTCACGATACGGCTTCGGCGATTCTCCGTCGAAGACGTAGTCCGTGCTCAAATAGACAAGCGCCGAGCCCGTTTCTCTGCAGGCGGCGGCTACATTGCGAGTCCCCTCGGCGTTGACACGAAAAACCTCTTCCTGCTTGCTTTCACTGCCGTCAACGTCGGTGTACGCCGCACAATGGATGACGACCTGCGGGGAAATCTTCTTTACGAGCGTTCCGGTTTCGGAGGCCAGCGATATATCGACGTCCTCTATGTCTACACCCGTGACCTCATGTTCGGCCGAGAGAATCTCACAGAGGTCGGTACCCAGCATTCCGCGCGCGCCCGTCACGAGTATCTTCAAGTGTGCCTCCTAAGCGGACGCCGCCCCGACCGCCTGCGTTGGAACTCTGTCTTGCACGACTCGCCCTGCATCACTCAGAGGACTTCTATGGCGCAGCTGTCACCTACCATGAACCTGAAGCAGCGAGGTTTGCACGAAGTGCGCATTATCACGGTGTCTCTTCCGATGAGGCTGCTCTCAATCCTGGGCTGGATCCCAATGATCTTGCTTCCGCTGAGCACTATGCTGTGCTCTATCTCACTGTCCACGACCTCCGCGTTGTCGTGGATCGAAGTGAACGGCCCCACGTATGAGTGTTCCACTTTGCAGTCCCTGCCGATTATGAGAGGCCCCCTGAGGATGCTCCGCTCCACTCTGGTGCCCTTGCCTATGACGACATTTCCCTCCAGCCTCGAATCGGCGGAGACGCTCCCTTCCACACTGGGACTGAGGTCCAGAAGAATCATCCTGTTCGCCTCGAGAAGATCTTCCAGTTTTCCCGTGTCCTTCCACCAGCCCGTTATTATGTGCGAGCGAACGTCAAAACGTTTGTCTATGAGATATTGGATGGCGTCGGTTATCTCCAGCTCGTTGCGCCGGGACGGGCGTATCTTGTCAACCGCGTCGAACACGCTTGAGTCAAACATGTACACGCCCACCAGGGCGTACTTGCTCGCCGGCACCTTGGGTTTTTCCTCGAGCCTTGTGACTCTTCCTCCCTCAAGTTCCGCCACACCGAAATCAGACGGATTGTCTACCTCGGCAAGAAGTATCATGCAATTTGGCCGTTCCTTGTTGAACTCATCTACGAGGGGTGTGATGCCCTGCTTGATGATATTGTCCCCCAGGAACATGACGAACGGCTCGCCGCCGATATAGCTCTTCGAGATTCTCACGGCGTGAGCAAGCCCGAGAGGAGCCTCTTGTTCGATGTATGTGACGTTGAGCCCGAAGGCCGACCCGTCGCCGACGGCCGCGCGGATTTCGTTCTTGGTATCACCCACCACGATCCCCACGTCTCTGATGCCGGCCTCCCTGATTGCCTCGATTCCGTAGAAAAGAATCGGCTTGTTCGCCACTGGAACGAGTTGCTTTGCACTGGTAAAAGTGATGGGGCGCAGCCGCGTCCCTTTACCTCCGCTAAGGATTAGACCCTTTATGGCAATCACCTCCAGCCATCTTTAAGAGGACCAACGGAGAACGTCGCAATAGAGCCGTGTAACGACGGACACATCAGCGCTCGAGAAAGTGGACGGCCGAGGAAATCTCTTCGAGCAAAGAGAGCTCTTTACATTCCTCGAGTGCGTTTCCCACCACCACAAACTTGGCCCCCGCACGAGCGAGTCTCCCTGCCTCTTCCGCGGTGCGGATGCCGCCGCCAACGACGACGGGAAGGGCCGTGGCGGAGCTGACGGCTTCCACCATCTCGTGGGGCACGGCATACCTCGCGCCGCTTCCGGCTTCCAGAAAGATCAATTTCATGCCCATGTACTTCCCGGCCAGGGCGTGGGCCACCGCAAGATCGATTTTCCCGCGAGGAAGGGGAAGGCTCTGCGTAACGAACTGAACCGACGTCAGCGGACCAGATTCCACGAGCAAGTAAGCCGTGGGGATCACCTCCAGCGACCACCGATGAATGAGCGGCGCGGCCTTGACGTGTTCACCCACGAGAAAGTCCGCGTTCCTGCACGTGAGCATGGACAGAAAGAGAATTGCGTCCGCCTCTCTCGAAATCTGGTAGGCGTTTCCCGGAAACAGAATAACCGGCAGACCTGCGGCTTTCTTTATCGAACTGATCAGCTCATCAAGCCGGCCCGAGAACGTCAGGCTTCCCCCAACCAGAAAGGCGTCGACGCCCGCTTGTGCGCAAGAATCGGCAAAGTCCGTCACTTTGTCGGGCGACACCCTGTCTGGGTCCACAAGCACTAAGAACTCGGATCCTTTCCGAGACGAAGCCGAGAGCAAACTCTCGAACACGGGTCGTGTCGCGCTATCCACTGTCGGTTGCCCCCTCTCCCCCAGGCCTATCCTCGAAGCTTTTCTATTATGAATTCCCTGCCTCTTGCGACCGCTCTTTCGAGGGACAGCGCATCGCGCACACCCGCGGTGGCCATGTGCGGCTTTCCGCCACCGCCTCCTCCGACGGCCCTCGCGGCTTCTCTGGCTATGTCTCCCGCCAGGATTCTCCCTTCCGAAAGCAGCGAATCTCCCACGAACGCAAGAAGGAATCCCTTTCCGTCGAGCTCGGTGGCGATGACGCCGGCGCCTTGCTTCAATCTTTCCCTCAAGAGGTCTCCTGCAGCGCGCATCATGTCCTGGCTCTTGATACTCACCCTCGCCACGACGACCTTCGCGCCGGACACTTCTTCCGCAGAAGAAACGAGTCTCTCCACTTCCTGCACCACTCCCGTCTTCTCATCCAGATCGGTCTTCTTTCGCAAGGTCTCCCTGTCCCTGATTAGGGCTGAGACGGCCGAAAGCAAGTCAGCTTGGCCGACTCCTACCAGCTCGCGGATACTCGATAGTGCGCGTCCTCTCTCGACTATCTGAGCACGGGCATCCTGACCTGTGACTGCCTCGATTCTTCTCGCGCCCGAGCCGATGGCGCTCTCAGACACAATCAAGAAATGACCGACTTGACCGGTCCTCTCCACGTGCGTTCCCCCGCAGAGTTCTTTCGAAGCTTCCCCGACGGCGACCAGTCGCACTTTCTTGCCGTACTTCTCCCCAAAGAGAGCCATGGCTCCGGTGCTCAGCGCCTCTTCGTACGACGAGATCTTGCAGCTCACAGGTATATCCTCGACCACGAGCCTGTTGGTCAGCTCTTCCACTTCCTCCAACTCCGAGCTGGAGGGAGCCTGGAAGTGAGTGTAGTCGAACCTTAGCCTGTCAGGCGCCACGAGCGAACCCGCCTGTCTGACGTGATCCCCGAGCACCTTCCGAAGAGCGCCGTGCAGAAGGTGAGTGGCGGTGTGGTTGCGCGCAACTGAGAGCCTTCTCTCGGCGTCGACGGTGGCGGTATAGGGCCCCCCCCCGACCGTTCCTCTCAGGAGCTTCCCCTCGTGGACGATGGCTTTGCCGGAAAAGAAGGCGCCGGTCACTTCGATGAGTGAATCACCTGAACTGAGTGAACCCCGGTCACTCACCTGCCCGCCCGCTTCGGCGTAGAAAGGCGTTCTGTCCAGTATCACCTGAATCGATTCCTTTCCCTCGGCCCACACGTGCCGAAACTTGCGGACGTTCACGGTCTCGCTGAGCTTGGCGTGGCCCACAAAACGAGAGTGCGCACCCGTACTGAGAGTCTCCCACGGTTTGGATCCCCCCGGAGAGCCCGTGCCCGAAATTTCAAAACCGCCAGAACCTACAAGATGAAAACGCGATTTCTCTTTTGCGGTGCGCCTCTGCCTTTCCATTTCTTCCTCGAAGCCAGAGGAGTCTATCTCGAGTCCCTTCTCTCGAGCCATTTCCTCGGTGAGATCGGGAGGGAAGCCGTACGTGTCGTAGAGAGTAAAAACGTCGCGGCCGGGGAATCTCTTCTCCCCCGACGCCTGGAGCTTGTCGGCAAGCTCTTCAAAACGAGAAATGCCGAGCTCGAGCGTCCTTTCGAATCTCTCCTCCTCCGACTTGGTCAGCCGAGCCACGTGTTCCCTCTTCTGAGAGAGCTCGGGATAGTAGTCTCGCATGACGTCGGTGACCACGCCGACCAATCGATAAAGCAAAGGTTTCTTGGCACCCAGCATTTTCATGCGCCGCGAGGCTCTTCTCAAGAGCCTTCGCAGCACGTAACCTCTGCCTTCGTTCGAAGGGACGATACCCTCTGCAAAACCGAAGGCGAGCGAACGCAAGTGATCGGCGACCACGTTCGCCGAAACGCCTTCTTCGGTTTCGCGGTTGATTCCGCGTTCAAGCAATTCCTCGATAGTGTCGACTAGAGGCTTGAGAAGATCGGTCTCAAACACGCTTCCTTTGCCCTGGACGATCATCGCAAGTCGCTCGAGCCCCATGCCGGTGTCTATACCGGTTTTCTTGAGACGACTCAGAGTGCCGTCCTCTTCCTTGTAGAACTGCGGAAAAACAAGATTCCAGAATTCAAGAAAGCGCTCGCATTCACACCCGGGTTTGCAGTCTTCACGACCGCACCACGTTCCGGGCAGAGCAGGTCGGTTCCGCCCCAAGTCTAGCTCGATGGCGGTGGGGAGCCCGGCCGCCGTCTTGTTGAACGAGGACTCGACCGGTCTCGGTTTCGCAAAGACATCTTCGCTCGCCCGCGCCTGACCCGCTACCTGGGGCAGCAGATCAATGTATATCTCCGAACACGGGCCGCAAACCCCGGTCCTTCCAACGGGTCCCCAGAAGTTATCTTTCTTCCCGAGCGACACAACCCTAGAATCTGGGAGACCTATCTTCTTCTCCCAGATTCCTCTCGCCTCGTCGTCTTCTTCGTAGACGGAAACCCATAGTCTGTCTTGGGGCAGACACAGGACGCGAGTGGCGAAATCCCAACCCCACGCGATTGCCTCTTCCTTGAAGTAGTCGCCAAAAGAAAAGTTGCCGAGCATCTCGAAGAACGTGTGATGCCTCACGGTCCTCCCGACGTTCTCGAGGTCGCTCAGCCTGAGACACTTCTGTATCGAGGCAGCGCGGGTAAAGGGCGGCGCGTCCGAGCTGTAATACTCCTTGAATTGCACCATGCCTGCGGCCGTGAAGAGAAGCGTAGGATCGCCGCTTGCGGTGAGAGGGGCACCGGGACAGATAACGTGAGCTTTCTCACGGAAAAATGAGAGGAACGTCTCCCGCAGTTCTTTGGAAGAAAGCTTCAAACGTCTTCTTCTCCTTCTCCCATGAGTTCAGAAATGATCGCAAGAGAAAAGCCCCGCCTGCCTAAGAAGGAGAAAAACTTCCTCCTTCGCTCGCGCTGCGGGAGCTTTTCGTAACGACGTGAGACCTTCGCGAAGACTCCCCTTGCTACGTCAACCTCGGGGACCGATTCCAGCGATTCCCGGATTGCGCCGTCGACGACTTCCGGTGAGACACCCTTCTTGATCAGTTCCGCTCTGAGAACCCTGTAACTCCTGGGCCTCAGCTTCAAGCTTGTTCGCAGGAAAGCACCCGCGTATTCGCTATCATTGATGAGTCCGACGGATTTGAGCCGTTCGGAGACCTTGGACACGACATTCTTCGAGAAACCTCTCGAGTCAAGCTCGTCCTGGATCTCCCGGTTGGTTCTCATTCGCCGGGTCAGGAGCCTCAAGGCCGCGTTTCTGGCTGCTTCAACTTGTGACTCTTCAGCATCGGAGGAAAAAAGGCTATTTTGCTGGGGCGTGCGACTTCTTCTCCTCTTCAACTTTTTCCTCTTTCTTTAGCCCCACGCTCTCCAGCACGGCCTTCAGTATTTTCCCGGTCAATTCGGGCTCTTGCTTCAGGTACAACCTGGCGTTCTCCCTTCCCTGGCCCATTCTCTCACCCTCGTAAGAGAACCAGACGCCGCTCTTGGCGATGATGTTCTTCTCGACGGCCAAGTCAATGAGCTCGCCTTCCTTAGAGATGCCCTCGTTGTACAGTATGTCAAACTCTGCTTCCCTGAAGGGTGGAGCCACCTTGTTCTTCACGACCTTCACGCGAGTGCGGTTTCCGATGATTCTCTCGCCTTCCTTTATCGACCCAATCCTTCTTATGTCGAGGCGAACGGAAGCGTAGAACTTGAGAGCCCTACCGCCCGCCGTGGTCTCCGGGTTTCCGAACATGACACCGATTTGCATTCTTATCTGATTCGTGAAGATCACGCACGTTTTCGACTTACTTATGGCGCCCGCGAGTTTCCTCAGAGCCTGCGACATGAGTCGCGCCTGAAGACCCACGTGCGTGTCTCCCATCTCCCCTTCAATCTCGGCCTTGGGCACGAGGGCCGCAACAGAGTCGATCGCCACGACGTCGACGGCGCCGCTGCGCACCAGATGCTCCGCAATCTCGAGGGCTTCCTCCCCGGTGTCGGGCTGAGCCACGTGCAGATTTTCGATGTCGACTCCAATTCTGTGAGCGTAAGCCGCGTCGAGGGCGTGTTCGGCGTCGATGAAAACGCCGTTGCCGCCTGCTCTCTGGGCGTTTGCAATGACGCTCAGAGTGAGCGTGGTCTTGCCGGACGCCTCCGGCCCGAATATCTCCACGACTCTGCCCCTGGGGAGTCCTCCCACACCCAAGGCAAGATCGAGGCCCAAGGAACCGGTGTGAATAATTTCAACAGGCACTCGAGCCGAGTCTTCGCCCAACTTCATTATGGCGCCCTTTCCAAATTGTCTCTCGATTTGCGATATCGCTATCTCAAGAGCTTTGATTTTTTCTTTGGATACGTTCTCTACCATTTCTTTCAGCTCCCCTCTTCCGGATGACTACGTTGCGTCGGATGCCTGTAACAGGATGCTTTCGAGCAGAAAAATCAACAGCTCCGGCTCATTCCACTCCTACCACCTCCACACCCCCGTTGCCTTCCGCTGCTGCTAGTCAGGTCTTCCCAGTTCTGCAACCGTGAGAGGGGAATAGATGGGCCCTCTCGGCGTGAGCTCGCTCTTTGTAAGCGAGAGCGCTTCTATCATAAACTCGCCCTCCGAGAAAGTCAACGCGCGAATGGCCTCCTCGAGCTCCGGACTTCTTCCCGGAATCCTTATGCGGCCTACGGTAAGATGCGGACTGAAGGGCTTGTCTGTCTGACCCAACCCCGCCTTGACAAACCTCTCTTCGAGAGCCGTGGCGACGTTGACAAGTCTCTCCCTGCCGTCGTCGACCCCCACCCATATCACCCTGGCGCGCGACGGAGAAGGGAACGCACCCACCGCTCCCAGACGCGCCCTGAAGGCGCCCTCACTCTGCGCAAATTCCCTCACGCACCGCGTCGCGGCCTCGACTTGTTCGTCCGTGAGATCGCCGAAGAACCTGAGCGTGAGGTGCATGTGTTCGTTCTCGACCCACTTGACGCCCGGACAAAGCTTCCTCAGTTTCTCAACCAGTTCGGAAAGCGCGACGATTGTCTCGCGAGGTGGGAATATGGCAGCAAACGTCCTTGTCAAAGCACGCCTCCTTGGCGACGGGCCTCTCCAGCCCACGTCCAGTGCGGCCTGCCCGAGACCGGAAACCCGGGATTAAGACCTGCTCACAACAGACTTCTTCTCACCATGTCCAGGGCAACGGCGGACGCGCGCCGCACTATGAGCGCTCTGTTGCCACCGAGACTAATTTCCCTGGCCTCGGCCTTGCGATCAGTCACGAGGCCGATGAAAACAAGCCCGACGGGTTTCTCGGCGGTGCCGCCTGACGGGCCCGCTATCCCCGTTGTGGAGACCCCCACGTCGGCAAGACCCCGCTCCCTCACGCCCCTGGCCATTTCAATGGCCACCTCGGAGCACACCGCTCCTTTCACGTCTATCAGACTTCCGGGAACGCCGAGCAGATTCACCTTCGCCTCGTTGCTGTACGCCGTGACACCGAGAGTGAAATACCGTGAGGCACCCGGCACACTTGTGACGAGCTCCGCGATCGTTCCCCCCGTCACGGATTCGGCGACCGCAAGCTTGAGTCCCTTTGAGGCCAGAAGCTCGCCGACGACTTCTTCCAGTCTTCTTCCCCCTTCGGCGTAGCAGTGCTCGCCGAGAATACCGGCCAGCTTTTCGCGTACCATTCGCTTCATGAGCGCCACTTGTTTGGCGTCGGCGCCCTTGAACGTGAAACAGAGGTCAACTCCATACTCGTGAGGTAGGTAGGAAACAGAGACTCCCTCGAGCGGCTCCTCGAGCGCAAGAATGTTTTCCGCTATAACCGATTCTACGAGTCCGGTCGTCCTCAAGACTATCTGTTCCGTCCCACGAAGCGTGCCGAGGCCGCTGAGATGGGGAACGATGAACTGCTCGACCATCGCCTCCGCCTCGAGAGGAACGCCCGGAATCACGAAAAGGGACTTGCCGTCCTCCTTCAGGAGAAAGCCGGGGGCCGTGCCCACCTTGTTGTCTATGATCTCTGTACCTTTGGGAAAGAGGGCCTGTCGCTCGTTGATGCTGGGCATGTCGACGCCCCTCATCTTGAACCTGGCCCTGATGGTCTCGAGGACGGAATCGTTGAGAAACAGCGCTCTTCCGAAAACGGTCGACACCACCTTTCTTGTGATGTCGTCCGGCGTAGGACCGAGCCCGCCGGTCACGATTATCGCGTCGGCTCTCTTGAGCGCAATCTTCAACGCTTCGGCCATCGTCTCGGGCTCATCGCCGACGCTCGTGTGCCAGAGCACGCGGGCCCCGATGGTCGTGAGCTTTCTGGCGATAAAACGAAAGTTGGTGTCCAGCACGCTGCCCGAGACTATCTCGCTGCCGACGGTGATCACTTCTAATTTCAATTCACCCTCCGCCTCCTCGCGGGAGGCCGCGTCCTCTCATAGAGACGTGATTCGCGCGGTGACTCGCCCTCTTGGCGCGATCGTCCGGGCCGCACGCGTTCACATGCCCCTGGCGGCCAGACAAATTCGTATCAGGACGTTCGTGTAGATTCCCGCGAACACGTCGTCGGCCGTCACGCCCCAACCGCCGGGAAGCCTCTGGAGTCTGTTCGCTGGAAAGGGCTTAAGCACGTCAAACACTCTGAAGGCCAGAAAGCTCGCCAGAAAAAACGGCCAGGATTTCGGAATGAAACACAGACTGACGAACATTCCGGCGACCTCGTCTATGACGATGCGCCTTCCGTCCTTGCCGTACTTCTCCTCGGCCTTCCCGCTCGTGACTATCGCAAGAAGAATGAGCGCGGCAGTCACAATGACCGCGATCCCGCGCGACGGCGGCATGAGAAACCAGTACGCCAGCGCGCCGAGCGCCGCTCCGAAAGTGGCGGGAACAATCGGCGCGTAGCCCACGTAGAACGCAGTCGCAATTATTTCGGCCATCTTCTTCATTGAATCGTCCTCACAACCAGCTTACAAATCGCCTTGAGCGTGTCGGGTACTCCGACGCCCCTGCACGCGATGGCTTCGTACGAGGGAGAGCGCGGCGCGTTGAACGCCTCCTCGAGCATCTGCATGCTGAGGGCAGAGGGCGCGTCTCTCTTGTTGTACTGGAAAACAAGCGGAATCTTGTCAGCGTCAATCTCGTTCTCGACGAGGTTCAGATACAAGTCCCTGAGGCTCTCCAGACCCACCTCGAGTCTTTCCCTCTGAGAATCTGCCACGAAAACCACGCCGTCGGCTCCCCTGAGTACGAGCTTCCTGTTGGGCCGGTAGTAGATCTGTCCGGGTACGGTGTAGAGATGAAACCTGACTTTGAAACCCCCGATGTTGCCCACGTCAATTGGCAGGAAGTCGAAGAAGAGAGTTCTGTCCCCTTCGGTCGCCAAGGAGACGAGATTGCCCCGGCGTGTAGAGGGAACGGACGAGTAGACATGCCTGAGATTGGTGGTCTTACCGCCTAGCCCAGGCCCGTAGTAGACAACCTTGCAGTTGATCTCTCTGGAAGGATAGCTTATTAGAGACACTCAACGATCTGAACCGCTTTGGGGACCAGGAACACTCTAAGTATCGGAAGAATCGCCGAACAATCTGTCGATCTGCTGATCGGCTTGGGCAGCGAAATCTGCCCCGATACTCACCCTTTCAAGGTCGCGCTCGGAGCGACTCAACTTACCGTAAACGCGGGTGAAAACCTGTGCCAGCTCGCCCGCCGCTCTCTCGGCCTTCAACCTCACGAGACCCAGAGTGGTCCTGCGGTCGAACAGCAAGACCAGCATGACCTTGTCGTCGATGGAGCACTGATAGATGCCGCACTCTCTGCCCTGGTGAGCCTGGCTCCTGAAGTTTCTCTCTCCAAGCATCGAGGCCAACGCCCTGCCCGCGGCAAGGTCCGCCGCCGAAAGAGAGGCGAAGGATTCCGTGTCAAAAGAGGGCGGCTCACCAACGTTGGCGATCAAGCGACCTTCGCAGTCAATGAGCATGGCGCTTTTGGAATAAGAGCTTTCGACGAGAGTGTAGAGGACATCATTCAAGGCCCAGAACTCTTCCTCGAACAACGCCCAGTTCTTGCCCGCCATCTGAACCCCTCCTTCCGGTGCACGCGCTCTGACGCGCAGTGCCGGTACTGGCTATTGGGAGGCCTCTTTGGGCTGCTTGCCCGGCTTGGCGGGTTTCTCGCTTATTGCCAGAAGGTGTTCCCACTTTCTGTCAACTTCCCGCTGGGCCTTCTCGAGTAGCCCCTCCCCACCAGGCTCGTGCAAGTGCCGAAACCGCCCCTGGCGTTTTGTCCATTCGCCAAGAGGCTTTTTCTGAGAGGGAACATACGTAAGCCTGTAATTCCCCTCCACCACTTCATACAGCGGCCAGAAACACGTGTCAACAGCTAGTTTTCCGATTTCTATTGTCTCGTCGGTGGGGTACTTCCAGCCGAGCACGCAAGGAGAGAGAACGTTGATGAACGACGGACCGTTCGCAGAAAGGGCCTTTTCCACCTTGGCCGTGAGATCCTTCCAGAAAGATCCACAGGCCTGCGCGACGTAGGGAATGTTGTGCGCCGTGATTATCGCGGCAAGGTCTTTCTGGAATTGGGGCTTGCCTTTGCCGACGCATCCGACGGGGCAAGTCGTCGTGTCGGCTGCAAAGGGAGTGGCGCTCGAACGCTGGTTGCCGGTGTTCATGTAGGCCTCGTTGTCGTAGCAGATGTAAAGCATCTTGTGACCGCGTTCCATGGCCCCGCTCAAGGATTGAAGCCCTATGTCGTACGTGCCGCCGTCTCCGCCGAAGCCTATGAACTTTGTGTCTTCCTTTATCTTTCCTTGCTTCCTCAGACTCCTGTACGCCGTCTCGACGCCGCTTATCGTCGCGGCGGAGTTTTCAAAGGCGCTGTGGATGAACGGGACCCGCCAGGCAGTGTACGGAAAGATCGTCGTGGTCACCTCGAGGCACCCGGTTGCGCAGCTCACGACCACGTTCTTCCCGGCGACGAGCAGCACCTGCCTCACTATGGACGTCATGGCGCAGCCCGCGCAGGCCCGGTGCCCTCCGCTCAGCAAGTCTTCGCGTGAAGCCAGTTCCTTGAGTGATGCCATTTGAATCTCAGCTCCTTGTCGTCTTCTTTGTAATTTCGTCTTTTGGGGAGCTTATCGCTCTCCATCCGATTCTCTCCGGTCGTCGCTATTCCCTCACGTTCAGAAAACGAATCTCCTCGGGTCGCTTCCCACTGAGAACCACCTGTTCCATCTCCGAGTAGAGCCCTCTAATCTCTTCGAAGGTGGTGTCCCTTCCGCCGAGGCCATAGATGTAATTGACGATGGGAATGTCCATTCCCGTTCCGTAACAGGCCGAACGAATCTCGGAGAAAACAGGACCTCCGTACCCTCCGAATGAATGGGACCTGTCCATCACGGCCAGGGCCTTCAGGTTCTTCAAGGCCTGCGCGATCTCTTTCCTGGGGAAGGGACGGAACACTCTGAGCTTGATTAGCCCCACCTTCTTGCCCTTCTCCCTGAGCTCGTCAACGACGCCCCTCGCCGTGCCGACCGCAGAACCAAGAGCAACGACGGCGACCTCCGCGTCTTCCATCTTGTAAGGCTCAAAATAATCGAAACGCCTTCCCGAGAGCGCCTCGTATTCTTTTCCAACGCTCCGCACTATGGCGTGCGCCTTCTCGAGTCCCTCTATCTGGCCTCTCTTGTGCTCGAAGTAGAAATCGTGGAAATCAAGCGGCCCCCACGTGATGGGATTCTTCGTGTCGAGGAGCGGATACTTCGGCGCAAAATCACCCACGAACTTTTTCACTTGCTCGTCGTCAAGGATTTCCACGCGCTCCAGCGTGTGACTGATGATGAAGCCGTCGAGCGTCACCATGACCGGCGAGAAGACGTCACGATGCTCCGCGATCTTCAGAGCCTGAAGCGTGTTGTCGTACGCTTCCTGCGAGTTCTCGGAAAAGAGGTGAATCCAACCTGCGTCCCTCGCACCCATGGAATCGCTGTGATCGCAGTGGATGTTTATGGGACCGCTCAGGGCTCGATTCACCACCGCCATGACGATCGGGCAGCGAAGCGACGCCGCGATGTAAAGCATTTCCCACATGAATGCAAGGCCGTTGGCCGAGGTGGCAGTCATCACTCTTGCTCCGGCGGCGGAAGCGCCGATACAGGCGCTCATCGCGCTGTGCTCCGACTCAGCAAGAACAAGCTCCGTCTTGACGAGCCCGTCCGAGACAAACTGGGCGAACTTTTCCATAAGCTCTGTCGCCGGAGTAATGGGATAGGCCGCACACACGTCAGGGTTTATCTGCCTCATGGCCTCAGCTACAGCATCATTCCCGGTCAATCCAACTACCTTCACCTATATCCTCCTATCAGGCCAGCTCACATTGGCTTTCGAGCTGCATCGTGATTGCCTTGTCCTTGAGCGGACATTCGCGCGCGCAGATCCCGCAGCCTTTGCAGTGAGCGAGGTCGATTCCTGTGACCTTGCCGTCCTTAACAATAATGCTCGTGTCGGGGCAGAACATCCAGCACAAGAGACAACTCGTGCACTTGTTCTTGTCCAGTATGGGCCGGTTGACTCTCCAGGAGCCGGTCTCGTAGTTTTCCGCGTTACCAGCCTTGTCAATCACCCCGCCGATCGGCAGACCTCTCCAACCGGGTAGTTTTTCGCTCATTCGCCCTTCACCTCCGCGTAAGCTCTACGGACCGCCTTGACGTTCTTCTCCGCGACCTCAGCACCGAACTTCTTCTGGAAAATCTTCTGGATTTCCTTGACCACCGTTTCAAGCTTGAGAACGCCGGAGACCTTGCAGACGGCACCCATCATCGCCGTGTTTGGGATCGGACGCCCGATCTCCGCGCGAGCGACGTTCGAAGCGTCAACTACGAACAGCTTCCGCCCCTTGAGCTTCAGGCGGGACCTCATGAGCGCCGGATCACAAGACGTGTTCACCACGCAGATTCCGTCCTCCTTGAGCCCTCCGCAGACGTCCACCCTACCGATGAGCGTCTCGTCCAGCACGATAACGATGTCCGGCTCCGTGATGGGACAATGCAGGTCGATCCTCTCATCGCTTATCCTGTTGTATCCTCTCACGGGCGCGCCACTTCTCTCGGGGCCGTAATCGGGAAAACCCTGGCTCCACTTGCCTTCTTCAAGCGCACACTCCGCAAGAAGAAAGGACGCCACTTTGGCGCCCTGGCCTCCCCTTCCGTGCCACCTGATCTGGGTAATCGGTTTCATGAAGACTCCTTATCTAAATCCAAAGAGCATACTGTGTCAGAATGACTAGCCTGATACTTTAGCACCGAGTCCACGGGTCGTCAAGGCAAATGCAGGTGGGGGGATGCTTCCGGCGTGTCGGACCCCGCCAGCCGTCGAAGGCCCTGGTGGATGGCATGATTAGCAGCGACTCATCTCCAGACCTCGATCTCCTCAAATCCCACAAGGTATTTCTTGAAGAATCTCAGTAACCGGGTTCTTGCGGACAGAGGAATGAGTACGCAGCCCCTTGACAGCCTTCGTCCACCTATCTCCTCCAAGAGGCCCCCATACTTGTACCTGCCCCTGCTCCTCTCATACATTTCCCTGTTGAATCTTGCCTTTGTCTTCTGGTCCAAGCGTGTAAGCTCAAACACCAGTATCGAGAACGGCTTGAGTCCGAGAAGAGCCTTCACAGGAATCTCCATGGGTTCTCTCAGATAAACAACTCTCCCTTCCTCGAAGATATTCTTGAGCAGCCCGCTGTCAGTTTTTCCAAGCTCTGATTCGGTCCTGACCGTAGGCTGGACTCGCCTGTCCAAGTCGAGCCCAGCAACTACTTTCAGAACAGCGTGGCGGGCCCCGGCTTTGTCAGTAATGATAAGCAGGTCTAGGTCAGATTTCGGTCCAAAGTCTCCTCTTGCAAAACTACCGTAGAGAATCACGGACTTGACTCCGCCGATCGGAGCCAGACACCCAACTAGTTTCTTAAGGTTTCGCTTTTGGTTCAATCTTCTCACCAAACCTCCCCCACCTTTGTCCCCAAGTCACCCACTACCGTGTGTTGCCCATTCCGATACGCAGTGACCAGAACGTCCAGTTTCTCGGTCGCGATATCGAGATGCTTTCTGAAACTCCCCACACAACCTCCCGTGTATTCGTTACTATAACGAAAATGACCAAGTTTCGGCGCCTTTTCGTTATTATAACGAAAGCTGACTCTTCGTCAAGAGAAGTCTCGGGATGATAGCTTGTAGAGCGGGCCGTGGGAACTGTCGGTGGCTGGTTCGTCGTAGCTCAATGGCAGAACGTCCGGCCATTAACCGGAGGGTTGCAGGTTCGAGTCCTACTCGGGGAGTCTGGGCCAAGTTCAGAGTTTATCTGCAGAGGAGATTGGGTAAGTCGGTCCTTTTCATTTCCGTTGTTGAGTTTCACAAGTCTGGCATACCTCATTTGCACATTCTCATCCAATGCTACATTCCCCAGGCGTGGATCTCTGAGAATTGGGAAGCTCTGGGCGGCGGGCGTATCGTCCACATCGAAGCGATCAGGGACCTACACAGGATAAGCTACTACCTCTCGAAGTACCTTGCTAAGGATGTTATCTTGTCTGCTCCTTGGGGAACCAGGCGATATAGCACCTCAAGAGATATTCTGCTGTTTGAAAAGCGAACCGCTTCGGGGTGGTGGCTAATCAAATGTGGCATTTCGCTTCTACACGCCGCAGCTTGTGGAGACGCGTTTGCCGAGCAGTATGATTATGATGGATTGCTACGATCCTTCGCAAGTGCGAGCGATCTTGAAAGACTGATAGCGGTCATTTGAGGTGATTCTATTGGACAACGTAACGTTGGATAATGACCAAGAGAAGAATTCGTATTTCCCCTGTCCCGTCTGTGGAGAAATGCTCTTGGTAGAGATAACAAAGAATCAAAAACCCTATTGCACGTGTAATGAATGCGGAATTCAATTATTCATACGGGGAAAGTCCGGAATACAGAGATTCAAGCAACTACTTGGAAAAATGGAAGTTCGGGGCGGCTGCAAAGATTTGGTTAGGAATCTTGATTATTTTGAATATTTGAAAAATAGACTAGATCAGATTCAGATGGAAAAGCCGTTTTGGGGAACTGACAAGGACCTGGAATTCCAGGAGCAGATCGTCAGGAGGCAACTGGCGCGGCTTAGGGGACATATGAAGGCAAATACTGAGTGAGGAGCGACGTTGGAGGGTAAGGCTCTCAGTCCTGCGATGTCTGGCCAAACGCTCGGGCGCGGCGAGAAATTCTTCCTCCAAAGACCCATTTGTGTTTCACTTTGCCGGCGTGCAATCGCTAGGACTTGCGCTTGCTCCACGTTCTTCATATCTTGGCAGCAAACGTCTTACTACAAATTTGAGATAAGGAGTGTTTAGACCTTGAGAGAGTACCAGGCTACCATCATCCGTAAGAGGTCGTTCTCAATCAAGGGAGCGAAGCGGAACCGGTGTCTTATAGCTGCTTCCAGAGCCTTGAGGACAACATCCTTTCTCCTTCCACAAGTCAGCGAATCCAGCGTAGCCACAACCAAACTGTCCCTTCGCATACCAAAGATGGGCTGTTGCCACAGCAGGTAGAAGAATTCTGCGGCCACTTTGACAATGGATCTCAGTTCCATTTCTGGCTTGGTCAGAGTGTCAGCTACATCGAGAAAAGGATGGCCGGTGGCCCATCCGGACTTGCGAGCAGCGTCAAGCAACACCGCTTCGTTGATGGTCGTATGCCGAAAACGCAGCTGAATAAGCCGGATTACTAAGCCGCTGTATTCCTCCTGGGAAATGAGTTTCTCGTTCAGTGCATGCAGTGCCACCACTTGGGTCCAGAAACCAGAAACACCAAATTCCTTGCTAGCGATGAGTCGAGTTACCAAATCATCCGAATAAAGAGGAACTTTGTTTTCCCGGCTAATCACAAATGCTTCGAGAAACGATTCTCCTATTGTTTCCTCAGAGAGTTCTGGCCTTTCGACTCTCAACTTCGGCAAACTGGGGCAGAGAGCTAGACGGCAGTTGGCTATAACCCAATTCTTCATCGTTTCCAGGAACTGAATGTTCTTTCTCACTTCCTCGGCCGTAACCTCGCGGCGTCGGAAACCGTCCTTGTCCTTCCAAATTCTCATGAATCCCGACTCAGTGGCCCCTTTGTGTTCGGAAATCGCATCACGAAGCAAATCAATTGTCGATTGGCCAACGAGGAGCTGGTCAAAAACCTTCTTTAGTAGATCCAATTTCTGCAGCTGCGCACACGTATAAATTGCTGTGACATCTACCACGACGGTTCTGCTATTTCTGATCAAATCCAACGCAGATTCTCTTTCCTCGGCGGTTCCGGAACAGTTCCGAACTTCGCTGGTATTTGACAGACCACTCAAGACTTCGACCGGGTTCTGATCTAGCAAGTTCGCAAAAGTCCCTAGAGGTATCTGAGTATTTAAGTAGAGCTTCTCAATTCCAGAAATCCGGTCGTCGCGTTTTCCAATGACTTCGAGCATTCTTTCGATGTCTTTCTTCTCTTCTCCAATTGTGACGGGCACCCTCTCCAAGCCGGGAGTGTCGGGAAACACGTGTGGGAATATTTCGAAGGTTTCGTGGAGGGCATGAACATACTTACTCTTCAGGCCACCGATCTTGACTTTTGTCTCAGCCAGGGCATGTTTCCGGGTCACCACTTCATCGTCAATATGTTTGCCCAAGAGTCTCTGAGCCAACGGATTATTCAAGTCGAGCTCATTTCTCGCCACTTCTGCATTCTGACGATTCTCGATGACATACCATTCCTTCGACCCGTTATCATCCACCTGGACCGCCGTATTCTCTCCTACTTCCCTCGGTGAGAGCTTCTCTCGGTCGAGCTTCTTCTCGCAGGTGAAAAAAAGGCCCACATATTTCAAGTGCGCTTCTGGATCTTCATAGTACTTGCGTCGCAGTTCATAACCCAAATCGAGCGCTTTCTCCGGCATCTCTTGCTCTAGATAGAGTGCGACTAGCTGCAACCCGGCGTCCAAAGGGAGCGATTTCAGATCCACCGGGGACTTCAAGAAGGCGTCCAGTTTCTCCCGCTCTCCCAGCCGATACAAAGTTGCCGCCCAACGAATCCGTATCTTTATGTCGTTTGGGTTCCGGCTCAAGTATGCTTCTTCGACCCGAACTGCTTCGCTAAGGTCTCTGATTTCCTCAAGAATCGCTATGTGGATTTGGGTAACGAACCTGCTTTTTTTCGCCTCTGGTATCGAGCGGCAGGCGGCCAAGCCCTTTGCAACTTCTCCGGCCCGGTAGTAGGAGTACAGAAGCTGATTGGTGAGAGGAGTCTCGAGCTTGGCATCCACGACTTTCTCCAGAAGTGGCCAGGTCTTCGTATATTGTTCACGAACATAAAGCTCGTTAGCAAGCTCGACCCGGTGGCTAAACGGCGTTTTCTCGGAAACGTACGTGAATGCCTCGTCCAGAAGACGGTTAGCGGCAACCTCGTCTCCTGTTGCTTTTTCGACTCGTGCGGCTTCAACTAGATTAAGAATGTTCCCCGGATAGGAAGCGCGCATGGCCGCCAAAGTCGCGCGGGCTTTATCATAATCCCCTAGGGCAAGATAAATTTCGATAAGAAGATGCTGTTTCCCCTCTCGCAATGCATCGGGAATGATCTTGAAAGGCGACTCCTCTAGAATCTTTACAGCTTCCTCGTCTTGACCTTTTTCATGCAGAATTCCTGCAAGAATAATGGAGATCTCCGGGGTGGCGGGATCACAGATTATCCGGCGAAAGATGCTGACCGCCGAGTCAACATCACCTCGTTCATAGAGAATGATCGCCTTATGTTTCAGGAACCTGGCGTCCGAGCGGTCAAGACTGAGTGCCGATTCGATGTCGGACAAAGCAAGATCGAATTCCCCTAACAGGCGATGGGCCGAGCCGCGGTTCACGAACCAGCTTGATCTGAATTTGATGGTTTCCGTTTCTCTAACTGCTTCAATTGCCTGGTTCAATAGCGTTATAATTCGCTGGATTTTCTCTCCGTCTGCCGCAGTTACCTGAATCCTGCTGATCACCTCAAGTTTATGAGAAATGGCTTGAAGAAGACTTCCTGCAAGGTCTGCCCACAGATCGGGTTGGGGGATGTCCTTATTCGCAGCTTCGAGTGCTAGTTCTAACCAGCGGGCAGATTCTTCCGGCTTGCCCCGTGAGGCCGCGGCATAGCCCAGGGCGGATGTAATCTCTTCGGTCTGCCTCATCCACTCGGGAATCTTCTGGATGATTTGGTCAAGACTTTCCTCCGAAGGAGCGCAGTGAACGAGAATTCCGTAGGCCCGCCGACTGGCAGGATTTCTCTTCAATACCTGGTCTATCCATTCCCGAGCATCTTCGTTCTGTCCCAAGAGGGCGTGGCCCAGCGCACGGTTGCACAGAGCTTTTTCATCATCAGGGTTGTATTGATGCGCCGCTATGAGAAGCTCTCCAGCTCCCCGCTTGTCTCCGATCAGGCCTTTCGCAGCTGCCTTGTTGGTGAGCAAGCGATACCTCACTATCTTATCCGCGTCCGCGCGAATGCGCTTCCCTAGGTCCTCTAGAAACTCCAATGCTGACTTGGGCCTGAATTCATCTATCAGCTTCTTGGCAAGATCCAGTTCTGCGTTGAATTCTGCTGTTACAGAAGCATCCGTCTGGAGTGTTTTTAGTACGCCTGGGGAAGCGTCTTGTATGGGAACGATGGTCTGCGGCATTTCTGAGATTGCCTTGGTCATGTCTTCCATTCGATCCAAGACGATCTGCTTCAAGTCGTCAACCGCAGCTTTGTTGACGTTGGGCGGATTAAGGAAACCGAAATACTTGTCCGCGACCTCTCGATGGCTTCCCAGAAGGTCCACAATGTGGTTCCATGAGGCCACAGAAACGGTGAACCATCCGGAGGCCTTGTGCTTTTGGGTTATGTCCCGGGCCACCCTTTGAAGTTTGACATCTCGCTTACCTGTATAGGCGACAACAAATTTATCTAGGCGAGGTTTGAATTTCTTCGCCGCATTGACTATTTTCCGAAGCTCCTTCTCTGTGAGAGAACTGTCGGCATAAGCATCCTTGCGTTTGCACTGGATGCCTCCGAATTTCCTATCGGGCCTCGATTCACCGTACACATCAACGCCGGCCTGTGGTTGGCCTTGTCGGCCGTGACGCTCAAGTTCTGGATTCTTCCATAGGTCCGCCCACAGATCCCTACAGAACCGCTCGAATTTTTCCCAATCGGAGATCGGAAGAATCTGGAATTGGCCCAAATCACACGGGGGGGCGGGGACTGTTTTTTTGTGACCGAGGTTCTTGCTGATAGAGCTCATATTTGGACTATAGCTCTGATTCGGCTGTTTCTTCAAGCTGAACTTCTGACACACAGAGCCGGGGTGACCTTGGCGGTACGACTGATTCTGCGCTATTCCCTCGAAGTTCCTTTGATTAAGGCTGCCACGAAGCTAGGAATCGTAGCGCCGACGAACTGAGGTTCTATCCGGCAGCTATCCTGCAATACTTCTTGCTACCTGAATCCTAACGGTTCGCAAATCGTACAATTTGGGGAGCGGGTCTCTCGACTCTTCGATCTATTTCTCCTTCTCCTTAGACGCTCGCATCTTGGAGCTGAACAGTGACAATGCTGTCTCTGTTGGAATTGTTCCTAGCACCTCGAACAGATAGTGCAGCCTGAGGATCGCAAGACCAACAACGGTCATGTAGTCAGCTCGCGATGGTCCGATGTCCTTGAAGTACACCCGCTTGAAACGAGCGAAGAAGGGTATGTCCTTGTAGGGTGCTACAAGCCCCCTGATTCGGTCCTTGTGACTTCCTTTTTCGAGGGAGCACGCGGCGGTTTCGTGGGCGAAATCATTGCGGATTTTGCGAACTAGGTGGAGCGTACGAGCGAAGTCGGAGTCTATCAAACCCAGTCTGAAGACGAGCATTATCTTGTTACTAAAAGTTGATCCGGGTCCCTGATTCTCGAAGAACTCGTCCACCGTACCGGCATTAGCAACCAGGTATTTCTGAAGGATTAAGGACAGGAGAAAATCGAGACGTGCTGCTGTAAGTACGACGATTGCCCTGTCGGATTCGTCTTTGAATTCCTGAATAAACGCCTCAAAATCGTTTACGATCGGGAACTTTTCCTCTGCCATAGTCGTCTCCTCAGGTGTGCTTGTATACGTAGTGTGTGAAACTGGACGGTGTTGCACTTTCGTGGATATTCACAGTGCAATTTTCTGGGTGGCCCAGCCCAACCTGCGGCGCCAGAAAAAGCCAAAAATCAGCTCAGAGATGATAAACGCCAGACCTGCCCTCAAGCAGCCTTCGCAATCCAGACTCAAGAGTAAATCTGTCATATCTGCAAGTCAATGGAATCTCGCTGAGCGTGCTCGGTAAGGTGGACCGTGGCGTTTTGCCGTTGTTCAAACAGCCACGGCGTCATCCACTTCTGGCCACTTCAACCCTAATGGTTCGCAAATCGTACAACTGGAGGAGCACTCTGGACGGTTCATCGAACTCTGGGTAGATCTACGGCGATGGTTCGCAAATCGTACAACTTGAGGAGCCACAATGAGTTCTACTGCGTCTACCTCAACGCAAGTCGTGAACAGCGAGGGGATGCCTAGCGGATGCCGAAACGTTCCTGTAATAACGGATCCATTTCCGGTTAAGCAGTGTGTCCATCACGAAGTTGCTTGCCGCTGCGGGCGTCCCCAAGAGGGGGTCTCCTGCGTTGATCCGTGAATTCATCTATCATCCGAGCAAAGATGCCGCTATCTTGAACATGGAACACTTCTGCATCAGAGTCGTTCAGCATTTCCACGAAATCCCTGAGAATGCTGTCCCTGACAACTATGAGACAGTTCGTTTTGCACTGGGAAATCACATCTCTCAGAACCGGCCACAACCCTTCCCCTGATAGTTCTAAAGGGCCGACTTCGTCCACTACCAAGAGATCGGCATTCCGGGTTCGAAGAAGGACGTTCTTGGCCTTTTCGAGACCGTCGGGGATGAAAAAATAGGGGCCTAGCTTTTGCCAAGCTCTTTCTCCCGTCGCGCGGATAAAGGGGACCGCCTCCTCTTCGCTCAAATCATACAGATCGTAGCCTGTGCACTCGTCACCATTCCAGATCGACACACTCAGGAAACCACCAACCTCAACCCCCCTCTCTTTCAACGAACGGATGATCCGTGCCAAGAAGGTCGTTTTTCCGGAATGTACAGGACCAGTCAATAGATAGATCATTGATCAGACGAAAGACCCCATCCTGAACAACGGTGTCGTGACAAAAAACGAGCTAACAAATAAGGGGCTATTGAATACGTGAAAGATTCGTGAGGGCGTCCAAAATAAGTCCTCAATCAATCGCTCTTTGCGTCCCGAATTCTTTCGGGGGTCATGGGAAGCTGAAACAGTCTCGCTCCGGTGGCATCGAAGATGGCATTGGCAACTACTCCACCCATGCAAATGATTGCTGGTTCCCCTCCTCCCTGTGCAGGCGAATCTGCCCCATCGATCAGCACCGTATCGATGTCCGGCGTCCAGGAACACCGCGTGATTTCATAGGTGTCGAAATTGAGGTCAAGGATTTCTCCGCCTCTAAAGTGAATTTCCTCGCTCAGGGCATAACCCAATCCCATCGTGATGCATCCTTCTATCTGCAATCTTGCCCCTTCCGGGTTGATCGCCAGACCCATGTCTTGAGCGCAGACGACACGCTTGACCCGCACAAGCCCACTCCCCTTGTCGACTTCGACCTCGGCCATGTGCGCGACATAGGTGCCTGCATCAATACCGCAGGCTACGCCATAGCCTCGACCACTTGGCGCTCTTGACTGAGTCCAACGGAATTTCTCCGCTGCCGCCTTGAGAACTCTGATCATTCTTTCGTCTTTCAAGTTCTTCAAGCGAAATTCCAAGGGATCCATCCCCGCCTTGGAAGCCATGATGTCCATCTGTGATTCGCGCGCAAAGGTATTTGTGTTGTTGGCGGGTGCACGCCACGGGCCCGTGCCAAAAGGATGCGATCCTGGGGCGCCTCTCCATCCCGATCCATAGACCACCGTTTGGTGATGAGGAATATCGTAGAAGTGCTCAGAGCCCCTCTGTCCTGCGAAATAGACACCGTAATCCCACAGTGAAATTCCACCGGAATTGGTAATTCCCGATGTTATTTTGACCACTGCCGCCGGTCGGAAGGTATCATAAAAGAATTCCTCCCCGCGGGTCCAAGCAACCTGGACAGGCTTCCCGGTTAGCTTTGCCAGACGGGCTGCCTCCACACCCTGCTGGTTGTTGGTCTTTCCACCGAATCCACCTCCTACAAAGGGAGTGATGACGCGGACATTCTCAGGGGGAACCTCTAGTGCACCAGCAATCTCCTCCTTGAGGCCAAACGGCGTTTGCGTGGATGCCCAAACTGTGACTTTGCCTCCCTCGACTTGAGCCGTAGCCGTATGAGTTTCGATGGGAGCATGAGCAACATAACCGTTCAAGTATTTTTTCTCAAAAGTGGAGACAGACAGTTTTCTCCCTTCCGCAAGATCCCCCCCGTGGGAAACCATCTCGCCTTTCGGGGCAACCTTGAGCAAGTGATCGAAAATAGTCTTGTCGTCTACATTCACTTCCTGCGAATCGTACTGAGCCTTCAGTCTATCGATGGCCTCCGCGGCCACATCAGGATATTCATGAAGAACGGCCACAAGATCACCATCCTGGACTATCTGCACCCCTTCCGTTTCTCTTGCAGCCGAAACATCCACGCCCTTCAATTTTGCGCCATGAGCCGGGGGTCTTAGGAGTCTCGCATACAACATACCGGGTAATCGAATGTCTCCAGAAAACTTAGCTCTTCCGCTGACCTTTTCCGGTGCATCTCGACGTGAAACCGGTTTGCCTATGATTTTGAATTCCGAGAATTCTTTTGTGTGTGGCTTTGTTTCAAGATGTTTCTCGATTCTTCTTCCCTTCGCCAACTGAGCGTAGGTCACTTGATTCTTGCTATTGTTCTTATCGAATATCACTCCAGCTTCTACTTTCAACCGGCTCATTGGCGCTTGGAGGTGTTCTGCAGCCAATTCCATCAGCACAGCTCGAGCTTCTGCGCCGGCGGCCCTGAGGGGCGGACCAAAGAAACGTGTGGTCATGGATCCGAAAGTGCCCATATCCCAGGGACACAGATCCGTGTCTCCCATGATCATGTCAACTGAATCCAGAGACACCTCAAGCTCATCCGCCAACATCTGCGCCAGAGAGGTAACCGCTCCCTGACCCATTTCGATCTTCCCGGTAAAACACGAAACCCGACCGTCCTCTCCGATCAAAAGATAGGCATTGAAATCGCTGGGATACTCGATACCTCCTCGACGTTCTTGTGCCTGGAGCACTGAAAGATCTCCAACAGCGAACAGGATCAATATCCCCCCGCCAAGACCTTTCAGGAACGCTCGACGGCTGAGAGGAAACCCGACATTCATGTCAGAAAAATCCAACTTCAGGACTTCATCGTCTCTCATCCGGTCACTCCCCCTCTCATCTCCTGAGCTGCGGCTTGGATGGCCTGGATTATTCTGAGATAGGAACCGCATCGACATAGATTACCGTCCATGCCTTCGATGATTTCTGCACGAGTGGGTTGAGGGTTCTTGATCAACAGACCGTAGGCATTGATGATCATCCCTGAGGTGCAAAATCCACACTGCATGGCATCACAGGTTATGAATGCTCTCTGTAGAGGATGTAGATTCCCGTTTCGAGACAGTCCCTCGATAGTGATGACTTCCTTCCCATTGATAGCTTGCATCGGAAACCGGCATGACCGGACAGGTTCGTTATTCACCAGAACTGTACAGGCTCCACAGAGTCCCTCTCCGCACCCATACTTAGTTCCGGTCAGACCTAAGTCTGTACGTAATATCCATAGGAGCATCCGCTCCCCATCCGATGTCAATTCCGTGGGGTTGTCATTGAGTATGAAACGAAAGGTTTCTTTCATACCATTTTCCCCTCCTGTGTCTTCATTTGTTCATCATTGAGATCTGCGACTGAGTATACCCGAACTGTCTATTTATGAGTATTACTTCCGGCTTAGTCTGTTCCTTGCTCGAGCAGCAGGATGTTCTCTTTCCGGGGTCACCGCGTTTCGATCAGCGTGGGGCAGCGCCCATCACTCTTGGCTTCGACGCGTAACGCAAGTATAATCGGAAACGACCGAGGACGATTTGACGGAAGATAGAGGACACAGGTTACGCGCACATAATGTATGACTAACTCACGGCAACAGAGCATGATATCTATCAGAAAACTTGATCATAATGACAGGGCAGACGTCAGGAGAATAGCCTGTGAGACCGCTTTTCTGGGAGAATCACTGGCCTCTTGCTTTGACGACGACGAGATTCTGGCTGACGCCCTGACCCTCTACTTCACAGACTACGAGCCAGACTCTTGTCTTGTCGCCGTTGACGAGGACAGGGTTGTGGGTTACGTTACCGGGGCAAAAAACTCAGCGACGATGCGACGGGTATTCAGAGCGAAAGTAATGCCCCGACTTTTCAGGAAGGCCGTGCTCACGGGGACTTGCTTCAGACCTAAGGCGTGGAGATTCCTCTTTCATGTCATGATGAGCTTTCTTAGAGGGGAGTTTTGTACTCCGGACGTCTCACGCGAGTATCCTGCTACGCTGCATATCAACGTGGATGCGAGGTTCCGAGGGACGAAGGTAGGAACGCAGTTGATGGATCGCTATCTTGGATTTCTGAAAAGCGAGGCGGTACCAGGCGTCCATGTCAACACAATGTCAGAAAGAGCAAGGAGTTTTTTTCAGAAGCAGGGCTTCGGCCTGCTGGCTGAAGGGAAGCGAACTTTTTTGAGATACTGCCTGAGAAGAGACCTGCCGTTTTACATTCTCGGGAAGAGACTGTGAGATCGGAGGTTGACTGCACAATGCGCTCGGCCTAGAAACGCGAACACATTGATTACGCGATGCGCCCCAGCTGGGGGTGCCGCTGGAGAGTCATATGTCAACGGCAATAATGTTCGATCCTCAAGATCGCATTCTCATACTCGCACCGCATCCGGACGACGAGGTCCTGGGCACCGGCGGAATCATTCAAGAAGCAATGAAACTGAACCTACCGCTACGAATTGTGTTTCTTACCTATGGCGACAGCAATGAGTGGTCATTCCTGCTTTATCGCAGGCATCCCGTGTTACTTCCGAAAGGTGCCAGGAACATGGGGCTAGTGCGACATGACGAAGCGCTTGAGGCAGCCAAGGCACTGGGAGTGCCGCCCCCGCAGCTAACGTTTCTCGGATATCCTGACTTTGGAACGCTGGACATCTGGTGTTCTCACTGGGGCGATCGACCACCCGTTGAAAGCATTCTCACCCACGCGGGAGCGGTGCCATATCCAAATGCCTTTCGGCCAGGAGCGCCGTACAAGGGAGAGGAAATATTGGCTGACCTTGAGAAGACATTACTCGAGTTCAGGCCGACGAAGATATTTGTCTCTCACCCCGGTGACCACAATTCTGATCACAAATCGCTCTACCTCTTCCTTCGTGTCGTCCTCTGGGATCTTGAGAATGAGATCAACCCTGTCGTCTATCCTTACCTGGTGCACTACAGGCAGTGGCCCACACCGAGGGGATATCGTCCCAGTGATAGCCTGTTGCCTCCTCACGAGTTAAAGTCGAGGATACAGTGGCAGGATCATGATTTGAATTCCACCGAGATAGAGCGCAAGCGCAATGCTCTCAGGAAGCATCGGTCACAGTACGAAGCAAATAGAAGGTATCTTCTCTCTTTTGTTCGTTCCAACGAGATATTCGGAGATTTTCCAGACACCACTTTGTCGCTCAATGCCGGCGCAATTGCGATTTCGCCTGAATACCATGACTTGAAAACAGCGCTACCCGAACAGCTTCTTGAAGAGAACCGAGAGGCATTTGTCGGCATTCAGGAACGCTTCGTGCACATTGAAAATGGGCGATTTGTGCTATCTATTAGGTGGTCCAGACCTCTGGGGGGACAAGTAGGAGCTTCCGTCTACGTGTTCGGATATCGAAAGGACCTCTCCTTCCAACAGATGCCAAAGTTGCATATTAAGCTGGGTGAACTTGAACATCGAATCTACGACCAGGACCGCACCCTTCCGACGGACGCGATAAGGGTTCAGCGCAGAGCAGAAGAAGTAATCCTTGACGTTCCGCTTGAGCTTTTGGGAAATCCGGAGCGCATCCTTACCAGCGCACATACCTACTTCCTGGGTCTCGTACCGCTCGACGGGGGTTCATGGCGAGTGCTGAAAGTGGTAAGTTGACTCATCTCGAAAGAGCAGAACACAAATCCTGTATTCCTCCAGGGATCCTCGGATAATTCCTCTTAAGTTCAAACTACCGGGCCCCTGGTTCGAGTCCAGCCCGAGGAGCCACTCCTATTGCTTTGCCATGTGCGCGCCGCGTGCCAAGTGCGTCAAGATCAACCCCCGTGGAATGACGGCAAGCGAAAATCACCATTCGAGATCGGTTTCGACCAAGACTTGAGAGTCGAACTCCTTTTCGCTTGATAAAGGCACCTTATACGCCGCTCCGATGAGGACACGTCTGCTAATCCGACCTTTGAGCCCTCCCAGCATGGTATACAAGGGCGGCGATCCTTTCACTGCCTCCCCGATGAACTCCACGACCGGGAAAAACCGTTCACTGAGCTTGACCACTGCCGATGCGCTACCCTCAACGTCCTCTTCCTTCGGACTGTACTCCAAGGATTGGTTAAGTGCGAACCCGCTGGTCGCCCAGGCAGTGGAGAAACCGACCAGAGTATAGATCGTTTTCTCACCTTCATGAGTTGGTATCTCAAACTCCATGAAGGGAGAGAAGCCGCTCATTCTATCATGGCTGCTGAGGGCGGCGAATTGAAAGGTAATCTCTGTATGTGGGTTGCTTGATACCCGGTCATTTCTGATATGAAGGCCGATGGTCTCTGATAATCCGGTCTCCAAATGGAACCCGAAATCCCCCTCGGTTTTTCCTTCACCTGTGGTGGCGGTCCCGTCCAGTCGGAGCGTGTAATTGCCAACACCTTCGGGCATACCCATGTGCGTGAAGAAGGGATGGGCAACGTCCATCTCTCGAGCCGTGCTCTTCGTGGTGTCAGGCGCCTGATCGCCCATTTTCATCCCCTGCGTCATATCGTTCGTCTGGCAGTACGACGGCGCGGTGAAGAGGACCAGAGCCAGCAAACACAGCAGAACATACGCCGGCAGAAAAGATCGCTTCATGGCAATCTCCTTTCGCATTTTCCCGTCCTTCCTTCAGATTCGGTGGACAACTCGTTGGAATTTACTCTGCACCTGCCTATCGAGGCAACCGCCGGCGCAGAAAGGTCTCGCGAGCCTTGAGAGCGGCCTGTCTATCGCCCAGTCTCTCATAGAGCCCGATCATGGTCACGAGCGAACTCGAATCTCTGACCGCTCCAACGATCGGGCGCCAGGTGCGGGCCGCGTTCCGGGGTCGCCCTGCCTTGAGCTCAGTCCACCCAAGACGCAATCGAGCTTCGGGGTAGTCCGGCTGGAGCTCAAGGGCGCGGGCGTAGGCTGCGGCTGCGTTCTCCAGTTGGCCGAGACCGGCGTAGGCCTGGCCAGCCAGGAAGTACGCTTCAGCGAAGCCGGGGCGCGACTGCATCAGAAGATTGAAGTGCCCAAGTGCCGCTGCGAACTGCCCCTGCTCATAAGCATAGGTGCCGCAGATATACGGCACTCGCCAGGGTGTGGCACCCATCGAGGTGATGGCGCGCGTAACGTGCACCGTTCGCAGAGAATCGCTCGCGAACCATTCCGGTGTGGTCCCGAACCCAGGTTCGATGCGATACAGAACCGCAGGTCCGCTCGGGAAGAAGCGTTCCACCCGGAGTCCAGGTACTTGTGCTTCCGGGTCAAGCAGATACGTGAAATAGGCTCGCGTGTTTGCCTCGGGCCATGAGAAATAGATGAACTCCACCTTTTCACGAAGGCAGTATTGAGCGAGCTCCGGTAAAGTGCCGACGGCTGGAAATGGAACTAGCGTAAATCCTGCTGCGTAGGCGATGTGTGGCTTGCGGGCTAGAATTCGAGTTCCCCGCGGGGCAGCACGATCAAGCACCTTGGCAGCTTCCAGGACCTCCACTGGTAGCTTGTGCAGAACCTCGCGCTGGGTGTTGAGGCTGGCTGCTCCAGAAATCAGGAGCGGCAGGAGGGCCAACACCCACTTGAGCGGGAATAGCCATCCTTTGACAACGGGGACCAGACGAGGCGATGCAGCCGCTACTCCAGCCAAGGTGAGGTAGACCGGGGCGAGCGGCAGCGAGTAGCGCTCAGAATGAATCGCAGGCACCAGGGTGATGAAGAGAAGAGCGCCCATCATCCACACGGGCAGGAACCTGCGCCAGGTTCCGTCCCACAGCGAGAGAATCAGACCGAACATGCACCAGACTGCCACTTGCCACCCGAGAAGCAGCTTGACGTCCAGAGCCAGGTGCCGAAAAAGATTGGTGAACTCACGGCGCAGCACGACGGCCGGGGCATGGAGCGCCACATCCCGGAGCGAGCTAATCTCAGGTTGAACTTGCACCGCGTATCGTTCCCACGAGATGCCTTTGGACGAATAGATGTCGTACGCGATGTTATGAAAGAGCGCCCCTCCGGGCATCTGGCCGGACTGAAGCGATAAACCCAGCCAGGGCAGTATCACGACGGCGAAACCGACTAGAAAGAGGACCAGCGCGCGTAGGCGAGAACCCGAGCGGCCTCGATCGAAGCACGCGTAGTAGAGGAGAGCCCCGGGGAACAAATAGACGGCGTTATAACGTGTAAGCGCCGCAAGTGCAGCCAGTGCCCCGGCCCACAGCGGCGCAAGCCCCCGTCGCCCGACAAGGAGAGCAAGAAGTGCGGCCGCCTGCACGAATGTGCCCAATGCATCTGTCGTGACGGAATATCCGTAGCGAAAGAACGTCGGGTTGACCGCGAGGAACAGCATGGTCCACAAGGCGAGTCCTGATCCAGCGAGTCGCGCGACCAATAGGAACCAGAGGATGAGTGTGCCGCACGCTGCAAGAACCGCAACCAACTCCGCTGCCGTGAAGAGGTCTCGGGTGGCCAGCCCAACGGCAGCAACTACCGCGTCGAAGACGGGTCCCACGACGGCGTATCGCGACGGATCGAGATGGCCTGCCTGGATCAGACGTGCTCCCTCGGCGTAGCTCCCGTAGAAGTCGGTTTCCGTGTAGTAATCACCGATCTTGTGGGGTCCAAGTACGACCCACAAGAGGAGGCCTGCAGCCAGCACTACGACGATCATCGCAATCCGATAGTGCCAGGCAACAATCTTCGCTGAACCCGGTCCACGAAGACCAAGCGGGTCCCGGTGTGTGTGAAGAGACGAGCGTTTTGCTGAAGCACGCCGCTGGTGTCGCGAAGTAGAGCGAGCCATGACCCTCAACCGTGTGCGGACTGACGACTGCCATCACAACCTCACACCCGAGGCATTCTAAGCCTGGCCGACGTTCTCAGCAAGGAGAATCATTGAACCTTGAAAAGCAAGCCGAAGGCGGGCTGGGAGTGGCCGGGTGCTGAGGCCGACGTGTGCCTCGGACGAATACGCTATCATCGTCCGTGACTCCGCACGGCGTCTCGTGTATCATGTGAACAATTCCGCACGGGTACACAAGTTAGGGAAAGTTCAAGGAAAGGTTCACAATTCCGGGAGGTTCTTATGAACGGTGTCTTTCGCGCGTGCGTGATCGGATTTCTCGCGACCGCGTGCTCTCTTCCCGTCTTCGCTCAGTCCGTCCTTGCCCAGGCGAGCGAGCGCAGCCGCCGCGACCACGTCCGCTACGAGAAGAACTATCTAGACCCTGTCATCAAGGCTATGGAACACGAAGCGGACAGTCTCAAGGCGGTGGACGATAGCGCCTCGGCGAAAATACAGAAAGACTTCCGCGATAGTGAAAAGAAGAAGTCGGACGAGAAGCTCGTAATCCGCCTCGACTGGAGCGGCGTCGTCAAGCCGGCGTCCCCTGAGGCGTTCAAGCCACCCTTCCATTTTCCGCCGCGCCGCCAGTATCGGACGGGAACGTGTTGGTGCTTCTCGACGACCTCCTTCTTCGAATCCGAGGTGAAGCGCCTCACCGGGCAGGAGATCAAGCTCTCAGAAATGTACACGGTCTACTGGGAGTACGTCGAGAAGGCACTCGGGTACATCACGAAGCGCGGATGCCAGCCTTTCACACAGGGTTCCGAGTCGGATGCGGTTTCAATCATCTGGAAGAAATACGGCGTCGTCCCAGCCTCGGCGTACTCTGGTCACGCCCCGGGGAAAGACAAGTACGACGACGAGGGCATGACGAGCGAGATGGCGCGCTATCTGGAGTTCGCGAAGAATCACAACTATTGGGATGAGGGAATAGTGATAAGCGAGATCAGGGCGATTCTCGACCGCTACATGGAGCGACCGCCTGAGGAATTCGAGTACGGAGGCGACCGTTACACTCCGAAACGATTTTTCGACGAGGTCCTCAAGCTCAAGCTCGACGATTACGTGGACGTCATGTCGACCCTCTCGATCCCGTTCTACACGAAGGGGAAATACGACGTCCCCGATAACTGGCGGCCGACCGAAGACTACTGCAACGTGCCGCTCAAGGAATTCTACGAAATCCTCACCCGCGCCACGGCCCGAGGGTATACCGTCGCTATTGGCGGCGACGTATCCGAACCCGGGCTCTACGGCTTCGAGGACGCCGCAATCGTGCCGACGTTCGACATTCCCCAGGAGTACATCGATCAGGATGCGCGGGAGTTCCGATTCGACAACCATACCACGGAGGATGACCACGGCGTGCACCTGCTCGCCTCGATGAAGGTCGCGGGACGGGACTGGTTCCTCATCAAGGACTCCGCGAATCGCGCATACTGGGGCAAGCAGAAGGGATACTTCTTCTTCCGCGAAGACTATATCAAGCTCAAGATGCTCGAGTTCACGGTCCACAAGGACGTCGTCCAATTCATCATGCCCAAGTTCGAGGCACAGGAGAAGGCGGCGCGGTAGTAAAATGACGCGATGATCGACATTCGTAACTACATGTTCACGCGACGCGATCTTGCCGACGACGAGCTAATCGACAACGCGAGGGGGTAATCGTGACCAATGTCCCGAACAACAAACAAGACAAGAAGGCAGCTCTCAAGGGCCTCATCAAGAGGCTCCACGAAGGCGCCGACCCGGAGTCGATGAAGGAGAGATTCAAGGAGGTCGCGGGGGACATCGACGCCACCGAAATCGGCAAGCTCGAGGAGGAGATGATAAAGGACGGCATGCCAAGAGAAGAAGTGCACAGGCTCTGCGACGTTCACCTGGCCGTTTTCAAGGACTCGCTCGATAAGGAAAAAACCGCGGCGCCTCCCGGTCACCCGATTCACATTCTCATGGAAGAGCACAAGATGATTCTCAAGTTCGCCGAGGAGTTGAAATGTGTGACCGACGGTTTGAGCGAGACGAAAGATTTCGCCCCTGGCGGACAGAAGGCAAAGGGGTTCGAGGCCGCCCGGCAGCAAATGGAAGAGATTGAGGAACTCGTAGGGCGTTTCAAGGATTCGGCAAGTCACTACGTGAGGGAAGAGAACGTGCTCTTCCCCTACCTAGAGAAGCACGGTGTCACCGAGCCTCCGGCCGTCATGTGGATGGATCACAACAAGATCAGGGAAATCGAGAAACGGCTCTACGGGTTCGTCGATACGCTGAAAGGGGCACCGAGCGCAGATTCGGTGAGACAACTCAGGGAAACGGCAACCGCTCTCGGGCAGATGCTCTCAAACCATTTCTACAAGGAAAACAACATCCTCTTTCAGATGGCCTTGAAGGTCATACCGCAGGACGAATGGAAAGACATAAGACAGCAGTTTGACGAGCTTGGCTATTGCTCGTTCACACCGCAATCGGCGAAGATAGCCGCCGCTCAAGTGGGCGCCGCAACCGCCCGTCCAAGCTTCGGCAGACCGGCTGCGGGCATCGAGGCGGAGACTGCGATACAACTGGAGACAGGTTCCCTGCCCGCAGAGGCGATTCAGCCGTTTCTTAACACCCTGCCCGTTGATGTCACATTTGTAGACGACAAAGACACGGTGAGATACTTCAACGAACCCGAGCATCGTATCTTTCCCAGAACGAAGGCAGTGATTGGCAGGTCAGTCCAGCAGTGCCATCCTCAGAGCAGCGTGCACGTCGTGAATCAGTTGGTGAGTGACTTCAAGAGCGGTCTCAAGGACGTGGCCGAGTTCTGGATCAATCAAGGCGGGCGCGTGATTTACATCCGATACTTTGCCGTTCGCGATCAGAAGAAGAAGTACCTGGGATGCCTCGAAGTCGCACAGGACGTGACCGAGATCCAGAACCTGAAGGGAGAGAAAAGGCTGCTGAGCTAGTCGCTATATTTCCTTTCGACCTTCGAATGCCTTCGCGAGGGTCTGCTCGTCACAATATTCGATATCAGAACCCACGGGAAGTCCGCGCGCTATTCGAGTCACCTTGACCCCGTGTGGCTTCAGCAACTGGCTGATGTAAACCGCGGTGGTTTCGCCCTGTGCCGTGGGATTCGTGGCGACTATGATCTCGTCGAGTTCCTCCTCGCCGACCCGCTTCACCAACTCCCGAAGCCTCAGTTCGTCGGGACCGATCCCGTCGAGCGGAGAAATCGCGCCCAACAGCACGTGGTAGAGTCCTCTGTACTCGCCGGCCTTCTCTATGGCGATGATGTCGGAAGGCTGTTCGACGACACAAAGCATTCCTGTCTCTCTACGCCCGTCGGCGCAGATAGAACATGTTTGCGCTTCTGCGATGTTGCCGCAAACGGAGCAGTATCCGACCTTGTCCTTCACGTCCATTATGGCCGAAGCGAACCTCTGAGCTTCAGGCCGCGAGACCTTGAGAATGTAAAGCGCAAGCCTCTGCGCCGACTTCCTGCCGATGCCTGGAAGCCTCACAAATTCGTCGACGAGTCTCTCGATGGATTCGGACGCAAACTTCGCGCTCATCTTAGAACATCCCAGGCGGCACCATACCGCCCGTAATCTTCCCCAACTCCTCTTTGGCAAGCTCTTCCGCTTTTCTCTTGGCATCGTTCACGGCGCTCAGTATCAAGTCCTCAAGCATCTCGACGTCGTCCTTGTTGACCACTTCGGGATTAATCTTGATGGAGACTATCTCTTGCTTGCCGTTTGCCACGACGATCACCATGCCGCCGCCCGAAGACGCCTCAACGGTCTTGTCGGCAAGCTCGTCCTGAAGCTTCACGATCTGTTCCTGGAGCTTCTGCGCCTGTTTCATTATCGACGAAATGTTTTTCATCTTCTCCTCATGACGCGCGGGACGCGAGGAAAACTATCCCGCCAGGGTTTCGACACTATTCCTCAATAATCTCTCCGTCAAAATACTCGATTATGGTTTTTAGGGAACCGCCTGCGTTTGATTCCGCATTGTTGTTGCCGCTCTCGGCTGCAGAAACTTCCTCCGGCGTCTCTTCCGAATCCGGCTCAATCTTAACGCAACTCACTCGAAGAGTCGCCTTGAAAACCTCGGTGCACTCCTCCTGAAAAACCTTCTTGTTCACTTTTTGCTCGACGATGCTCTGCTCGAAACTCTTGTCCTCCCTGAAACCGAGAAGCACTCTTCCTTGGGAAATCCCGAGGAACCGCGCCACGGAGAGACAAACACCGAGCGACTTCTTGCGTGAGGTTATTCTGGCCAAGACCAGGTTCCACTTCTCAAGAGATTCCGGCGTGACTCCCTCGCCGCGGGCTTGGGGGTCTTCGACGGGTGACCTGGGAATCGCTCGCGCAGATTCTCCTGTCGAGACAGTCTCGGTCGGCTCGGCGATCGCCGGTGCAGGCTCCTCAGCCTCTGCGGATGGGGCGGCCGCCCTCGCGATCGTTCGCCCAGGCTCTTCAGCCTGAGCAGGCGGAGTCGTCTTGCCAGTCGTACCCTCAGCCTCGCCCGCGGGCGTAGCGCTCGCCTCGGATCGGCCGGGGCGCATCGCGGCTCGCCCTGGGCCGTCGACTTGACCGGGGGCATCGCTTCGACCCGACAGGCTCACCTCGAGACGTTCGAGTCTATCAATCAACTCACTCAACTGCGTTGTCGAATCGAGGTAGGCCATTTCCACTATTGCCATCTCAAGATGGAGCCTCGGCATGGCACCTCGCCTTACGTAAAAGGAGGCTCGCGACGCGATGTTGATCAAGCGCAGAATGTCTCCCTCACTAAATTGCTTTGCCTGCTCTTCGTAGCGTTTCACGTGGCCGGTGCTCGCTTCGACAAGAGAAGCAAGATTCGGATGAATCTTGATGAGAAGGAGGTTTCTCAGATGTTCCATGAGGCCGTCGGCAAACTCGTCGAGGTTTGCACCCTTGTCGAAGAGCGCTCCCAAGGCTTCCAGAGCCTTACGGGCGTCTTTGGCCTTGACTGCATCGATCACGGAAAAGAAGGACTCCGCGCCGCTCAAGCCCAGTAGTTGGGCAACGTCGAGTTCCGGAGCTTCTTCAAGGCCGGCGGAAATGAGCTGATCCAACATGCTCTCGGCGTCTCTCAGGCTGCCGTTCGCCCTTCGAGAAAGGAGAATGAGCACATCGTCCTTGACCTTGAAGCCTTCCGCCGAGCAGATGTCCTTGAGTCGCGCGGAAACGTCTCGTGTGGGGATGCGAACGAACTCGAAGCGCTGGCAGCGAGACAGAATCGTCTCGGGCACCTTGAGCGGAGCAGTCGTCGCCAGAATGAACTTCACGTGAGGGGGAGGCTCTTCGAGAGTCTTGAGAAGCGCGTTGAAGGCGGCATCCGTAAGCATGTGTACTTCGTCAACGACGTAGACCTTATATTTTCCCCCAGTGGGTGCGTATTTCACGTTCTCCCTGAGATTGCGTATCTCATCGATGCCCCTGTTTGATGCGCCGTCGATCTCGATGACGTCGAGGCTCACTCCGATCGTGATCTCGCGACAGACATCGCAGGCGTTACAGGGGACGGCTCCTTTCGCATTGGGGCAATTCAAAGCCTTCGCAAGAAGCCTGGCCGTCGTTGTTTTCCCCACGCCCCTGGGACCCGAGAAGAGATAGGCGTGCCCTACCCGGCCGGACTCAATCGCGTTGGCCAGTGTCCTTGTGACGTGAGCCTGGCCCACGACCTCTTCGAACGTCGAGGGTCTCCATTTTCTTGCGAGAACGAGATAGGACAAGTTTGGCTCCTTGCTCGTCACGGTCGCGCCCGGACGCGTTTGGCTCTTTGTTTACTTAGGCCGTGCACCCATCCTCGACCTCACTTCCCGGGGGCCGCGCGAGCAGTTAACTCCAGTCAGGGAGGCCTACGGCACACCAGGGTGATCACTTACCGCTGCTACCTTCCGGTCCTGACGGGGTTCATGGGCCATGGTTGCGCAGGTCCTGGCTATCAACGCCACTTGCCCGCAAGGCCTTTCCGAAAAAGAAAGCCTCGGGCTGGGAATTAAGCCCCGCTATAGCGGATTGCGGGTTACAGGGCACCGCTGACTCCCCGCCTAGCACGGCCGAAACACATTGCTGGAGGAATAACCGGCGTCAGATGCGCTGCTACCGAGCATGTCTGCCGGTCATCCACCCGCGAGTTTCGCTGGTGGAGATGAGCGGAATCGAACCGCCGACCTCCTCATTGCGAACGAGGCGCTCTCCCAACTGAGCTACATCCCCACACAAGTGTTCTGGCGGAGAGAGGGGGATTCGAACCCCCGACCCAGTCTCCTGAGTACACGATTTCCAATCGTGCTCCTTCAGCCAACTCGGACATCTCTCCGGTCTATCGTGGCGGAGAGAGAGGGATTCGAACCCCCGAGGCAGTTACCCGCCTAGCGGTTTTCGAGACCGCCCGATTCAACCGCTCTCGCATCTCTCCGCTTTCTCCCGAAGAACTCCTTCAGCAGCAAGGCCGCTTCATCCTGAAGCACGCCCGACTCTACACCTACCTTGTGATTGAGAGAAGCGTTGCCGATAACCTCCATCACAGACCCGCAGGCTCCGGCCTTCGGATCCCTGGCGCCGAACACAAGCCTCTTGAGCCTTGCAAGTACAATCGCTCCTGCGCACATGGCGCAGGGCTCTAGAGTAACATACATGGTAGCATCTTCGAGACGCCACGACCCGAGAAAACTGCCGGCAGCACCAATGGCGATTATCTCTGCGTGGGCGGTAGGATCATTGAGAGTCTCAACCTGATTGTGTCCCCTCCCGATCACCCTGCCGTCCAGGACGATGACTGCCCCCACTGGGACCTCATCCTTGCCGCGAGCCTCTTCAGCCTCGGCCAGAGCAAGATTCATCCACCGGACGTCGTTCTGTTCAGTGCTTGAGTACATCGTGCATCAGGGGAACACTCTGAAAATAGCGTCGAGCACGCGTCTGGCAACCTCTTCAAAAGGTGGCGGCTCAGGTACACTGGCGCCAGACGATTGCCTAACCATGCCGGCCTCGTCCACGTGCGTCCCGATCCCGGATATGGGGCTGTAGAATGCGCTCTTCAGCATTTGTTCGTCGGAGGCTTCCCAGATTTTCTCGCCGGTCGTGGTGCTGATCAGCATAAGCTTTATTCCCACTTGAGTCTGCGACGCGCCTTCGACGTTGCCTGCAATCTGTTCTTTGCTCCAACGAAAGACTTCTCCGAACAGAAACGCCTCGGCGGCTGCTCCTTTCCCCAGGGAAACGACGTTCTCCTTCCCGAGCTCGCTCTGCTTCCTCCAGTTGAGAACAAGCCTGTCGTACTGCTCTTTTGAGCCCGTGCTCATTGCCCTTCCGACAACCTCCTCCTGGGAAAGAAAGATGTATGCGCTCTTTTGAAGTGCCTGCGCTTCAAGTAGGGGGAGCACGATAGATGATGCCTTCTGGGTCTCGCCGCGGTCAACAAGGGGCATGAGGGCTATGGTCTTGACCCCCCTGCTGCCGAAATCTGGAGCAACGTAGCTAAAAAGAGGATGAACCGCCTCTCTGGCCGCGCAACCCGTAAGAAAAAGTGCCGTGACAACACCCAGTCCCACAAGAACCAACAGAGATGCGAGCTTATTCATGGCAAGCCTCCACCAAATGTTTGAATTAGCCACTGCGTCCTAAGGAAAATAACACGCCAGGCGAGCGCTGTCAAACTCTACCGGAGGCAACACCGGAGGCGACAAACCGAAGAGGCGCCGCACCTCGCCCCACAAACCCACGAGGCTTGACAGTGGGCTCTCTAGCTGCTAGTTTAGGAAGCACACGGGGCGAGTTCGAAAGAACTACAAGCTTGGAGGGATGGCCGAGTGGCTTAAGGCGACGGTCTTGAAAACCGTTGACCGCAAGGTCCGTGGGTTCGAATCCTACTCCCTCCGCCAGTTAGTTTTTTTCAAGTCGCTCTGGCAGGAGAGGTGGCCGAGATGGCTTAAGGCAACCGCCTGCTAAGCGGTTGTGGGGCGAAATCTTCACCGGGGGTTCGAATCCCCCCCTCTCCGCCACGTAAGATTGTCGAACCAGATTCGACTTGCGGCCGTCATCTTCTTGGCGAAGAGCTCCAGACTAACAGGCGAAACACTTCGTTCCTTAGCGCCGGTGCGCCCATAGCTCAATTGGATAGAGCGTCTGACTACGGATCAGAAGGTTGGGGGTTCAAATCCTCCTGGGCGTACCATCATCCACACACTCGTTCGATGATGCCCCCGCCCAACACTTCGTCCCCTCTGTAGAAGACGGCCGATTGGCCAGGCGTTATGGCGCTCTGTTCTTTCTCGAACCTGACTCGAAGCCTCGTTTTCAATTTGTGTGGGCTCGCCCCATCCTCTATTGCCCCGACGTGCCGACCCGACTCAACCTTCTCCTCTACGCTAATCTCCGCCTCCGCCGCGGCGTGCGTATAGCGAATCTGAACAAAAGCTTCGAGCGGAAACCGATAGTCTAACTCCGTGACCCAGTTGACGTCGGAACAGACGAATTCTCTGGCCAAGAGATGTCTTTTCTCACCTATCACCACCGTGTGAGATTCCGGTTTCAGGGCCACGACGTACAGTCGTTCACTCGAGGACACACCGAGGCCGCGCCTCTGTCCAATGGTGAAGTGAACGAGTCCGTCGTGAGTTCCGAGCTGAGTGCCCGAGACGTCGGTCACGGGTCCAGGGGAGACCCGGAAACCCATCTGAGAAAGCCGCCGCGCGACAAACTCGCCACAAGAGTCGGATTCTACAAAACAAACGTCCTGACTCTCGGGGCGCTCCGCGGAATCGAGTTCCATTCGTGATGCAACGTCGCGCACTCGCCGCTTTGTGAGTTCACCCAGGGGAAACAGAATCCTGGAAAGACGGGACTCTTCTATCCCCCACAACACGTAACTCTGATCTTTGGTGGGATCCACGGCGCGGCGCAGGCGCCATCTTCCGCCAGAATCGGAGCCGGACGTCCCCCGCGATTGATCGGGACTTGGGCTCTCACTCCGCCCCAGGATTGCGTAGTGGCCGGTGGCCAGGAAATCGGCCCCCATCGAGAGGACCTTGTCCATGAGACCCCCGAACTTCACACGCGCGTTACACAGCACGCAGGGGTTCGGGGTTCGCCCTCGTGAGTAGTCCAGGCAAAACGGGCGAACGACTTCAGTCTCAAAGCAATTCTCGAGGTCGATTACGTAGTGGGAGATGCCGAGTCTTGCCGCAACTGATTTGGCGTCCTCTATCGCGGCGAGCGAACAACAGGGCTTGGTGTTCGCCTGCGCCTCCCCGTAGCACCACAGTTTCATCGTGACGCCAAATACGTGATAGCCCTTCTCGACGAGAAGGGCCGCGGCAACGGAGCTGTCAACGCCGCCGCTCATGGCAACCGCGACGCGAGCGGGGTGTGGACGCGATGAACTACTCAAGGTGTCGTGCCCTGAGATTTTTGCTTTGCCAGATAGTCTTCTATCGCCTTGTGCAGAGCGTCCGCGGCGAGGTTCGAGCAGTGCATCTTCACCGGAGGCAGTCCCTCTAGAGCTTCCGCCACGGTCTTGTTGGATATGGCGAGCGCCTCGTCCAGGGTCTTGCCCTTGACCAGCTCGGTGACCATGCTGCTCGTAGCGATGGCGGCGCCGCAACCGAACGTCTTGAACTTGACGTCCTCGATGCGATTGTCTTTGACCTTGATTTCCAGCCTCATGATGTCGCCGCAGACCGGATTGCCGACCTGGCCGACTCCGTCAGGATTCTCGATACTTCCCACGTTTCTGGGATTCCTGAAATGCTCCATCACTTTCTCGCTATACATGCCCCTGCTCTCCTTCTTCTATCTTCCACCAGTTCCCGCGCCACTCTTCTTGAAAAGAGGAGAAATACTCCTCAGCCTCTCCACAATGCGCGGCAGAATTTCGAGAACGTAATCTATGTCGGCCTCGATGTTGTCCTGCCCGAGGCTGAATCGCACCGAACCCTGTGCGACATCCGGAGGCACGCCCATGGCGAGCAGTACGTGCGAAGGTTCGAGGGAACCGGAGGTGCACGCGGAGCCGCTCGACACGGCAATCCCCTCCATGTCAAGGCTCAAGACCAGAGATTCTCCCTCAACGAACTCAAACGAGACATTGAGCGTGTTGGGAAGTCTCTTTGTCGGGTGCCCGTTCAACCTCACGTTGGCTATGGTGGACATTATGCCATCTTCGAGTCTGTTCCTCAAAGAGAGCATTTTCGTGTTTCTGGGCTCAATGTCCCGAGAAGCAAGCTCGACGGCCTTGGCAAAGCCTACGATTCCGGGGACGTTCTCCGTGCCGGCTCTTCTTCTCTTTTCGTGATGGCCTCCAAAGGTGGTGGCAGACAAGGGGGTGCCTCTTCTCACGTACAGCGCGCCCACGCCCTTGGGACCGTAAATCTTGTGCGACGAGACGGAAAGAAGATTGGCCGCGAGTTTGCTCGTGTCGAGGTTCACTTTTCCCAAAGACTGAACCGCGTCGCTGTGAAATACGATACCCTTCCCTCGCACGATCTCGGCGATTTGCTCCACGGGCTGAACTGTTCCAACCTCGTTGTTGGCATGCATAATAGTGACGAGAATGGTGTCAGTCCTTATCGAACGCCGTACGTCCTCGGGGTCAATGATGCCGTACTTGTCGCACGGCACCTCGGTTGTTTCAAAGCCGATGCTTGCCAGATGCTCGCACGTGGCAAGGACTGCGTGATGCTCTATCTTGCTGGTAACTATGTGCTTCCCCTTCTTGCAGAGAGCTCCGACCGTTCCGGTGATTGCGAGGTTGTCGGACTCGGTTCCGCCGCTCGTAAATACGATCTCGTCCTTCCTGGCCCCGAGGGCACCGGCCACGGTCTCTCTCGCTCTTTCCATCACTTCACGCGCATCCTGTCCAAAAGAGTGAACGCTCGAGGGATTGCCGAAGCGTTCGCTCATGAACGGAAGCATCGCTTCTATCACTTCGGGGCGTACCGGCGTCGTGGCATTGTGATCCAGATACACCTTACGCACAGACTACTTCCTCCTCACTCCGCGCTTGGCAGAACCTCCGGTGGGACAGACACCGGAACCTGCTTCTGCACACAAATCGCTGAGCGTTGTGCTGTCGAGCGCCGCCTTGAGCTGTACGTTGAGCTTCCTCAAGAGTATTTGACTCACGCAACCCTCGGCGTTCAAACACTTGTTCGACCGGTCTGTCTGACCCACACAGTAGGTGATTTCGATGGGACCCTCGAGGGATCTGATTATCTCTCCGACCTTGACGGTGGACGGGTTCCGCGCCAGAACGTAGCCGCCGTGCGGACCGCGGACGCTGCGCACAAGCCCACTTCTCCTCAACGACGTCATGAGTTGCTCGAGGTAAGGAAGAGTAATATTCTGCCGTTCCGAGATCGTTTTCCCGGGCACCGGTCCGTCGCCGTAGTGAAGCGCGAGGTCGAACATTGCACGGACTCCGTAGCGTCCGGCCGCAGTCGAGAGCCTCATAATGTGCCTCTTTAGATGTTGCCCTTGCGGATGCCGATGGATGTATACACGAGCCTGCAGACGCCGTCTCTAGCGGCGGGATAGACCAGACACACCCTTCCCGGTCCCATAGCGCCACTCAGGATACATTAGTTGACAATTTTCGTCAAGTACTTCCTGGGGCAATGCGAAAGGGAGAACTTGCCGTTCTCCCTTTCTGAAGATGGGGGGCATCCGGCGCGGTCGAACCGCGACTACTTGGTGCCCTCTTCCGGTCCCGTCTTCTTGGCCTTCTGGAGCTCCGATCTGGGTGCGATCGTCACCTTCTTGAGCAATACCGGATTCACGGGAACGCTGTTCTCGCCGAACTTACCGGGTTTTACCTTGACGTTTCCGATAGTCTCAAGCACGTCCGCACCTCTAATGAGCTGCCCGAATACCGTGTATTTGCCATCAAGCCCCGGCTGTGCGGCCAGACAGATGAAGAATTGTGAGCCGGCGCTGTTTGGGTCCTGCGATCTTGCCATCGACAGGATGCCCTTGACGTGTTTTCTGGCGTTGAATTCGGCCTTGATCGTGTAGCCGGGACCGCCCGTGCCGTAGGTGTCAACGTTCGGGCCCTTCGTGTTCGGATCTCCACTCTGAATCATGAAACCCTTTATGATTCTGTGAAACTTGGTTCCGTCATAGAAACCCTGTCTCGCAAGCTTCTTGAAGTTCGCCACGTGACCAGGAGCGTCCTTGGGGAAAAACTCTGCCACCATTGTTCCGTAGTTGGTTTCCAGTATGGCTACTTCGTCGGCCGAGTTGGGTTTCTGCATGGCTGTACTCTTTCCAGTCTCCTTTGCCTCGGACTTGGCCGAAGGCTCCGTTTTCTTGGGCTGCTCCTTCTCGTCCGCGGACGTGCAGGTAGCCGCAAGACCGATCAGAAAAAGAAGGACGGACACGATCAGAGCGAGAGCAAGAATGCGTTTCATCGTTTCCTCCGTCGGCCGGGAGGGCCGGATCCTTAGACAACAGACTGGAAGTCGCCGAACCAACGCCCTGAGCACCCGGTCTCGAGGGCCGCGCACAATTGCTAGTAGCCGAGCTCTTCCTTCTCCTTCAATGCCTCTCTTCTCTTGATGAGCTTCTGCTGTCTGTCTATCTGTTTCTTTGCGTAATCGCCCCACTGAGCATCATTCACCACGAGTTGGAACTTCTCGATCGCACCCTCATAGTCAGTCATCTTCTCGAGCGCCCTTGCCCAAGCGCACGTCAGGCACGCGTCGTCGGGCTTCAACTGGAGACCCTTCTTGGCGACTTCGATCGCCTGCGCGGCCTTCTTGGCGTCCGAATAAAGGAAAGCGAGATTACAGTAAAGTTGTGAGTTTTCCGGCTGAACCTGAATCACCTTCTCATACTGGACAATAGCCGAGTCGGGCTGCGAGTTTTTCTCGTATGCGATTGCCAGGTTGAGCCTCTCGCCGGCGCCTTCGGGTTCAAGAGTAAGAAGCTTCTTGTACATGTCGATCGCTCTAGTATACGCCTCAAGCTTCAAGTAAAGCCACGCCAGCGACCGTATGGCCTGAACGTCGTTTTCGTCGGCCCGGTAGAGTCGTTCGTAGACGTTGGTCGCTTCAACGAACAGGTTGTTGTCCCTGCACAGCGTTCCGAATGCCCTCATCGTCTCCTTGTTGTCAGGTCTGATCTCGAGGGACCTCTGATATGCGGCGACCGCCTCGGCTATGAGTCCCTTTTCTCCGTACGTGAAGGCAAGCGTTGCAAATGCTTCGGAATTGTGGGGAGTGAGCTCGACCACTTTCCTGTACTCTGTTATGGCACGGTCCAGATCCCTGTTGAGTCCGTATGCGTAACCAAGGTCCGAGTGGACAGCGGCCAGTTTGTCGGGCTCCTGCGGCGTTATCTCCAACAGCCTCTTGAAGGCATGAATGGCTTCGGGATAATCCTTGAGCTCTATCTGAGCGAAGCCAAGATGAGCGTAGGCGTCGGCGAATTCAGGGTCCAGTTCGATGGCGTCCCTGAAGGCGGCAGCAGCCTCGACGTACTTCTTGTCGATCTCATACTGCGCCCCCATCTGATACGCCTTCCGCGCTTCGTCCTGCAAGGAGGTAACCGGCTTCGCCGTCTCTTTGGACTCCGAGGCAGGCTTCTTCTCCACTGCGGTATCAGCGGCAAAGGAAGGCTTGACACTTGCTGCACGAGGACCGCATCCGCAGGAGATCAGAAAGGCGACCAACAGGAGTACAAACCCGAGGTGCACACCTCTCACCGTAAATCTAGGCATCTCCTTCACTCCTTTCGTGACTGCACCTCCGCAGTCTAGCCTCTGCAGTCTGGCCTCTAAAGAGTAGACTTTCGCCTTTCGACAAACCTAACAGAGGTCCTGGTTCTTTGTCAAGCCGCACGCACTCAAAAGTGACTCTTGCACAAAACACTGGACGCTACCATTTCCCGACGTGCCCTTGCTGCGATGGCACGAGCAGCGCACGAGTGCCGTGCTGCGCGTCCGGTCACTTAGACGAGATCAGCTTGAGTATGTGACCCTCTTTGTCAAAGGTCACACGCACGATTTTCTGAAATGTACTGCCGCCCGACGTCTTGATCTTCTTCTCAAAAGAAGCGCAGTAGAGTTCTACTTTGCGAGCGGTCGTCTTCATTCTTGCGAGCGTTGCGCCGAGCTCACCGTTTATCCTTCCGATCATGTCGACTATGCCGACGTCGGCAGGCACCTTGCGTCTTACGACCGAAGGACGCACACCTTTCATTTCTGGAAACCTGGAGACTATCTCCTTCCTGACGCTGTCCAGAACACGGGGGGCAACGGCTTTCGGTCTGCCCGCGCCTCCTTCTACCCTGAGGCTCGTCGCGACCCCGCCTGCCGCGGGCCTTCTCGCCCCCTCTCTCGGGCCGGACTTCTTCGCGCCCTTCCGGATTTCACTCCTTCTTGAAACTCTTGCTGGCTCGGTCTTTCCTGAGCCCCCTGTTGGGCCTAGTGTCTTTGGCATCCTCACCACTTCCTGGGGAAATAGGTAAAATACTTACGGTAGGATCTCCGAACAGAACGAATTGCAGAAGCGTCTTCTTGTCGTCCTCGTCCAGATAGCCTTGTCTCGAAACTGCCAGGGCGGCAAGCTGTGCCCTGGCGCCGGTAAGCGCCTTCCCGAAGGCCATGCCCTTGTGCACATTCCTGAAAAAGTTCAGTGCGATCAGATCCGCCTCGCTCACTGGCGGTGCGAGTGCGCCGTAAGCCGTGCAAGTCGACCCGACCACACAAGCAGAACCGGACGATAGAAAGGCAAGCGAGATTGACGTGTCCCTGTTTCTGTCCATTTCTATGGCGCCGTAGCAGGCCTCCGTCACAATCATGCTTTTCTCGTGACTCAAGCGATTGACGTTTACGGGCGAGAGTGCCGTCGGAAAGCTCGAGCCGGCCTGACCAAACCAGTAGGGGGCGGTGTCAGAGCCGTGAACGTTAAAGTACAGAAAGTTCTTGCCGCCAAACCACTCCGCCGTGACGTCAACGTGAGAAAGAGGGGGACACACCTTAAGATTCCCTGTGAAGCCGATGTCTCGCCACACCTCTCGTGACGCTCTCTTCCAGATCGCCGCCGTGTAACCGAGCGAACTCTTCTTCCGGCCGAGAGGATGGGTGGAGAGCCAGACGGCCCCTTCACAAGCAGTGTCTATCTGGGTCAGTAGAACGTGAACGTCCGACCCGCTTCCATCAGGCATGCGCCCCACGGGCCTCTCCGGGAGAAGACACTTCTCGGTGCTCACGATCCCGCCTGGACAACCATAAGGATTGTCGGAGAGCACAAAACTATCAGAATCAAAAGCGGGGTTGGACAACCTGAAGTACGGGATCACTTCACCTCCTCCAAGAATCAATATCGAGACGTTGGAGTCGTGCGACGGCCTTGGCGTGACTGTCCGCGGTGGTTCTCGTCTCGCATCGCGTGCAGTCTTGGGACTAGTGTTGCGAGCCGAGTCCGGACCGGCATCACGCGACGTCGAGAGCCTGGCAACTATGTGATCGATCGCATTCTTTGCGGAGGCAGACGTGATTGCCTTCAGAGGCTTGAGACCAAACTGTGTGATCGAGGCCCCGTCGTCAATAAACGCGGCTGTGAGCCCGATCTTTCTCTTAGAAAGGCAGTCTCGATATCTTTCGAGCGAGCGCGTTAGCCTGTCGAGCCCTGCTTGGCCGTACCTCCGCCTGAGCTTCTCAAGGCTGGAAACCAAAAGTAATTGCTCCCGGCTCACGTTACTTCGTCCTGCCCGGATTACTCCGTCGTGGGCTTATTACGAGGCTGCGTCTCCGATGAGAGAAACTTCTTCACCGTGTCAATGTTCTCTCTGGCGGTCTTGGCGGCCTCAGAGTTCGGTGCGACCTGGATTATCTTTTCCCACTCTCTTACGGCTTCCCGAAATATGCCGGCATCCGCGAAGGCAACACCGATGTAATAGTAACCTTCACCAAAAGTGCTGTCAGCCTCCACGGAAAGCTCGTATTGCTTGACGGCCTCATCATACCGCTGGAGGGCGTAGAACGAATTGCCCAAGTTGACCAAGGCCTTCGTATCGTGCGGGGTCAACGCGAGCGCCTTTTCAAATGAGGCTATCGCATCCGTTACAAACCCCATCTCGTTCAGGACGGCTCCCTTGTTGACGAGGGCTTCCTTGAAATCGGGCTTGAGCAACAAAGCCTTATCGTAGTGTAAGAGAGCTCCGTCTTTGTTCTCTGTTTCGCTCAGCGCATTTGCCAGCTCATAGTGAAGCTGCGGATTGAGAGAGTCGATCGCTATCTCTGCGCGCATGACCTCTATCGCCTGCTGGGCGGGAGAAGGCTCCTGGGACGCAGGCGGTTGCCCTGAAGCGGATGGCCGCTTGTTCGGCGAGTTATCGTCTGCCTGAGAAACGGCGTGGCCGAGAAGGATCGCCAAGGCGAGCAGGAAAACGACTGGCAAGAGAACGCGTCGCCCCCTGTTTGGCTTTGGCTCTCCGTTCAGCTTCGTCCGACTCATTCTTGTACAATTAGTTGTTCTCAAGGCGCTCCTCCTGTGGGTTTCGGTTTCTCTGGTCGGGTCACATCGACCTAAGTATAGCAACGCGAGATGGAGCGTGTCAACGTTGCCTATCCCTGCACTCTGTCAAGACTCCTGTACTGGATCGCCTCCGCCACATGCTCTGCGCGTGGCAACTCGGCGCCGTCGAGATCGGCTATCGTGCGAGCAACCTTGAGAATCCGATGAAACGCTCTCCCGCTCAACCCAAGCCTCTCCATTGCGGCCCTGAGAATCGAGAGTCCGGACTCGTCAACAATGCAAAAATGTGTGACGAGACTCTCTCCCAGGTCGGAGTTCGTGCGCACGCCTGCAACCTCTGCGTAACGCTCCGACTGAAGTCTTCTTACTTCGAGCACGCGCTCCCTCACGTTACTCGAGCTTTCGCCGGCCTGGGTCTGAGAGATCTCTCGAAACGAGACCCGCGGCACGGAGACGTGGATGTCTATCCTGTCGAGCAGCGGGCCGGAGAGTTTTCCCACGTAGTTTCTAATCTGTGTCGGAGTGCAGTGACATTCCTTCAAGGGGTCGGTGAGGTGACCACAGGGACACGGGTTCGAGGCGGCAACGAGCATGAACCTGGCGGGAAACGAGACCGTCCCGCCTGCCCTTGATATGGTCAGACTTCCCTCTTCGAGCGGCTGTCTCAGAGCCTCAAGCACATCGTGCCTGAACTCCGGCAGTTCGTCCAGAAAAAGGACACCGTTGTGAGCAAGACTGATCTCTCCCGGCCGAGGGACGTTGCCGCCCCCGATCGCGCCTGCAACGCTCACGGTGTGGTGCGGTGACCTGAACGGTCTCGACGAAAGGAGTGCGACACCCCTGCGCAATCTCCCCGCGGCAGAGTATATTCTGGTGGTTTCGATCGCCTCGTCCGTAGTGAGCGGCGGGAGAATCGAGGGCACTCTTCTCGCGAGCATGGTCTTGCCGGAACCAGGAGGCCCGATCATAATAAGGTTGTGATTTCCCGCCGCCGCAACTTCGAGGGCTCTTCTCACGTGTTGCTGGCCACGCACTTCGGAAAAGTCGGGAAGTGAGCGCGTCCGCTTCGCCGTCACTTCACCGGGCGGAGGCGACGCGGCGGCGGTACCTGAACGCGGGCGAGGAGACGCTGCCTCGCCGACGCCTGCTCTCGCGGGCGAAGCCAGTTTCAGCTCTCCCCTGAGGAATCGCACTACTTCTATGAGGGTGCCCGCAGTGAGCACCTTCTCTTCCAACGCAACCGACGCCTCGTCTCCGTTTTCCGCCGCCACTATCATGCTACGCACGCTCGCCTCTCTCGCCAGAAGGGCCATCGAAAGGACTCCGCGAACAGGCCTCACCCTGCCGTCGAGCGAAAGCTCACCCACAAAGACGCAGCCGTCTGTGCGGTCGCCCATCTGGTCCGAGATAACCTCGGCGCCGGCAGAGGGGCCGCTGGTGGCGCCATCATCAGAAATGTGTCCACCGCAGAGCTGACCCGTTGCCTTGAGAAGGCCAACGGCGACGGCGAGGTCAAACCCGGCGCCCTCCTTCCTCGTGTCTGCCGGAGCCAAGTTCACGACTATCCTCCTCGGAGGAAGCTCCAGCCCGCTGTTCCTTATGGCGGAAATAACCCGTTCCCGGCTCTCGCGCACGGCAGCGTCAGGAAGGCCGACCGTCGAGAAACTCGGAAGACCTCTACCGACGTCAACTTCCACCTCCACGAAATATGCATCGATACCCACAAGCGCGCAGCTTCTAACCCTTGCCAACACAACAACCACCCCCCACTTCAAACTGACATTAGTCCAGTGGCGTCACCATCCCACCGGCCCCTCTGCCCCAAACGCGTTTTCGATGTGGTCTACGATGAGCCTTTCTCCCGTGCACGTGATTGCGATGACGTCAAAGCGAATTGTGTGGCACGAGTTCGCCGGGTACCCTTGAAGAAACAGCATGGCTCCTCTCGTCACGCGTTGTCTCTTCTTTGCGTCCACGCATTCCGCGGGCCGCGAGATGGATCCGGGCCCTCTCAGCTTCACCTCGACGAACGCCAGGCAGTCGCCCCTGCACGCAACAATGTCCAATTCGCTTCTTCTAGTTCGGAGATTTCTGCGGATTATTTGGTAGCCCTTGAGTCTGAGGAAAAGGGCGGCGATCTCTTCGCCGATCCGGCCTGAGTGGACACTTTCGGTCATGTTCCCACCACCTCCCAATCACATCCGCACAATCACAACCTCACGTCGCATTCGCCACACCCCCTCCCCACTTCCTCACAACGCCGGCCTAGCTTGAATTACGTCTCATGAATTGTATTTCTTTGACTGGCCTGAAGGAAAACCGGTGGAGACAGCACGGGCCGTAGCGGAGTAGTGCCTCGATGTGTTGTCGAGTCCCGTAACCCTTGTGGACGTCAAATCCGTACTGAGGGAACCTCTCGTGGGCGTCGGCCATCAGACTATCTCTCACGAATTTAGCGACTATCGACGCGGCGGCAACGGAAAGAAATGTGCCGTCCGCTTTGGGAAAGGCCGCCTGTGGAACCTCGAGGAGGGGGATCTTCCAGCCGTCGACTAGAACCAGAGATGGTGCGACGGAAAGGGCGCCGACTGCGTCGCGCATGGCGATGTGGGTGGCGTTCAGAATTCCCGCGCCGTCAACGACTCTTTCGCTCACCGAAGCCCACGAAACAGAAAGAGCTCCCGCAGAGATCTCGGCGTAGAGCTTCTCCCTCTGAAGATGAGTCAGTCGCTTGGAGTCGTCAATGTGTTCTGCGCAGAAATCGGATGGAAGTATCACTGCCGCGGCCACCACCGGACCCGCCAAGGGCCCTCTCCCAGCTTCGTCGACTCCCGCAACAAATCCGGCAGTCTTTGTCAGGTAGCGCTCTTCGTTTCTCTTGAGCAGGAGAAAGCGGTCCTGCCAGGTCGATCTTGCCGGAGCCTTGCGTCTCCTCACTCCCTCTCTTCCTGCTTCTCTTCAATGCGAACCGCTCTGCCCTTCTTTCTTCCGAGGTAGAAGAGCTTTGCCCTTCTCACTTTGCCTTCTCGCACAACGGAAATGCTCGATACGGCCGGAGAGTTCAGCGGGAATATTCTCTCGACTCCCACGCCACCGCTCACTTTGCGCACGGTGAAAGTGGAGCGCGCACCGGTGCCACGCTTGTTGATGACGGTTCCCTCAAAAATCTGCGTCCTCTCCTTGTCACCTTCAACAACCCTCACGTGCACGCGTACGGTGTCGCCGGGCCTGAAATTGTCGGCCTTCTTCGTGACGTGCCTTGATTCAACGAAGTCTATTGCATCCATGTGTTACCTCCGGTTCCCATCTCTTGTCGAAATCCTCTGCGTCATAATCTCTCGCATACGGGGAAATTCTCTCACATTTGGAGCAAACTTCCAACTGGGTAGTTGCAGGCTCATCCTCCCGCTTCAAGTTCTTTCTTGCATTCTCGCAAGAGCTTCTTGTCCTCGTCGCCGAGGATTGCTGTGTCCAGAAGGTCTGATCTTCTCTGAAGTGTTCTCGAGAGACGATTCTTCCTTCTCCATTTTCTGATTGCTTCGTGGTTTCCCGAAAGAAGAATCTCCGGTACGCTCCTCCCCGCGACGGATTCGGGTCTCGTGTAGTACGCGCAATCGAGAATTCCCTCCTCGAACGAATCTCCTGCGGCGGAATCCTCGTCCTCCATGGCTCCGGGAATGAGTCTAACAACCGATTCGATAAGCACCATGGCGGGCAACTCACCGCCGGAAAGCACGTAGTCTCCGATCGAAATCTCCTCGGCACCGAGTATCTCGACGACTCTCTCGTCGATGGCCTTGTACCTCCCGCAGATGAGAACGATAGAATCACAGGAGGACAGTTCGCTTGCCACGTTCTGGTCGTACCTTCTTCCCTGCGGCGACGGAACGACAATCCTTGTCGTCGGTTCGGTCCCTACCTTGACGCCGTGTTGGACGCCGGCAGAAGAAGATCGTCCCTCAGTGGAGCCTGCCAGATAGTCAAGGCCGGTCACGGAAGAGACGGCCTTCAAGATCGGTTCGACCTTCATCACCATGCCCGGGCCGCCTCCGTAGGGATAATCATCAACGGTCTTGTAGCCGTCAGTCGAGAAGTCCCTCAAGTTGAGAACGTCTATCTTCACGAGGCCTTTTGTGATTGCCCTCGCTACTATTCCCTCCGAGAGAAGTCCCTCAAAGAGTGGAGGGAATATAGTGACGACGGTCATTTTCATCTGAGGCTCTCAGTCATCAAACAAACCTATCACAAGTTTCATACGATACCGCCAATTTTACTCATCAAACAGACCTCGTACTGGTCTGACAAGAATCTGGCGATTCTCGTAGTCGAGCCTTTCGACCACGTCTCGCGTTGCCGGTACGAGGGTCTCTTTCCCGTCCGCGTTCTTCACGACGTAAACGATGTTGCTTCCGGTCTCCATCACGTCGGCCACGTTGCCCAGATCAATCCCGTCGGTTCTAGTTACTCTCATCCCGACGAGCTCGAACATGTAGTGCTCTCCTTCAGGACGGGGAGGCACCTCCGAACGAGGAATCTCAAGCGTGAGCCCGTTCAGTTGCGTCGCCTCTTCCCTGGAGTCAATCCCTTCCAGCTTGACCAGTACGAGTTCGCCCTGAGCCTTGGCCCGTTCCACAAGGAAATTCCGCCGTTCCGTCTCTCCAAGCCAGACCGAACGTATGGAGAGAAAACGTTCTATGCTCGCCGTCGCGGGGCGGACCAGGAGCTCGCCTCTCACTCCTCTGGCCTTCATCACCTCTCCGACCACAACAAAGCTGACCAATCGCAATGCTCCCGTGTTGTTGAGCGCAAAGCGCGCGTCAACGTCTGTCACAACTGGGCTTGCAAAGAGAGCTGCTACGGTGTCTGGATTCCACGCAGCAGCGCCATGCGCGAGGCAGGTTCTGCCACAACTCCGGCCGCAACAGAGCTACTCCAGTATTTCCAGGACCGCTTTCTTGCCGGCTTTGGTGGCGGCGGCGCTCAGAAGAGTGCGGATTGATCTGGCCGTTCTTCCGTGTTTCCCGATTATCTTTCCCAGGTCCTCTTGAGCGACCTTGAGTTCAAAAATGGTAGTTCTCTCGCCCGTGACTTCTCTGACGACGACGTCGTTCGGCTTGTCGACGATGCGCTTCGCGATATACTCAATAAGTTCTTTCATACGATACAAATCCTCCCCGACTTGCTGAGGAACCGACTGGCGGAAGAATTCCATCAGGCTCGACGTAGTCCGACTGGGGATCGTCTAATCGCCCGAAACCGTTGAAGCCGGCCCACGGCTGGCCCAATCTACCCCACCCGCCAAAGGATGGCTACTTCGACGTCGGCTTTGATTTTTCCTTCTGCGAAGCCGCTTTGCCTGACGGCTTGCCTGGCTTCGCGGGCGCCTTCTTGGCACGCGACGGTTTCTGAGCCCCTTCCCCGGAAGAAGTCTCTAGCGGAATCTCCGACGGAGTCACTTCAACTTCCTCCCCTTCGCCTTCTCGTAGAGCCTCGAGGGACACCGCCTCAGGGGATTTCTTGGCTGAGGCCGCCGGCGCTTCAACCGTCACCACGCCCGCCCTCTTCAGCAGTTGCTTCACGGCTAGGGAAGGCGTTGCGCCCTTGCTCATCCAATGCTTCACCAGTTCGCCGTCAACCTCGATGTTCCCTGACTCGGTGAGAGGATCGTACGTGCCAAGCGTTGCTATGAACCTACCGTCACGCGGCATTCTCGAATCCGTGACGATGATTCTATAGAATGGCCTGTGTTTCGCACCTGTTCTCGTGAGTCGAATCTTTACTGACACTCAGTTCACCTCCACGTATAAAGGTAACATTAGAACGGCAGAGACCTCAACCCCTTTCTGCCTCCACGTCTCATCTGCCTGAGCAGCTTCTGGATCTCGAAAAACTGCTTCAGAACCCTGTTCACCTCCTGAACGCTCGTGCCGCTGCCCTTTGCAACCCTCTTTCTTCTACTTCCGTCTATGGCAGTCGGCGTCCTTCTCTCCATGGGAGTCATGGAATTGATGATGGCTTCGATTCTGTTGAACGCTCCCTCGTCAACGTTGAGCCCGGCCTTCTTGATCTTACCAAAACCCGGGATCATATCCACCAGGTCTTGAAGCGGACCCATCTTTCTGACTTCTTTGAGCTGTCCCAGAAAGTCCTCCAACGTGAAATCGGCCTCTCTGAGCCTTTTCTCCATCTCCTTTGCCCGTTCCACGTCGACGGTCTTTTCCGCTTTTTCTATGAGCGAGAGAACGTCGCCCATTCCCAGGATGCGAGAGGCCATTCTGTCGGGATGAAAGACCTCGAGCGCATCAAGTTTCTCGCCCACACTCACAAACTTGATGGGCCTACCCGTCACGGCCCTCAGGGAGAGAGCCGCACCACCCCTTGCGTCTCCGTCCAATTTCGTGAGGACGGCACCGTCGAAATCCACGGTCTTCTGAAACGTGTTGGCGACGTTGACCGCGTCCTGGCCGGTCATACCGTCAAGGACGAGAAGAATCTCTTGAGGAGACACAGCTTTCTTGAGCTCACAGAGCTCGTCCATCATCTCTTCGTCTACGTGCATCCTTCCCGCCGTATCGAATAGCACCCAGTCGTATCCACCCTCGACGGCCTGGGCAACGGCCTTCGGAGCGGTTGCGAGCACCGAGTCACCTTCTTGAGGAAGGAACGCCTTGATTCCGACAGAGTCTGCGAGGATTTTGAGCTGTTCTACGGCCGCGGGTCTCTTCAGGTCCGCCGCCACGACCATCGGTCTTGCACCCTTTCCTTGAAGATGTGCGGCCAGCTTCACGGTGAAGGTGGTCTTGCCCGAGCCCTGCAAACCGACGATCAGAAGCACGGCAGGAGGTTTTGAGACGGGGGCAAGACCCACCGCCTTCTGACCCAAGAGCTCGACGAGTTCTTCGTGCACGACGGCGATGACCTGTTGGCCGGGCGTCAAGCTCTTAAGCACCTCGCGGCCCAGGGCCTTCTCTTCTACCCGCGCCACGAAATCCTTCGCGACCTTATAGTTGACGTCAGCCTCGAGGAGAACTCGGCGAACCTCTCTCAGAGATTCCCGCATGTTCTGTTCACTCAGCTTCCCGTAGCCGCGAAGCTTCTTGAAAACCGCGTCGAGTCTTGAAGTGAGTTCGTCAAACATCGCGCTTGGCCCAAATTCCCCATTAAATCATTGTGCCGGAAGGCGGGACTGTGTGCTCGAACCTTCCGGCCGCAATTTCGTAGTTTAGCATTTTCGGACGTCACACGCAACAGAGATCGCGCAACAGAGACGTGGTTCCGCTTGAGTCTGCCTAGCTCCGGCCGCAGATACCGGCAACACTCTTGCGCAGAGCCTTCACCTGCGAGGCGGGGTCCGGAGAGCCGAAGACGTGGGAACCGACGGCCAGCATGGTCGCGCCCGCCTCCACTATTGCAGGCGCCGTCTCCAGGCTCACGCCGCCGTCGACCTCTATTTCGAAGTTGTGAGTCTGGCGCTTACGACTCATCTCGCGTATCTTGGGCAGCACTTCCTTGATAAAGCCCTGGCCGCCGAAACCGGGATGAACGCTCATTATGACGACGAGGTCCAGTGTTTCCAAGAACGGGAAGATCGCAGAGGCCGGCGTCTCAGGGTTCACGGCAAGGCCCGGCTTCACGCTTTTCTCTCTTATAAGGCTGATCGTGGATTCAATCAAGTCCGCTCGAACACCTCTGTCCGACGACGCCTCCCAGTGGAAACTCAGGTAATCCGCCCCAGCGTCGCAGAAGTTGCTCGCGTATCTCCACGGTTCGCTGATCATCAGGTGGACACACAGTGGAAGTTTCGTGAGCTTGCGTATGGCGGAAACGATGATGGGCCCGAACGTGATGTTCGGGACGAAATGGCCGTCCATCACGTCAACGTGAATCAAATCGGCGCCGCCACTTTCCACGCTCCGCAACTGCTCCGAGAGTCTGCCAAAGTCAGCGGAAAGAACTGAAGGTGCTATTTTGATCATCGTTCGGCTCTCCGTTCAGTGTAGCCTCGGCCACGCTTCAGGACGCTGCGCCGGCCGGCCCGTGGTCTAACCTGGATTCCTGACGCTGACATATACCACCGACCCCCTGCTGATCTTGGTCCCGTAAGGAGGCCGTTGGTCCACGACCTTGCCGCCGGTGCGCGTGGAGCCGGACTCGATTTCCAGAACCAGCCCGGCCGATTCGACGACATTCCGCGCGACGTTGACGTTCTGGCCCACTAGTTGCGGCATCACGAACTCCTCCGCGGGAGGGCCAAGGCTCACAAGAACGTCAACGGTTCCTCCCTCTTCTGCGAGTGCACCGGGCCCAGGAAAAGTCGAGATCACGGCATCCGCGGGGATTTCGGCAGAGTACACCTGCGACACGCGTCCCAACTGAAGACCCGCCCTTCCGAGCACGATTTCGGCATGTCTCAGCGATTGTCCCACGATCTCGGGCACCGACACGCCAGATTCTCCACTACTTACGTTGATCTTCACGCCTCTGCTTTTCTTCACGGTCGCAAAGGCCGGGGGATACTGTGAAACAACACATCCCTTGGGCACGTCGGCGCTAAAGACCGAACCAGTCTCGGCAAGCCTCAGCCCCTCTTCCTTGAGTCTTCGCTCCGCCTCCGGAACGGTGCAGAGGGTCAAATCGGGTAGCTTGGCTTCTCCGCCATGCCCGACAAGAAGAGGCATGATGCCGAAATTGAAAATGAGCACTCCTCCCACAAAAGCCGCGAGAGCGAGCAGAACGATAGTCCAGAAAGGTGATATCTTGACTCTACTCTTCATTTCATTCTCGCGTGCCGCACGCCGCGGGAGGAAGAAAGGCATTATCGGACTCTTCTCACCCTCACGGCGAACAGGCCATCCGTACCATATCTGTCGGGAAGTATCAACATGGCGCCGCTCTCGTCAACCACGTCTCCGCCCACAAAACTGGACGCAGGCTCAATCTCGAATCCGCGATGGCTTTTCAAGAAAGAAGACACCACCTCGCTCGTCTCCTCCAGTTCAAAACTGCAGACACTGTAGACCATAATACCGCCATCATCAAGAAGCTTCGATGCCGAGTCCAGGAGCTCTCCTTGAAGCTGGGAAAGCATGGCGAGAGACGCCTCCTTCTTCCTCCATCTGGCGTCCGCCCTCTTGCCAATTACACCGAGACCCGAACAGGGGGCGTCGACAAGAATCCTGTCAAATCGCGCTCCGAAAGGGGCGTGCCTGCCGTCTCCGGTCACCACCTCTATCGAACCCAAACCAAGTCTTCTTGCCGCCTCTCGCACTTGCGCCGCCCTCGAGTGATGAATCTCGAGGCAATAGACAGGCTTCGCATCATCAGTCATCTCCGCAAGCTGGGTGGCCTTTCCACCCGGGCCCGCGCACAAATCAAGAAGCGTCGCGTCGCCCTCTACCGAGAGGAGACGACAGACGAGTGACTCACCCTCGTCTTGAGGGGTGTAGAGTCCGTCCCTGAAATTCGAGTCGGTTGCAGGAGAGAGTTCACCCCTCACTCTTATCATCGAGGGGTCGAGGACGCCGGCTTCGGCCGCGATTCCGCTCTCTCGAAGCCTCGCGATCAGTTTCACGGGCTCCACGCGAATCCTGTTAGGTCTTATGCACAGATGGTCGGAGAGATTGTTCGCCTCACAGATCTTGATTGTTCTTTCCAGACCGAATCGCCGGACCCATCTCTCCAGCATCCACTCCGGGTGAGAGTAAAGAATCGAGACGGCGCCGACGTCGCCCTTCTCTACGGAAGGGTACTCGATGGCGTCTTTCGTGCTCACAAGTCTGCGCAACACCGCGTTGACAAGCCCGGCGGTACCGGGATGCCCTCTCTTTCGGGCGAGCTTCACGCTTTCGTCTGTTGCCGCCGAGACCGGGATGCGGTCCATGAAAAGAATCTGAAATGCGCCAAGACGAAGAACGTTCCGAATCCACGTGGGAAGCTCGGCCAGCTCAGTCTTGAGAACGCCCGAAAGCACCCAATCAACTCGTCCCCTCCATCGGAGTGTTCCCTTGACGAGATACGTGAGAAGGCCGCGGTCTTCAGAACTCAGTTCGACTTTCTTGAGGTAGGAAGACAGAAGGCGATCGCTGAAGGCACTGCGTGAATCTACTGCGGAGAGTATTGAAGCAGCGATTTCCCTCGCGCTTGTCTCGCGAGTCGTCTTTCGCCTGCGGCCCGTGTGGCGTCTGGCCATGTTGTCGCCGCTTGCGCTACTGTGGCGCCTGTTACCTCTGTGGCCACGGGACTGCATCTCACGTCCCAAATCTTTCGCCCTCGCGCAGTCGCCTTCCTCGGGCGAAGTCGACCGCGGCCATGGGCTTTTTTCCTGCGGGCTGAACCGCAATGACTTGAAGTACGCCGTGGCCTGCAGCAACGGCGATCGCGCCATCCTCGTCGAGTTTGAGGATGCTGCCCGCGTGATACGCACTCATCGGCTCAATCACTCTGGCCTTGAGAATCTTGAGGGGTTCGCCGTGAATCGTCGTCTGAGCGCTCGGCCACGGAGTCACGCCTCTTATGTGATCCGAAAGCACCTCGGCGTCCCTGCTCCAATCAATGACGCCGTCCTCTTTCTTGAGCATCGGCGCGTACGTTGAAAGCGCGGCGTCTTGCGGAATCTTGGGTGCATTTCCGTCCTTGATCGCGAGGAGCGTCCTGGAGAGCAGCTCACTTCCCGCGTGACAGAGCCTCTCTTCAAGTTCACCAGCGGTCTCTTCGGGAAGTATCGCGACGTATCTCTGCAGAATGATCTCGCCGGCGTCGACTTTTTCGTTCATCCAGATGGTCGTCACGCCCGTTGCCCTGTGGCCTTCCATTATGGCCCAGTTGATGGGGGCGACTCCTCTCAGCTTCGGAAGCAGAGAAGCGTGAAGGTTGACGCACCCCAAGGAGGGGAGTTCGAGGAGTGGCCTGCGAAGTATGGCGCCGTACGCCACGACGACTATGAGCTCCGGCTCCAGTGCAGTGAGCTCCTGGATGGACTCGGGGAGGTTTACGTTCTCCGGCTGGAGAATCCTCAGCCCTTTTTCGTCCGCCAGGACCTTGACCGGGGGTGGAGTCGGCTCGAGGCCTCTTCCGCTGGGTCTTTGGGGCTGCGTCACGACGGCCACTACGTCGTGTCCGTCGCTCACTAATTTGGAAAGCGATGGAACCGCAAAGCGCGGCGTGCCCATGAAGACGATTCTCAAGACGCCCTCCCCTTGGCATTTTCCTCAAGTTTACGAAGGCGCCTCTGGAGCACGTGCCGCTTTATTGCGCTCAGCCTGTCTACAATCAGAATGCCATCGATGTGGTCCATTTCGTGCTGGACGGCTTTGGCCAAGAGCCCCTTCCCTTTGACCCTTATTTCCTTCCCCTCAAGATCGAGCCCCTTCACCTCGATCTCTTCGGCTCTCGTGATCTCCTCGTAGATACCAGGTACACTGAGACATCCTTCTTCCGACGTCATCTTCCCGTTCTTCGACACCAGCTCGGGGTTCACGATAGCACACTTCCATCGTGTCCCATCGTCCATCGGGACACTCAACACAATGACTCGCAGTGGAACGCCCACCTGAGGAGCCGCCAGTCCTACGCCTCGCGAGCGCTCCATCGTTTCGAACATCTCTTCCGCAAGTTTCCTTACCGAGTCGTCAATTTCGGTTATCTCTCTCGCGCGTCGCTTGAGAAGCGGGTTTCCGTAGGTGACGACGGACTTGGGAGCCATTTACTCGCCTTGCTCCTTTATCGCGGCCACACAGCTCTTGGACACCTCGATCTTTACCTCCTCGGCTATCTTTATGATCGCAACGTCGTCCTTGATGCCCACTATCGTGCCGTGAATGCCGCCGGTAGTCACAACCTTGTCACCTTTCTTCAGAGAATTCACCATCGTCTGGTGTTGTTTCTGCCGCTTCATCTGTGGCCGCACCAGAAGAAAGTAGAAAATGCCAAAAATGACAAGTATCATCAGGAGGCCGCCGTAAGGACTGCCTGACTGCCCCTGACCTCCTCCAGAAGTACCCATCGCGTAAGCTACGTCTAGCATCAAACCCTCCTTGTTAGACGCCCGAGTCCAGCTCGGATTCACCATCGGAACCACGATTGCTCTCGTGATTCATCTCGAGTGCCTACCGGCCAAGCTCATTGCCCGCCCGGCCCTTTCTGATTGGCCGGCCGGCTCAACTTGCTCTTGCTTCTGCGCCCGATTCGTATCTTTCCAGAAACTCCTTGCTCCAGTGGGAGAATCGCCCTTCCAGTATACTCTCTCGCATCTCCTTCATCATTCTCAAAAAGAAACAGAGGCTGTGAACTGTAGCGAGCCGCGGCCCCAACAGTTCTCCGGCCTGAAAAAGGTGTCTCAGATATGCCCTCGAGAATGTTCTGCACGTGTAACAATCGCAGTTTTGGTCGAGGGGTCTCTCGTCCTTTGCGTACTCGACGTTCTTGACGACCAGCTTCCCCGTGGAGGTGAACACCGTACCATTTCTTGCATTCCTGGTCGGCATCACACAATCGAACATGTCCACTCCCAGGGAAACGGCCGCGATGATGTCTTGCGGAAAACCCACCCCCATCAGATATCTGGGCTTTTGCCGAGGAAGTTCATCTACGGTGACGGCCGTCATCTCAAAAGTCGCACTCTTCGGCTCTCCCACCGAAAGTCCGCCAATAGCATATCCGTCAAACTCCATTCCAACAAGCGCTTTTGAGCACTGCCTTCTGAGGCAATCGTAGGTGCTTCCCTGGACAATCCCGAACAGAGCACGAGAAGGAGGAGCATCCAGGTCTTTCCAAGCCGATCTCGAGCGTTCCGCCCAATCGAGCGTGTTCTCCATCGCCTGCTTGGCCGACGGCATGTCCGCGGGATACCCGACACACTGGTCCAGCGTCATCACGATATCCGAATCAAGCGCTCTCTGTATCTCCACGGCAATTTCCGGCGAAATGAAGTGCTCGGATCCGTCAAGATGGGAGCGAAAAACCACGCCTTCTCTTCTAACGACGCGGAGATTCGAAAGACTGAAGACCTGGAAACCTCCGCTGTCCGTCAAGATGGCCTTGGGCCAGCTCATGAACTTGTGAAGTCCGCCCATTTCGCGAATCAACTCATGCCCCGGCCTCAGGTAAAGATGATACGTGTTGGCAAGCACGATCTGGGCGCCTATCTCGGCCAGCTCTTGAGGGGAGACTGTCTTGACGGTCGCCTGGGTACCTACGGGCATGAAAATGGGAGTCTCTATCTCGCCTCTGCCGGTGACGATAACGCCCGCCCTGGCGTTTGATTCGCCGTCGCTTTTTTCCAGACGGAATTCCATTTCTAATCCACTTCCCAAGAACAAGCACGTGTGTGACAGACTCGATTGAAAGACTCAGACGATGAGCATTCCGTCGCCGTAACTATAGAACCTATATCCCTCCCTCTTTGCCTCTTCGTAGGCCTTGAGGATAAACTCTCGCCCGGCAAAAGCACAGACCAGAAGCAGGACGCTGGAACCCGGAAGGTGGAAATTCGTGATAAGGGCGTCCACGCTCTTGAAATCGTAGGGCGGATAGATGAACCTGTCCGTCCATCCTTTGGCCGGGCCAAGAGCCTCCCCTCTCGCGCCGCCGGCGCTATTCGCAACCGTTTCCAACACGCGTGCGCTCGTGGTGCCCACGGCGAACACTCTCCCTCCCCTTCCCCTGGTTCTGTTGATGATTTGGCAGGCCTCGGCGGTTATTTCGTAGGACTCGGGATCCAGTTTCTGAGAAGAGAGCGTGCCCGGCGTCAGGGGTCTGAATGTTCCGGGACCCACGTGCAATGTGAGCGTTGCGATTCCAACGCCTCTAGCCTCGAGTTTGCGTAGTATTTCTCGTGTGAAATGCAAGCCTGCGGTCGGCGCGGCCGAAGATCCGGCAACGCGAGCGTAGACGGTCTGGTAGTGCTCCTTGTCATCCGCGTCCGCCTTGCGTCTTATGTAGGGAGGAATGGGCATCTGCCCATGCTTCTCGAGGTAGTCCTCGAACTGCTCGGGTACTTCGACAAGAAAGGAGGCTCCAGAAAGCTTCTCCACTATCCTTGCGCTTGCCCCACCGCTGAGAGAGACCGCCGTGCCGTCTTTCAAACGTCTGGCGGGTCTAACCAACGCTTCCCATCGAGGTCTCTCGTCCCCGGTTCCCTCATTCTCGCGCACGAACAGTAGCTCAAGTTTCCCGCCCGTCTCCTTCCGCACTCCTGACATTCGACAAGGTCGTACTTTCGTCTCGTTCAAGACCAGACAGTCTCCCTCCTCAAGACGGGAGGGAAACGATTCGAACACAGAATGCTCAATACTGAGGGCGGCCCGATCCAGAACCATCAGCCTGGACGAACTGCGAGGGACGGCAGGCCTCTTGGCTATGAAGCTCTCGGGAAGCTCGAATTCAAAGGCAGCAAGCTCATTGTTACTCATGAATCTGCTTGTGCAGCTTTTCCTCTCTTGTGCTGCCGTCCTTCTTTTTCCAGGTATCGTTCGGTCTCGCTGAAAATGCAGCCGCAGTATTTCTGAAGATAGAGGTCTTCCTTTCTCGCCAGATCTCTTGTCTCGTGCCACCGAGGCCGCCAGTCGTTGTAGAGAAACTCTATCCGGCTTTCCTTCTGAACGCTCTTTCCCAGATCTCTGATCAACTCGTGCTTCTGGTACGGGCTGACAAGCAAGGTGGTGGAAAATACCCTTATCCCCTCTTCCTTCGCCTTTCTCGCTGCTGCCGTGAGGCGCAGTTCGTAGCAACCCTCGCATCTGGATTCGAGCTGCGACAGTTGCATCCGCAGGAAACTCTCGAGAGGGTAGCCCTTGTAGAAGAAACCGCTAATCTCCCTATTTTTAACGAATTGCTGCATTGACCTCAACCGATTTACGAACTCCGAATGGGGATGGACGTTCGGGTTGAAGAAAAAGGCCACCACCTCGAACCCGTCCTCCGTAAGTGCAGGGACGGGAACAGTCGAGCAGGGAGCGCAGCAGGCATGGAGCAGGATTTTTTCCGCCAATCTCCCTCCGCAACACGGACACAGCTATTCCGTCAGCGCCGATCGTCCTCCAACGCGTCAGTTCGATCTGGAAGAGTGCTTGACAGTATGAATGACCTGGGGCGCAGCGAGTCGCGAACGCAGCTATTCCTTAAAGAGCTCTTTCTGAGTGCCGTTCTGTTCCGTCTCTTTGTCGCGGCCAGCAATGCCCAAGTGCTCGTAGGCGAGACTCGTGGCTTCCCTTCCCCTGGGCGTCCTCTTGATAAGCCCTTCCTGTATCAGGAAGGGCTCGTACACGTCTTCAAGCGTCTCTGCTTCCTCTCCGACCGCGACTGCGAGGTTGTTGAGCCCCACGGGACCTCCGCCGAACTTCATAATAATGGCTTCCAGCATTCTCCTATCCATGTCGTCAAGCCCGAGTTTGTCAACTTCCAGCATTTGCAGGCCATCTTCGGCCACTCGTCCTGTGATTTTCCCACTCGCCTTTATCTGCGCGAAGTCGCGAACCCTCCTCAAGAGACGATTTGCGATTCTGGGAGTTCCTCGAGATCGCGCGGCAAGCTCTCTTGCCCCTTCTTCGTCGATGGGAACTTCCATGATTCGTGCGGAGCGTTTCACAATCTGACAGAGTTCCTCGGCGCTGTAATAACCGATGCGGCACATCATGCCGAACCTGGCTCTCAAGGGCGAAGTGATGAGACCTGCGCGCGTTGTGGCGCCCGCCAGGGTGAAGTGCTGGAGTTTGAGGCGCACCGAACGGGCACTCGGACCCCTGTCAATCATGATGTCAATCTTGAAATCCTCCATCGCCGGGTAGAGGTACTCTTCCACAACGTGGTTCAGCCTGTGAATCTCGTCGATGAAGAGAATGGCTCTCTCGGTCAGGTTTGTAAGAAGACCCGCGAGATCTGCGGGTCTCTCGATGACGGGTCCCGTGGCATGGACGATTTCCACGCCCATCTCGTTCGCCATGATGTTGGCGAGGGTGGTTTTCCCAAGCCCCGGAGGACCGTGAAAGAGAATGTGGTCGAGCGCTTCTCCTCTCTGTACAGCAGCTTGCAGGAATACTTTCAAGTTTTCCTTGAGCTGAGTCTGGCCCACGAATTCGTCCAAGCTTGTGGGCCTGAGCGCCTTATCAATGGCCAGTTCTTCCTCGACCAGGGCCGGGGAAGTGAGATGTTTTTCAGCCACGCAGTCTCTCTCCCTTCAGGTCGTAGACTAGCACACCAAACTCACGTCTGCAAAGAGAAAACGGGCGCGGGGCAGGCTTCGGCGGAGTCCGGTCATTTGACACGGGGAACGGCGAAGTGGTATCCTGACTCAAGCCAAACACACTCGAAGCGCATCAACAGACGGAGCGTATCAACACACGGAGCGCGTCACATGGACCGAAGAGACTTTTTACGACTGATCATGGCCGGTGCAGCAGGAAGTGTTCTTGCCGGACTGCGAGCGCCGTTCACTTCCGCTGCCACTCTGGCCTCGGCTGGCCCTCTCGCACACGCGAAGGAGGCGCCTCCTCCCACGTTTGTCGTCGCGCACGGCCCGTCTGTGGCGCGGAACCTTCGTTCGGCCGTCGACGCCCTCGGAGGCATTTCGAGGTACATTTCCAGGGGAGACGTCGTCGTCGTAAAACCCAACATCGGCTGGGACCGCGTGCCGGAACAGGCCGCAAATACAGATCCTGCTCTCGTCTACTCCATGGTTGAAATGTGCTTCCAGGCCGGTGCCAAGAAAGTGAAGGTTTTTGACAGGAGCTGCGACGACCCCAGGCGTTGCTACGTGAAAAGCGGAATCGCCGACTCCGCCCGAAAGGCGGGAGCGGAAGTCAAGTTTGTGGACGAGAGAGACTTCAGACAAATCAACATGCACGGTGCCGTGCTAGATAAATGGCCCATCTATTCAGCAGTCTTGGATTGTGACAAAGTGATAAACGTCCCCGTGGCCAAGCAGCACGGAATGTCTCGATTGTCGATGTCCGTGAAGAACTGGATGGGAGTCATCGGGGACCCCCGAGGCAAGCTTCATCAACAAATAGACCTCAGCCTTGCCGACCTGGCGCATTTCTTCAAGCCCACGCTCACAGTTCTGGATGCGACTCGGATTCTGGTCGCGAACGGCCCCCAGGGAGGAAACATCAAGGACGTGCGGAGACTGAACACTCTTGTCGTGGGGACGGACCAACTGGCGGTTGATTCCTACGGAGCCACGTTCTTCGGCCTGAAGGGATCCGATCTGGGCTACCTCGTCAAGGCTGCGAAGGCCGGAGTCGGAGAAATCGATCTCAAGAAGGTGCGGTTCTCCTCAATTGAGGTGACATAGGAAGGTTGATGGCGAACCTGAGGCGAGTTTCACAAGTAGTTTTTGTGATTGCCTTCTTCTTTCTCCTGACACAGACCCAGTACTCGGGCAAGGATCAAATCAGCTATCCCGTCAAAATCTTTCTGGATCTCGACCCTCTCTTTGCGGGTCTCCTGCTGTTGTCTTCCTTTTCGATAAAGCCCATCTTGCTGCTCAGCCTTGTCACCGTCGGTATTTCTCTTCTATTCGGCAGATTTTTCTGCGGCTGGTTCTGTCCTTTCGGAACGCTTCACAACGCGGCGGGCGAGGTCGCGCGCAGACCCAGAAAGATCGAGCACGGACTCTACACCAGTCGCCTCAGGTGGAAGTACGTGGTGCTCGTCGCCGTCGTCCTGAGCGGGCTTTTTTCGATGTCTATTCTTGGGGTATTGGATCCGCTTTCTCTCACTGTGCGCTCTCTTGCCGCGGGCATCGGGCCCGCCATCGAGTTTCTGACGCGCAGTGTCTTCGACGGCATCTACGCTCGCGGTCCCCTGTGGATCTCGCGCTTCACCGAGACGATCTACGCATTCTTGCGGCAACACGTACTTGCGTTTAACCAGCCCCGCTTTCTGCAAGGGGCCCTGCTGGGAACGCTTTTTGTCGGGCTACTCGTCCTCAATCTCTCGAGAAGCAGGTTCTGGTGTAGATACGTGTGCCCTCTCGGCGCACTGCTTGGGGTGTTCTCAAAGGCATCGCTCGTGAGGCTCCGGGTCAGCAACGCGTGTGACGAATGCGGAAAGTGCGTACGGGCATGCCCGACGGGTGCCTCCCCCGCGATGGGCGACGGATGGAGAAAGGCGGAATGTATCTTCTGCTGGAACTGCGTGGAAGCCTGCCCAAAGGGAGCCGCCTCTTTCGGCATTGCTTTGCCGCGCAGGGAGGAGGGACGAATAGACCTGAGCAGGCGTGCTTTTCTCTGGTCCGCGGGGGCGGGAGTGCTGGCAATTCCCCTTCTACGAGTTTCTCCCAGTCTTGTGAAACCTAATCCTCGTCTCATAAGACCGCCGGGCGCCCTTCCGGAAAAGGCATTTCTGGAAAGGTGCGTGAAGTGCTCGGAATGCATGAAAGTGTGTCTTACGAACGGGCTTCAACCCACCCTCCTCGAGGCCGGACTGGAGGGGATGTGGTCTCCCGTGCTGGTTCCGAGAATAGGTTACTGCGAGTATTCCTGCACGCTGTGCGGGCAGATCTGCCCCACCGGGGCCATAAAGAAACTTCCCGTCGAAGAAAAGAGAAGGACGATCATCGGTCTCGCCTTCATCAACAAGAATCGGTGTCTCCCCCACGCGTTCAACGTAAACTGCATAGTGTGTGAAGAACATTGTCCCACGCCCAAGAAGGCGATAGTCTTCGAAGAAGTGAACAAAGTCGGCCCCGACGGAGAGGAGATCACTTTGAAGCTGCCGGTCGTGGTACCCGGTCTCTGCATAGGGTGCGGAATCTGCGAGTACAAGTGCCCCGTTTCGGACGAGCCTGCCATATACGTGACCAACATCAACGAATCCCGCTCTCCCGAGCGCTCCCTCCTCTTGACCACAAAGACATGACCATGAAGTCGTCAAGGGCACTGCTCAGGCTTTCGAAATACGTCAAGAGACACCAGAAGGTTCTCGTCATCGGCTCTCTATGCATCGCGGCCCTTCAAGCCGTTGCCCTTCTCATCCCCTGGCTCAGCAAGCTCGCCGTGGACAGCATCTCCCGCAGGGCCGACCCCGGAGTTCTCTTGAGATACGCCCTTCTCATCGTGGCCGCAGCGGCGGTGCAGGGGGTCTTCAGGTTCTACATGAGGAAGCTGATGATCGGCGCGTCGCGCGAAATGGAATACGAGTTGCGGAACGATCTCTTCGCACACCTCGTTCGACTGTCTCCTTCCTACTTCACGCGCACCAAGACAGGGGACATCATGGCCAGGGCGACGAACGACGTGAACGCCGTGAGAGAGCTTCTCGGCCCAGGGATAATGTACTCGATAAACACCGTCATCACGTTTGCGGCCGCGACGTCGCTGATGCTTTACATAGATCCCCTTCTCACGGCCTGCGCCCTTCTACCCATCCCCGCCCTCGCCCTGCTTGTGAATCGATTCGGAGGGCTCGTGAGGGAGAGGTTCGAACAGGTACAGCGACAATTCTCGAAGCTCACGGCGAGGGTGCACGAGAATCTGTCGGGAATCAGAATAGTGAAAGCTTACGGGAACGAGGAGTTCGAGAAAGAGCAATTCGGAAAGCTGAACGAGGAATACATCTCCAAGAACCTCGGACTCGTCAAGATATGGGGAGTATTCCACCCGCTGATCGCACTCGTCGGCGGTCTCGGCGCCGTCATAGTGCTGTGGATAGGAGGGACGGAGGTAGTCAGAGGAAAAATTTCGCTGGGAGATTTCGTGGCCTTCAGCGGATATCTCGCAATGTTGACCTGGCCCGCAATATCGCTCGGATGGGTCGTGAATCTTGTACAGAGAGGCTCGGCCTCGATGCAAAGGGTGGCGGAGATTCTCGACGAGAAGCCCGAAATCTCGGACGTAGATGCTCTCTCCATCACAAAGATAGCCGGCGAGGTGGAATTCAAAAACGTGTCGTTCTCCTACTTCGAGGGAGGTCCGGCGATACTCAAGGACGTAAGCTTCAAGCTCCCTCGCGGGAGAAAGGTGGCGGTCGTGGGCAGGACCGGCTCGGGGAAGAGCACCCTCATCAATCTGTTGCCGAGATTGTTCGACCCAACGTCCGGCGAAATACTCATAGACGGCGTCGATGCCCGGAAAATTCCGCTTCACGTTCTGAGGACCAGAATAGGCTACGTGCCGCAGGAGTCGTTTCTTTTCTCGGACACGATAAGGGAAAACATCGCATACGGAAGGCCTTCCGCAAGAGACGAAGAGATCGCCGAGGTGACGGTCATGTCCAGAATGACCGAGGAAGTTGAGGAGTTCGGAGAAAAGTTCGACACACTGATCGGCGAGAGGGGCATCACACTTTCGGGAGGTCAGAAACAGAGGACTGCCATCTCGAGGGCGGTCATCATCAACCCGGCCATTCTCCTTCTCGACGACGCCTTCTCCAGCGTGGACGCGGCCACCGAGAGGGAAATCCTGAGGCGCCTGAGAGACAGACTCGGAGACAGGACCTGGATCATCGTCTCCCATCGCATCTCTTCGATCAACGAGGCCGACGAGATCATCGTTTTGGAGAACGGAAGAATAGCGGAACGGGGCTCCCACGCGGAGCTTCTGAGAACCGGAAGACTATACAAGGAGCTCTACAGAAGACAGCAACTCACGGAAGAGCTCGAAACCGACTGAATAGACTCGTCAGGATTGGCACAGGGAAGCCAACGGACACTTCGCACATGATGAACGCTGGAAGGTAACCAACACATGCCGCCGCGCATTCATGAAGAAGAGGAAATCCTGCTGAAGGCCTACGACTCGCGCCTCGCAAGAAGACTGCTCGGGTATCTGGCTCCATACAAGGCCGTCGTGGCCGTGTCGGTCTTGCTCCTCCTTCTCGTGTCGGCGTCGGAGTTGGTCGGACCATATCTCGTGAAGATTGGCATAGACAAGTATATCTCAGCGGGGAATTCAAGGGGGCTCCCACTTCTTTCAGCTTTGTACGTGTTCTCTCTCATCGTCGGCTTCTTGTTCCGCTACTGGCAGGTCTACATGATGAACAAGACGGGGCAGCAGGTCATGGCCGACCTAAGAGCGGAGATCTTCTCGCACTTGCAGCGGCTCTCGATTTCCTTTTTCGACAAGAACCCCGTAGGAAGGCTTCTCACCAGGGTAACAAACGACGTCGAGGTGCTGAACGAGTTGGTCACGAGCGGAGTGGTCGCGATATTCGGCGACATCTTCACGCTCATCGGAATAGCCGTCGTCCTTGTCGCGATGAATCTCAGGCTGGCACTGGTGGTGTTCACAGTCGTGCCTTGCATTTTTGTGGCCACCATGGTGTTCAGAAGAAAAGTGAGAGTGGCTTACAGCATGGTGAGGGCTCGCATCGCCCGCTTGAATGCGTTTCTGCAGGAGACTCTGAGCGGCATCCGGATCGTCCAGGTTTTCGTGCGCGAACAAAGGAGCATGGCTCAATTCGACAGGCTGAACGCATCGCACCTGGAGGCGTACCTCAAGTCCGTTCTCTATCACTCCATTTTCTTTCCCGTGATGGAGCTCGTCGGCGCCGTGGCGGTCGCGCTGATCGTGTGGTACGGCGGGGGGAGAGCACTTCATGGCGCCTTGACAATCGGCGCCCTCGTTGCTTTCCTTCAATACACGCAGAGGTTCTTCAGACCGATCAGCGACCTGAGCGAGAAATACAACACCATGCAGGCGGCGATGGCCTCGGCGGAGAGAATATTCGACCTGCTCGATACGGAGCCAGAAATCAAGGACGCCTCAACTCCTATCCACGTTGATAGGCTCAAAGGGAAAGTGGAATTTGATGATGTCACTTTTTCCTACGACAGGGGCGAGGAAGTCTTGAAAAACGTCTCGTTCAAAGTCGAAGAAGGCAAGACGCTGGCCATCGTGGGGGCCACGGGCGCGGGCAAGACCACTCTCATGAGCCTACTCTCCAGATTCTACGAGTTACGGCAAGGATCGATCAGGGTGGACGATATTGACATTCGGAAGATCCCGGAGAGGGAACTTCGAAGGAACATAGCAATCGTTCCGCAGGACGTGTTTCTCTTCTCCGCTACAATAGAAGAAAACCTTAGATTGGGAAAGACACACCTGACAAGAGAGCAGATCGTCGAAGCGACGCGTAGAGTGCAGGCCGACGAGTTCATATCGAGACTCCCCCACGGTTACGACGAAGAGGTTGGAGAAAGAGGAATCTCGCTTTCTGCGGGACAAAGACAGCTAATCTCGTTTGCCCGCGCGCTTCTTCACGAGCCAACGATTCTCATACTCGACGAGGCCACGTCCAGCGTCGATCCGGAGACTGAGTTCAGAATACGAGAGGCCCTGAAGTCTCTTCTCTCGGGTAGAACTTCAATCGTCATCGCTCACAGACTTTCCACGATAAGAAGCGCCGACAGAATAATCGTACTTCACAAGGGAAGCGTCAAAGAGGAAGGCACACACGAAGAGCTCATGGAAAAGCGCGGCATCTACTCGAGACTGTGGGAGCTTCAGTTTGCCGACCAGGCGTCGTAGGGACGTGGCCAAGAGTCGCTTCGCCGGCGGCGTGCCGAAAAACCCTATCCCCCGGCAAGGGAGAGCGCGCGCCGCACCATCTCTTCCAGTGTGAGGTCGGTTCCGGCCTCGGCGACAACCCGCTTCAGGGCCTTTGCGGCTGAAGCTCTCGTGACGCCGAGCGAAACCAGAGCGAGGATAGCGTCGTTGAATTGAGGAGACTCGCCGCCGAAGGCGACTGCCCTTTCACGCACGTGGACAAGAGCAGCAATCTTGTCTTTCAGCTCCACGACAATCCTCTCCGCCAGCTTCTTTCCGACGCCCGAAATCGTTGTCAGCATGGCCGTGTTTGCAGAGGCGACGGCTTCCGCGAACGAGTGGACTGCACTGCCGGAAAGTATCCCCAGCGCAAGTCTTGGCCCTATTCCCGAAACAAGAATGAGGAGCTCGAAGAGTTCTTTCTCTTCCGGGGTCGCAAAACCATAGAGATCCAGGGAATCTTCCCTGACGTGTAGATGCGTGAGAAGCTCGACGGGACTACCGACGTCGGCGATCTTCTCGTACGTCGAGAGCGGCACGTTGACCCCGTAGCCCACGCCCCCCACGTCCAGGACGACCCTGGTGGGGGTCTTTTCCATCAGCGTGCCTTTGAGACAGAATATCATGATGACCCTTCCCTATTTCTCGCGCGACCTCGCGTACCCTTCACGCGCCCTTCTCACAGTCCACCCTTCGCGCTCTTTTCTCCGTTCACTCCCAAGGCGGCCCACATCCCCGAGGCTCCTACACGGGACACGCCACTGTAGTGTCCCCTCGCACACTTGTTGACGTGGCAGAGCGCCACGGCCAGAGCGTCGGAGGCGTCCAGAGGAAGCTTCCCTGAGATCGAGAGTATCCTCGAAACCATGAACTGCACCTGCTTCTTTGATGCGGCCCCTGTGCCCACAACCGATAGCTTGATTTCCAAGGGCGTATATTCAAAAATCTCGAGGCCCGCCTTCGCAGCGACGAGGAGCACCACCCCTCTCACGTGACCCATGATGAGAGCCGACCTGGCGCTGCGACTGTGGAATATCGTCTCCACGGCCATCCTGTCGGGCTTGAACGCGGCAACAATCTCTGAAAGCTTATCGTAAATCTGTTCCAGTCTGAGTGTGAGGGAGTGTTCTGGAGGAAGCCGCACGCATCCGAAATCGAGGCATTCGAGCGCCGGCTGCACTCTGTGGATCAAGCCGTAGCCCGTGACGAGACTTCCCGGATCGATCCCGAGTACCGTGAACTCTCTGGCCTGGCCACTACTTTCCAAGCTTCGCCATGATTTCATTAGGGATGTCGAAGTTTGCGAAAACCTTCTGGACGTCCTCGTGCTCTTCGAGTGCCTCCATCAGCTTGAGGATCTGTTCCGCCTCTTTCTCGCCGACCGTGATGGCCGACTGCGGGACGCGCGAGAGTTCTGCTCCGGTAAGAGCGATGCCGGCCTTCTTGAGAGCATCTCTCACGGCGTCAAGCTTGGAAGGCTCTGTCGTTATTTCGTAGTACTCCGGCGATTCGTCATTGACATCGTCGGCCCCTGCGTCGAGCGCCACACCCATCAGTTTTTCTTCGTCGGCAGAACCTCTTTCAACAGTAATGAGGCCTCTCAGGTCGAACATCCAAGAAACACAGCCGACTTCGCCGAGGTTGCCTCCGTTCTTGGAAAAAATGTGTCTTATCTCGGAGGTCGTCCGGTTTCTGTTGTCCGTCACGGTCTCAGCCAGGATGGCTATACCGTGGGGACCGTATCCCTCGTAGGAAATTTCGTCGTAGTTCACGCCAGGCAGTTCGCCGGTACCCTTCTTGACGGCCCTTTCAATGTTGTCGGCCGGCATGTTGAAGCTTTTCGCCAACTGCACGGCTGCTCTCAGCCGGGCGTTCGCGTTCATGTCGCCGCCGCCCTGTCTGGCAGCAACGGTGATTTCTTTGATGCACTTACCGAAGAGCCGACCACGCTGCTGATCGACCTTCTCTTTCTTCCTTTTTATCGTGCTCCATTTTGAATGACCAGACATGCGCCGTCACTCCTTCTCTTGTTTGGCCTCTGCGATTACTTTCTCGGTCATCTCCTGAGGAAGCTCTTCGTAGGAAGCGAATTTCGCAGTGTGAGATGCCCTTCCCTGCGTCAACGACCTCAAGTTCGTGGAGTACTTGTAAAGCTCAGCCTGAGGGACCAGCGCCTTCACACGTTGCATCTTGCCGTAAGAATCCATCCCAAGAATCCTGCCGCGCTTGCTGCTCAGGTCGCCCATCACGTCACCCATGCAATCATCGGGAACGGTGACCTCCACTTCCATTATTGGTTCAAGCAGAATCGGCTTGGACTCGGTCACCGCCTTCTTGAAGGCCAGGGAACCCGCGATCTTGAAAGCAAGGTCAGAAGAATCCACCGTGTGATATGAACCGTCGAACAGATAGACTCTGAAATCAACGATCTGGTAGCCCGCGAGAACTCCTTCCTTGCACGCCTCCTCGACTCCCTTCTGCACCGCAGGAATATATTTCGTGGGTATGGAGCCTCCCACGACTTCGTTCACGAACTCGAACCCCTCTCCCCTCTTTCTCGGCTCTATCCTTATCCAGACGTCTCCGAACTGACCTCTGCCACCGGATTGCTTCTTGTGCCTGCCCTGGACTTCTGCCTTACCCTTTATGGTTTCCCTGTAAGGTATCTTGGGCTTGACGATGTCCACTTCTACGCCGAAGCGGTCGCGCAGCTTGCGCACGATGACCTCGAGGTGTAGCTCGCCCATGCCGTTCAGAAGAGTCTGCTTGAGTTCCGGGTCGACAAAGACCGTGAAAGTCGGATCCTCTTCCTTGAGACGCGAGAGTCCATTTGCTATCTTCTCTTCGTCGCCCTTCGCCTTCGGTCTCAGCGCCTCCGAAAGTGCGGGCTCGGGAAACTTTATACGTTCAAGCTGAATCGGGCTCGCCGAGGAACACAGAGTGTCTCCCGTCGAGGTGTCTCTAAGCTTGACTGCCGCACCAAACTCTCCCGGCTTCAGGGAAGTCACTTCCGTCCGTTCCTTGCCCTGGAGCCTAAAGAGCTGGCCGATCTTCTCGCTCTTGCTCTTTCTGGAGTTGAGGGCCTCGGAACCGGCTTCCAGCGTGCCTGAGAACACTCTCATGAGGGAAAGCTCTCCCACGTGTGGTTCCGAAATCGTCTTGAAGACCATCGCGCAGAGCGGTTCGCTGACGAGCGGCTTTCTCTCAACCTGCCTATCGGTCCCGGGAACCGTGCCCTTGATCACCCCCCTATCTACCGGCGAAGGGAGAACGGTGACAAGCAGGTCGAGCAACTGAGGAATGCCTATCCCTTTGTGCGCCGAAACGGCAGCCACGGGAAGTATGGCCCTTTTCACGAGACTTTTCCGCAGCCCCTCGACTATCTCCTTCGGCTCCAGCGTCCCCTTCTCAAGATACTTCTCGAGAAGGCCATCGTCGCTTTCCGCGATCCCGTCTAACAGTTTTTCTCTGGCCTCTTCGGCGCGCTTTCTTGCATCGGCAGGAATGTCCTTCTGTTCGGTAAATTGCCCCTGATCGTCATACAGGTATGCCTTCATCGAGAGAACATCCACAACTCCCGCGAAAGAATCGCCTGTTCCGATGGGCAGAATCACCGGAATCACTCTTCTGGACAACGACTCAGACGCTCCCTCCACGCACGCCCAGAAATCCGAGTGTTCCTTATCCATCATGGTCACGCAGGCAAACGCGGGGAGCGAGTTCTCCTCGACAAAGTCCCAGACCTTCATCGTGCCGATCTCGACGCCTCCCGCGGCCCGCAGAAGGATCATGGCGCTGTCCGCAACGGAAAGACCGGCCTTCACGTCGCCCACAAAGTCGGCGTACCCAGGTGTGTCAACGAGATTGAAAAAATGATCCTTCCACTCCAGGTGTCCCAGAGAAAGCGAAATGGTGATTTTTCGCTGAATTTCCTCGGGCGTGTAGTCGAGAACAGAAGTGCCGTCATCGACCTTGCCGAGCCTCTTAGTGGCCTTAGCATTGAACAGAAGAGCCTCGCAGAGCGAGGTCTTCCCTGCCCCTCCGTGACCAACGAACACTACGTTTCTGAGTTTGGCCACATCGTATTCTTTCAAAATCGCACCTCCGCATACCAACAACCGTCGCAAGAAAACAAGAAAAGCGTGCGGGAAGAATCCCTTGCGAAGAAACAGGCGTGACCAGAGCCAGCCGTCGAGATGCTACCACAGCGGGGTTCGGAGTGTCAAGTTCGGGGGGTTGTTGTGGTATGACATCTCAATTACCAAGGTTGTGTGATTTCTGAATCCTCGTCCCGCTCAAGGGTCCTGGGTGACCGCGACATCACCGGTAGCGACACACACGCCAGGCCATTCCTGCTGCACTCGCAAAAATGTGTTGACAGGAGGGCTAGATGGCAGTAGCTTTGTGCTGCGGCAGAAGTTTGGTTACGACGAAGTGCACCCTGGTTTCACTCGAGGTCTGTCAGATGTGGTCCGGTCGTCAGGGGGCTATTTCACGCAGGCAAGGCGGGAGGCTAAGTTTGAGTGGTCTCGGCCATGGGCGTGCCCACTGGCTTGGGTGCGGTGTTAGCCGCACACATCTGCTCGACCGCACAGTACTGCTCTTGACGATCTTTGTTCTGTCTTCTGCTTTTCTCCTTCCAACAGCATCGCCTGCCTTTGCTGCCACGTGGAGTCCTGAGATGCAGGTCAATGTGGAGGATACGTCTGCTGATTGGAACCCCATGGTGGTTGTTGACAGTGCAGGGACGGCTTGGGTGTTTTGGATGGGTATTGACGCTAGTCAGGGTGATTTTGAGATTATGTACTCTCGTTGGACAGGGGAAGGTTGGACACCCGAGGAGAGGGTGCACCCGGACAACGTGCAGAAGGATGCGTGGTTGGGGGGAGCGTCCATGGGGCGGGATGGTATTCCGTGGGTAGTGTGGGAGCGGTATCGAGGTGGGACGTCGCCGTACTGTGACGTGTTGACGACGCACTGGGTTGGTGATGCTTGGTGTGAGCCTGAGACGCTGTATGCGGGAGGCGGGGAAGGACAGATGTATGAGATAGCCAGCAGGGACACGAGCTTGGTCTGGGCTGTCATAAGCACTTATGTGGCCAGGCACCCTGGTTACGATGGTGACCTTTTCTTTCGTAGTCGTGTGGATGGGGTTTGGTCATCATTGGAGCACATCGATCACCCGGAGATCGAGGACGTGAGTCCTGACATAGCGGTATCTGACGCAGGTGTACCTTGGGTTGTATGGCAAGCGATGGACTATATAGATACGCTTCACTGCATTTATCGGGGTGACACAGGTTGGTCGGAGTCCCTTCTCTCCATTAAGGGGGCGGCCCCCTCGATATGTTTCAGTGGTGGTGAGGGACCTTGGATAGTGTATTTTGACAGCACTTCTGATATTTGCGGTGCCTTCTGGGATGGTGAGGATTGGAGTTTCAGTGGTCCTATTCCTTTGCCGCTCGATCTTCCTAGTCAGTCAGATTACTGGCCTAGGATGAGTGGTGTAGAGAGTAGCGGCCCGGTAGTTGTGTGGGCGAGGGAAGATCATAACGACGTGTATCGTGGGGACGTGTACATAAGCCGTTGGTCGGGTTGCTGGTGGAAGGGGGAGGAGATGGTGACGGAGCCTGACAGCGAGCTCACTGCAGTGGACGAGTGTCCTGAGGTTGGTGTAGGTGCAGGAGGGAGGGTATGGGTAGTGTGGGAGCGGAGCGGTGGTCCCAGTGGGAGCGACTATGACATCTGGGCTCGGTATTCGGATGATTTTCTGTCCGAGCCGTGGGTCAAGGGTTTCAGCGCTCGTGTAGAGGGAGAGCGGGTGGTGGTTGAGTGGAGCTGTCGGGGACAGGTGAGGTTCAAGGTGTACCGTGCA